>NZ_QCXS01000003.1:600000-900000 GCF_003260015.1 Nakamurella deserti | reverse complement strand
TGACGGGCTCACCCGCCACCGTGAGGACGGGCCGCAGCTCCAGGGTCCCCTCCGACCGGCCGAGCCGGAGGACGACGTCCGCGGGTGCGGCACTCACCGACAGCGCGCCGCCGCGCGCGGTGACGAACGCGATGTCGCACCGGGTGGCGTCGTCGAGCAGTTCCCAGATCACCGGGTTCTGCACGAGGTCCAGCCGCAGCCAGGTGCCGGCACCGGCGCGGCGACCGAAACGGTCGACCTCGGCGTCGAGCGCGGCGATGCTGCGCAGCACCTCGAGATGGTCCGCCCGGAAGGTCGCGTCGACCCGCCAGCCGTTGTTGATGTCGGTCCAGGACGCCCCGGTGGTCACCCACCGGCCGTTCTTCCCGATGCGCACGGGACGGGCCCGCAGGGCGCGCAACCGGACGTCGCTGCGCCGGGCCGCGGTGCCCTGCTCGAGTTCGAAGGTCAGCCCGAGCGACTCGGTGCCGTGGCGCTTCCCGGTCTTCAGTGCCCCGAGCGCCCGCTCCCAGTCGGGGACGGCGGGGCCGTCCTCGGGGCCGTCCTTGGTGCCGGCCGCGGCGGTGGTCAGGGCGGCCAGCAGCACCGCGATGCCGTGTTTGCACTCGAATCCGACCGGACACGAGCAGGCGGCGTCCACCGTGCGCAACGCCCCGTTGGGCGCGAGCGTGTAGGACACGGTGACCGAGTAGGGGATGGCCCCCGAGCCGCGGACCGAGCCGGTGACGACGCCTGCCGCCGTGTCGTGCCGGACGGTGAGCACCTGCCCCGAGCGGAAGTACTGCACGCCGCGCTCGTAGCTTCCGGGGTCGACGAGTTCGGCCAGGCCGAACCTGTCCAACCCCGTCATCCCGCCGCTGCCCATCGCCGTGCACGATACCGACGGACACCGACACCACCCGGCCGTGGAGGACGCCCGGTCCGACGACCCCGAAATGGCCGCCGGGGCGCTCCCGGTGCACCAGGATGGGCGGGTGTCCGCCACCGCCGCCCGGTCCGTCCGTCGCTCCGTCGCCGTCCTCGTCGCGGGGGTGGCGTTGACCGCCGGGTGTGCGGGCACCTCCCGCCCGGCCGCGACCGGCACGGCCGGGGGGTTCACCACGACGGTCGCCGACTCCACGACGACGGTCGCCGACTCCGCGACGACGGTCGCCGACTCCACCCCAGCGGCGACGGCGCCGACGCCGACCGGGGAAGTGCCGCCCACCCCGTCCTCGGTCGCCGGGACCGCGGCCACCACGGACGTCCCCGCGGCTGCCGCGGGCCGCTGCGCCGACGGCGGCGTGCCGGTGATCCAGGGTGGCGCGGACGCCGCGATGGGAGCGCGGTACGTCGCTCTCACCGCCGTCAACTGCACGTCGGCGCCGATCGAGCTGTCCGGGTTCCCCGAGATCGAGATGTTCGAGGCCGACGGAGCTCCCGTGAACGTCGCCCCGGTGCCCGGGGTGGTCGGCGAGGTCGGCACCGATCAGCCGTCGCACACCGTCAGCGTCGCACCGGGAGGCAGCGCCTTCGTCCGGTTGAGCTGGCGCAACCTCACCGAGACCGACGCGCCGGTCACCGCCGAGTCGGTCGTCGTCACGCCCGGCCCCGGTCTGGCCCCGCAAACGGTTCCGATGACCGTCGACCTGGGCACGACCTACGAGGCCTACGTGACCAGCTGGACGCTCACCCCACCCGACGTCGCGGTGCCGCTGACGGTGCCCGGCACCGCCGTCGCCGGGTCGACCGCGATAACGGGCTGACTCACGGTCCGTCGGTGGGGCGCCCGCGGCGGATCCGCCGGTACTCGGCGTCCAGCAGCTTCCCGCGGTCGGCGACAGCGCGGACGCGGCGCTCGATGTCGGCCGCTGGGTCCCGGTGGGTGTGGTGCGTCGTCGGTGCTGGTCGCGCCGGCCGCGCGAACGGGACCCCGCCCATCGCGGCGACGGCCGCCGAGAGGTCGACGTGGACGTCGTCGAGGGTGACGGTCCTACCGTCCTTCATCGACAGCCGGACGCGCTCGACGCCCGGCTGCGCGCCGGTGACGAGCTCGATCTCGTCCCATCTCAGCGAGCTCCGGAGTCGCCAGCGCCGGGTGATGCCGCCCGCGTCGACGACGGTGGGGCGGCGCAGACGCATGACGCCGGACGCGGTGACGACGGTCAGGAAGACGGCGCTGCTCGACCAGCTCCCGCGCGACCAGGTCCAGGCCAGGAAACCGAGGTACGGCACGGCGATCACCGTCAGGATGAGCCGGTCACGCCGTGACACCGCCGGCCGTCGTCCGACGATCCGGTCCGGCGTCCCGTTCTCCGAGCTCATGGCTTCCGCCTCCACCCCGCGGAGCGGTCCGTCAGCCGAGTCCCGGGAAGTCCGCGACGACCTCACCGATGGCCTGGTCGAGCATCTCCAACCCGAGCGCGATCTCCGCGGGCGTGCTGGTCAACGGCGGCGCGATGCGGAAGGTGCCGCCCATCCCGCGCAACTGGACGACGTTCATGTGCAGCCCCAGCTGCAGGCAGCGCTGCGTCACCTGCGCCCCGAGAACGTCCGAACCGAGCTTGGTCTCCCGGTCCAGGACCAGTTCGATGCCCTGCAGCAGTCCGCGGCCACGGACGTCGCCGACGACCTCGTGCCGGGCCTGGATGTCGAGCAGCCCCTGCCGGAGCTGGGCGCCCCGGGCGGCGACGACCTCGGTCATCCGGTCGCGCTGCAACACGTCGAGCACGGTGTTGCCCACCGCGGCGACCAGCGGGTCCGAGACGTGGGTGGTGAAGAACAGGTAGCCGCGGTCGCGGGCGGTCTGCTCGATCTCGGCGGAGGTGACCACCGCGGCCAGCGGCAGGCCGGCGCCGAGGGTCTTGGACAACGTGAGGATGTCGGGAACGACGCCGTCGCGCTCGAAGGCGTACCAGTCGCCGGTCCGGCACAGGCCCGTCTGCGCCTCGTCCAGGATCAGCAGCATCCCGCGTTCCCGGCACTTGGCCTGCAGCGCGGCGAGATACCCCGGCGGCGGCTCGATGATGCCGGCCGAGCTGAGGATCGGCTCGACGATGCACGCCGCCAGGCTGCCGACCGACTGGGCGTCGATCATCGCGAACGCGTGGTCCAGCTGCCGTCGCCAGTCGAGGGTGCCGTCGGGGTGGACGACGTCGGGCCGGTAGCTGTGCGGCGTCGGGATCGCGAAGTTGCCCGGTGCCACCGGGCCGTAGCCGAACCGTCCCGAGCTGTACGTCGCGGCCGCGGCGCCGGCGGTCATGCCGTGCCAGGAGCCGCTGAACGACACCGTCTCGAATCTGCCGGTCACCAGCTTGGCCATCCGCAGCGCGGCCTCGTTCGACTCGGCGCCGGTGGTCAGCAGCAGCACCTTCTCCAGCGGGTCCGGCAGGGTGCCGGCGATCCGCCGGGCCAGGTCCACCACGGGCCGTGACAGCATCCCGCTGAAGAGGTGGTCCAGGGTGGCGATGCCGTGCTGCACGGTGGCGACGATGTCGGGGTGCGAGTGACCGAGGATGGCGCTCATCTGACCGGACGTGAAATCCAGGATGCGTCGCCCGCTCTCGGTGAACAGCCAGCTGCCGGCGGCGCGTTCGATGATCTCCGGGCTGAAGCCGCCGCCGTACCGGATGAGGTGCCGGTCGGCGTCGGCCCAGAAGTCGTCGGCGGCGCGGGTGGGGGCGGTGAGCGTCATGACCTGCACGTTAGGACCCGAGCCGGGGCAACGTCCATCGCACGATGGCGGCCAGGCTGTGCGGATCTGCTGAACAATGCGTGCATGACCCTGGACCCGTGGCGACTCCGGTTGCTCACCCAGTTCGCCGACCGCGGCACCGTCCGCGCGGTCGCGGCGGCGCTGTCGCTGAGCCCGTCAGCGGTGTCGCAGCAGCTCACGGTGCTCGAGCGGGAGGCTCGGGCCACCCTGCTCGACCGGCACGGCCGCCGGTTGGTGCTCACTCCGGACGGCGCCCGGCTGGTTGAGCATGCGCGGGAGATCCTGGACCGGATCGACGTCGCCGAGCGGGATCTGGCCGGTCGTGGAGCCGCGCCGGTCGGCCCGGTACGGATCGCCGCGTTCTCCAGTGCCCTGTCGGCGCTGATCATCCCGGCGCTCGCCCGGCTCGCGGCCGCGCATCCCCTGCTCGAGCCGAGCACCGTCGAGTCGGAGCCGCACGAGTCGGTGCCGGCCCTGTTGCGCGGCGAGTGCGATCTGGCGGTCGTCGCCGAGGTCGGAGACGCCCCGCTGCCCCGCGGCGCCCCGATGGTGACCGTCCCGCTGGTCACGGATCGGCTCGTCACCGTCGTGAGCACCGACCGGGCGGCGCCCGCCGGTCTCGCCGAGTTGGCCGAGTCGCCGTGGGTACTGGACAGCGCCAGCAGCTATCTGTCCGACCTGGTGCTGCGGAGATGCCGGCAGGCCGGGTTCGAGCCGAGGGTGGTCGCCCGCTACCGCAGCTTCGGGATGATGCTGCAGCACGTCGAAGCGGGAACGGCGGTCACGGTGCTGCCCGAGCTGGCCATCGACCCGCGGTACCGGGTGCACACCGCGGTCGTCGAACCGGTCGTCCGGCGGTCCGTCTCGGCGGCGCTCCGGGCGGGTTCCGAGCCCCGCCCGGCGGTGCAGGTCGTCGTCGACGCGCTCCGTCGACGCTGAGCGCTCAGGCGGGATCGGCCGCCGGGACGGTGTCGTGCTGGGGGTCCGGGTGCGCCGCCCGCATGCTCCGGGTGCGGTTGCGGACCGGGAAGTACTCCAGCAGCGCGTTGTTGAACTGGGCGCCCAGGATGATCGCCATGCACGCGAAGTAGTAGAAGAGCAGGAAGGTGATCGGGGTGGCGAGCGCCCCGTAGGTCAGGCCGTGGCTGTAGACGTAGGCCAGGTACAGCCGCAGCCCGAAGCTGAACACCAGGAACATCGCCGCCGCCAGCAGCGCGCCCGGGATTCCACGCACCCACGGATGTTTGACCTTGGGGGCGACCTTGTAGAGCGTGGTGAGCAGCAGCAGCAGGACCAGCACGGTGGCCGGGTAGTAGCTGAAGCCGATGACGCTGGTGACGTTGTCCCGCCAGTCCTGGGGGAACAGCCGCGGCAGGTATTCCGGGCCGATCGCGATCAGCGGCAGCAGCAGGATGCCGAACACCAGGGCGATCAGGTAGAGCCCCAGCGCGAAGAACCGCTCCACCACGGGGTGCCGGAACTCGTGCTGGCGGTAGGCGACGGTGATGGCCTCGACGAACGCCGACATCGCCGACGAGCCGGCCCACAGGCTGATGATCAGGCCCACCGAGACCACGTCGGTGCGGCCGCGATCGAGGATCGTCTCCACGGTGTTGCCGACGAGATCCGAGGCGACCTCGGGGTTGAACAACCCGTGCAGGAAGCGGTCGACCTGGTCCTGGATGGCCGCGATGGTGTCCGGCCCGAAGAGCGGCGCGATGAGTCCCACGAGCCCGAGCAGGGCGAGCAGGATCGGCGCGGTGGACAGCGCGCACCAGAACGCCGCCTGCGCGCTGAGACCGAACAGCGAGTCGCCCCAGGCCTTGCCCAGCGTCCGGCCGGCCACCCGCCGCCAGCGCTTCTGCCGGGCCGGCGGCAGGTCGCCGGCCACGAACTCGTGCCACGCCAGCGGGCCGAGGTCGGCGCCGTGCGGCACCGGGTCGTTGGGCAGCGGCTCGTGGATCTCCTTGCCCGCCTTCGCCCGGGCCAGGTACGCGCGGAACGCCAACTGCTCGGTCCGCGACAGCACACCGTCGTGGTTGGTGTCGGCCAGCTCGAACATCTCGTGCTCGAGCTGCTCCTGCTCGGTCATCGGCCGCCCCTTGACCGGGGCGTGCCGCATGATCTGCGCGGTCGCCTCGGAGTCGCCGGCCGCGGGGTGCCGCTGGTCGAACGGCGACAGGTCGGACCGGGAGCCGTCGGACGGAGTGCTCATACGTCGAGGATGCCCCGTCCGGCGGGCTCACGGGGGAACGGGCGCGGGTCACGCGCCGAAACGGTGCACAACTGTGCTGTGACGCCGCGACGAGCCGGTTCCACACCGGCTGTTGCTGGTGCTGTTGCCGCTGCCGCTGCCGCTGCCGCTGCCGTTGCTGCCGCTGCCGCTGCTGTTGCTGCCGCCGGTACCGCCGCTGCTGTTGCTGCCGCTGCCGCTGCTGTTGCTGCCGCCGGTACCGCCGCTGCTGTTGCTGCCGCTGCCGCTGCCGCTGCCGCTGCCGCTGCCGCTGCCGGTGCTGGTGCCGGTGCCGTCGCCGCTGCCGCCCGCGCGCGCCGGCACCTGTCGGGCCGCCCGCGCGTAACAGCCGCGTCATCCCCCCGACCCTCACCGGTCAACCTCATCCCTAGAGTTCGACCCATGGCGGACTTCGAACACCGGTTCCTCACGCGCGCACTCGAGCTGGCGGCCGAGGGGGCGGCGTCCGGGGCCGGCGGCCCGTTCGGGGCGGTGCTGGTCAAGGACGGTGCGATCGTCGGCGAGGGCTGGAACGAGGTCATCGCGACCAACGACCCGACGGCGCACGCGGAGATCACCGTCATCCGCCGCACGTGTGCCGCGTTGGGCACCTTCCAGCTCGACGGTTTCCAGCTCTACTCGTCGTGCGAGCCGTGCCCGATGTGCCTCGGCGCGGTCTACTGGGCCCGTCCCGAGGTCGTCTACTTCGCCGGCACCAAGGACGACGCCGCGTACGGCGGCTTCGACGACTCGTTCATCTACAGCGAGCTGGCCGGCCCGATGGGCGACCGCACGATCCCGTTCGTCCAGGTCGACACCGACGGTGCCCGTGACGTGTTCACCGCGTGGCTCGCCAAGGCCGACCGGACCGCGTACTGATGCCCGGCCCGTTCGCCGAGCTCGCCGTCCACGCCCGGCGGGCGATCGTCGACGGCGAGGAGCGGCCCGTCTCGCTGGCCGTCAGACTCGGCCGCATCGTCGGCATCCACGAGTTCGGCACCGCCGTCGCCGCGCAGCAGCAGTGGACGCTGGCCGACGACGAGGTGCTCATCCCGGGCATCGTCGACACCCACGTGCACATCAACGAACCCGGCCGCACCGAGTGGGAGGGTTTCGACACCGCCACCGCGGCGGCCGCGGCGGCCGGCGTCACCACGCTGATCGACATGCCGCTGAACTCGCTGCCGCCCACCCTCACCGCGGCCGCGCTGGCCACCAAGAAGGCCGCGGCCCGCGGCCGGTGCCGGGTCGACACCGGCTTCTGGGGCGGGGCGGTGCCGACCAACCTCGACGACCTGCCGGAGCTCTTCGCCGCCGGGGTGTTCGGCGTCAAGTGTTTCCTGCAGGACTCCGGGGTGCCCGAGTTCCCGCCGCTCGCGGCCGCCGAACTGGAGCGGGCCATGACGGTCATCGCGGGCCTGGACGGGCTGCTGCTGGTACACGCCGAGGACCCGGCCGTGCTGCACGTGTCACCGACCCCGCTCGGCCGCGACTACCAGGCGTTCGTCGCCTCCCGGCCGGACACCGCCGAGGCCGCCGCCGTGCGGACCGTCATCGAGACGTCCCGGCGGACCGGCTGCCGGGTGCACATCGTGCACTTGTCGTCGGCGGCCGGCGCGGAGCTCATCCGGCAGGCCAAGGCCGACGGGGTCCCGATCACCGCCGAGACGTGCCCGCACTATCTGACTCTCGCCGCCGAGGACATCCCCGACGGCCGGCCCCAGTACAAGTGCTGCCCGCCCATCCGTGGGCACGCCGACCAGGAGGCGCTGTGGGCGGCGCTGCTGGACGGCACCATCGACATCGTCGTCACCGACCACTCGCCGTCCACGCCGGAGCTGAAGATCCTCGACGTCGGCGACCTGGGGCTCGCCTGGGGTGGCATCGCCGGGCTGCAGTTCGGCTTCGCGGCCACCCTGACCGAGGCGCGCCGCCGCGGCATAAGCCTGCCGCAGGTGCTGCAGTGGATGTCCCGGGGACCCGCGGATCTCGTGGGCCTGCCGCACAAAGGGCGTCTCACCCTCGGCGCCGACGCTGATCTGATCGCCCTCGCCGTCGACGAGACCTACACCGTCACAACCGATCTCATTCGTCACAAGCACCCGGTCACGCCCTACCTGGGTGCGCAGCTGACCGGGCGGGTGAGAGCATGCTGGCTGCGCGGCACCCGGCTGGACGACAGCACGGTCGCCGGACAGCTGTTGACCCAGCGGTTCTGACCGCAGATGAGGAGCACCATGGCCAAGCGCACCGACCTGGACCTCGCGAGCCGCGCCCTCGGCGGCTCGGTCCGCTACGCCAGCGACGAGTTCTTCGCCCCGCGGGAGGCGCTGATCCTGCCGGGCGAGTCGGTGCACGACACCTCCACGTTCGGTGCGCACGGCAAGATCTACGACGGCTGGGAGACCCGCCGCCGCCGGACCCCGGGACACGACTGGGCCGTGGTGCAGCTCGGTGCCCCCGGTGTCATCCACGAGATCGTCGTGGACACCGCCTGGTTCCTCGGCAACTATCCGCCGGAGATCTCCGTCGAGGCGGTCTGGATGGACGGCAGCCCGGACGAGGAGACCCTGCAGGCCGCCGACTGGACCACCATCGTGCCGAGCTCGGCCGCACGCGGGAACACCAAAAACACCTACCGGGTGCACAACCACTACGCCTTCACCCACGTCCGGCTGAACATCTTCCCCGACGGTGGCGTCGCCCGGCTGCGCGTCCGCGGCACCGCGGTGCCCGACCCGCGCGTCCTCGGGTCGCGCATCGATCTGGCCGCCCTGCAGCACGGCGGCGACGTCGCCGAGATCAGCGACATGTTCTACTCCGACGCCCGGCTGTTGCTCTACCCCGGTGTCGCGCGCTCGATGGCCGAGGGCTGGGAGACCGCCCGCCGCCGCACCGCCGGCAACGACTACGTGGTCGTCACCCTGGCCGGCCCGTCCACGCTGGACTACGTCGACTTCGACACCCACTACTTCCTCGGCAACGCCCCGGGCTGGGTCCGGTTGTCGGCCCGCACCGACGCGGACGCGCCCTGGGTGGAGATCCTGCCGCGCAGCAAGATCTCCTCCGACGCGCACAACCGGTTCCGGCTGGACCACGTCACCGACGAGATCACCGCCGTCCGGGTCGACGTCTATCCCGACGGCGGCTTCTCCCGCCTGCACCTCTTCGGTGAGCTCGCCCCGGCCGCGCTGTCGGAGGCGATCGCGCACTGGCTGCGGCTGCTGCCGTCGTCCGCGTACGCGGCGATGCTGGCGTCGTACGGCATCCCGTTCGCCGCGGTGAAGGACCTGTCCGCCGAGCAGCTGCTGACCCTGACCTGGTGACTGTGAACCCGACGACGATGGACCTGCGGACCTTCAACACCTCCGACGACGCGACCGTGCGTCCGCTGCTGGACGGCTGCCTCGACATCGACACCTGGGTCGACTCGCTGATCGGTGCGCGGCCCTTCGAGAGTCGACAGGCGTTGTTGGACCACGGGTTCCGGGCGTCGGCGGCGATCACCTGGGACCAGGTCGCCACCGCGCTCGCCCGGCACCCGCGGATCGGGGAACGCGCGTCCGGCTCCGACGCCGCCCGGTCGGCGTCGGAGCAGAGCGGTGTCGCTGCCGGCGAACACGACGCCTTCGCCGCTGCGAATCGGCGCTACGAGGAACGCTTCGGCCACATCTTCCTCATCTGCGCCAGCGGCCGCAGCGGGGCGGAGATGCTCGCGGCGCTCGAGCAGCGCCTCGGTAACGACGACGGCACCGAGCACGACGTGGTCATCCGCGAGCTGCGGGCGATCGCGGCGCTCCGACTGGAGAAGGCGGTCCCGGCATGATCGATCGGATCTCGACCCACATCCTCGACACCACCCGGGGTGTCCCCGCCGCAGGGGTGCCCGGCCGGCTCGAACGGCGCGCGGACGACGGCACCTGGCTGCCGGCCGGCGACGGGATCACCGACGCCGACGGCCGGATCGGCCGGCTGAACGAGGAGCCGGTGGCACCCGGCGAGTTCCGGGTCACCCTGGACACCGAGGGTCACCTCGCCGCAGGCGCGTTCTACCCGGCGATCACCCTGACCATCCGGCTGGACGGGGCCCGCACGCACTACCACCTGCCGGTACTCGCCGGCACCTACACGTACTCCACGTACCTGGGCAGCTGAACCGCTCCCACCTGCGACGGTGTTCCGGGGATGTGACCGCGGGCGGCGCAGATCTTCACACCGTCGTCATCTGAACCGGTCAGGATGATCCCCATCGTCGGCACCACCGGGCACCGCGAGGCGACCCCGGCGCCGGGAGCCACCGCACGGGATGGGAACACATGGGGATCAGGCTCGGGGAGAACCGGTACGGCAAGGCGGAGGTGCGGCTGGTCCACCTCGACCGCAGCAAGCCGCAGCACGTCATCAAGGACCTCAACGTCACCAGCCAGCTGATCGGTGACTTCACCGCGGCGCACAGCACCGGCGACAACGGCCGGGTCATCGCCACCGACACCCAGAAGAACACCGTCTACGCGCTGGCCAAGACCGGCGGGGTGGGCGCGATCGAGGAGTTCGCGCTGCGGATGGCGCGCAATTTCGTCGACAAGTACGACTGGATCACCGGGTCCCGGCAGGAGATCGAGGAGTACGCGTGGAACTCGGTGTACGCCGACGGCCAGCCGGTCGGGCACTCGTTCGTCCGCGGCTCCTCGGAGGTCCGCACCACCGTGGTGTGGAAGGACGGACCCGCCGAGACGGTCATCTCCGGGCTGACCGACCTGGTGCTGCTCAACAGTGCGCACAGCGAGTTCCACGGCTTCCCGCAGGTCGAGTACACGTCGCTGATCGAGACGAACGACCGCATCCTGGCCACCGCCTGCACGGCGCGCTGGGTGTACGTCGGGATGGACCCCGACAGCGCCGACTGGGACGCCCTTTTCACCGGGATCCGGGCGCTGCTGCTGAAGACCTTCGCCACCACCCACTCGCTGGCCCTGCAGCAGACGCTCTACGCGATGGGAGAGGCGGTGCTGCAGGTGTTCCCGGAGGTCGGCGAGATCCGGTTCTCGATGCCCAACAAGCACCACTTCCTGGTCGACATGAAGCACTTCGGACTCGACAACGACAACGAGGTCTTCTACGCGGCGGATCGGCCCTACGGGCTGATCCAGGCGGCCGTCGTTCGTGATGACGCGCCGGTGCCCCCGGCCGTCTGGTCCGGGATCGCGGGGTTCATCTGATGAGTACGTCCACCAGCTCCACCACTGACGTCGTCCGTCCAGAGGACGAGAAGCTCCCCGTCGGGTCCGCCTTCTTCTTCGGCCTCCAGCACATCCTGGCGATGTACGCCGGGGTGGTGTCCCCGCCGCTGATCATCGGTGCGGCAGCCGGTCTCAGCGGCACCGAGATCGCCACCCTGGTCACCGCGGCGCTGTTCGTGTCCGGGCTCGGAACCCTGCTGCAGTCCCTGGGGCTGCCGTTCGTCGGATCAAAACTACCCCTGGTGCAGGGGGTCTCGTTCGCCGCGGTCGGCACCATGACCGCGGCCGCCACCGACACCGCCATCGGCGACCCGCACGCCCGGCTCGCCGTCATCTTCGGGGCGGTGATCGTGGCCGGTGTCTTCGGCTTCGTCATCGCGCCGCTGTTCGCCCAGCTCGTCCGGTACTTCCCGCCGGTGGTCACCGGCTGCGTCATCACCGTCATCGGGCTGTCGCTGTTCCCGGTCGCGTTGCGCTGGATCCGCGGCAACGCGACGATCCGGGTCAACGGTGAGCTCGTCGACAACCCGAACTACGCCGCCGGCTGGGCGCTCGCACTCGGCGCGGTCACCCTGTTCGTGACGCTCGCGGTGGCCCGCTTCGGCCGGGGCCTCTTCGCCCGGATGGCCGTCATGGTCGGCCTCGTCGTCGGCACCGGCATCGCCACCGTCATGGGCAAGGTCAACTGGGGCGCGGTCGGCACCGGGCCGGTGTTCCAGCTGCCGCAGCCGTTCTTCTTCGGCGCCCCGCAGTTCCGCATCGGCGTCATCATCTCCATGTGCATCGTGATCCTGGTGATCATGGCCGAGACCACCGCCGACCTGCTCGCGGTCGGCGAGATCCTCGGGACCGACGTCGACCGCAAACGCATCGCCGACGGGTTGCGCGCCGACATGGGGGCCACCGCCATCGCGCCGATCTTCAACGGCTTCCCGATCAGCGCCTTCGCCCAGAACGTCGGCATGGTCGCGATGACCGGGATCAAGAGCCGCTTCGTGGTGGCGGCCGGAGGCGGCATCCTGGTCGTCCTCGGACTGCTGCCCGTGCTCGGGCGGGTGATGAACGCGATCCCGCAGCCGGTGCTCGGTGGCGCCGGCATCGTGCTCTTCGGGTCGGTGGCGGCATCGGGCATCCGGACGCTGAGCCGGGTCACCTTCACCAACTCCAACGTGCTCATCGTGGCCACCTCGATCGGCGTCGGCATCATCCCCATCACGGTGCCGGAGATCTACCTGCACATGCCGGACTGGCTGCACAAGATCTTCGAGTCCGGGATCAGCGCCTGTGCCATCTTCGCCGTGGTGCTCAACCTGCTCTTCAACCACCTCGGGAGCGGCGCGCCGGCCGCGGCGGGCGGCGGGTCCGAGGGCGCCGCCCATTGACTCCGACCGGTCGGTGAGCGCCGCCCGGCACCCGGGCGCGATCGTCGGATCTTTCCGGATCGACCGTGCAACCGGTGCCCGGCGACCCTCCGTCTGGGTCCCGACGACGACGGGCCGGACCGTGGGTGGTCGCCTCGGCGGAGGGGTTCGAGGTGACCGGCCGGCCCGTCGACGTCAGATCCGCGACCCCCGGTCCACCGATCGGTGGAGGACGACGTCATCCCGTGCGGGGCGCGATCGGCCGAGGGCCGGCACGCCGTGTTCCGGCGACGCTGGGAGCAGCCCCGGATCAGCCGGGACCTGGCGAGCGAGGCACCTGATGAGCACCGAACTCCTGCACCGGCCGGCGATCCCCACGGCACGGGCTCCCCGTCCGGTCACGCACGTGATCGACCTGCCGCCGGTGTCGCCCGGCCACCGGCTGGCCGGGAGCCGGTTCACCCCGTTCCACCGGTTGATCGCCGCCGGCCTGACCGTCAATGCGATGTACGCACTCGTACTGCTGCTGAGTGCGCCGACGGCGGCGGCCCTGTTCGTCACGACCATCACCGCCGCCAGCGTCAACATGGCCGTGGCGGTGCTGATCCGGCACCAGTACGTGGTCAACGCGTTGTTCGCGGTGGCGACCCGGGCGCCGCTGAGCTGGCCACTGCGGGTGCGGGCGGCGCTGGCCAAGGTGCACCACGTCGGTGGCGGCGTCCACGTCGGGTGCGCGATCGCCGCCACCGCCTGGTTCGGCGCGTTCACCGCGGTGCTGTCGACCCAGCCGCACATCGGCGCCGCCGGTGGCGTGCACACCCCGCTGGTCGTGGTCGCCCTGCTCATCGCCACCGATCTCGTCGTCATCGCGATCTGCGCCCGTCCGTCGATGCGGGAGCGCCACCACGACGTCTTCGAATCGACCCACCGCTACGGCGGCTGGCTCGCGCTGAGCCTGTTCGTCGCCCTGACCTTCCTCGTCGCGATCAGCAACGGCGGCGATGTCGTCGCGGCGGTGGCCGCGTCGCCGAACACCTGGATCCTGGTGGTGCTGCTGATCGGGGCGGCGATCCCGTGGCTGCAGCTGCGCCGGGTGCCGGTGGAGGTCGTCAGGCCGTCCGACCACGTCGCGCTGGTCAGCTTCCCGACCGAGAAGCGGCCGCGGACCGGCTCGGCGCTGCACATCGCCCGCCGCCCGCTCGGCCAGTGGCACGCCTTCGCCAACATGGTCACCCCCGACGAGCCGGGATTCCGGATGGCCGTCTCACGCGCCGGTGACTGGACGTCGGGATTGATCGCCGACGCCCCTGAACACCTGTGGGTCCGCGGCGTCCCCACCACCGGGGTCGGTACCTGCGCCCGGCTGTTCACCAAGGTCGTCTGGGTCGCCACGGGCAGCGGCATCGCACCGTGCCTGCCGCACCTGCTCAACGATCCGACGCCCGCTCAGCTGGTCTGGGTCACCCGCCACCCGGAGCGCACCTACGGCACCGAGCTGGTCGACCAGATCCTCGCCGCCCAGCCACAGGCGATCCTGTGGAACACCGACGAGGACGGCAAGCCCGATCTGGCCGAGCTGGCCTACAAGGCCTACCTGGAGAGCGGCGCCGAGGCCGTCATCTGCATCTCGAACAAGGCGGCGACGCTGAAGATGGTCAGCGAGCTGCAGCGACGTGGGGTTCCCGCCTTCGGGCCCATCTGGGACTCCTGAGCCGCCGCACATCCCGGCCGCCGACCCGCTCTCCGGGTCGGCGGCCGGTTGTCGCTGCAGGATGGGCCGGCACGGGGAGCCGGAGCCGTCCTCAACCCGGAACAACGCCGAGATGTTCTGGTTGACGGGCCCTCATCCAGAACATCGATGCCCCGGTCCGAGTCGATGGCGCTGCCACCCGGTTCTTGGGCCGCCGAGCAGGTGCCCACCACGGATCCTGTCGGGGGACGGCAGGGTGAGCGCTCAGTGCAGTGAGCCGGACGCCGTCCACCAGACGTCGTTGTCCACCTGTCGCACCAGTAGCGGTCCGGTGCCGTCGGCGCCCAGGGACCACACCTCGAGCTCTTCCTCCGGTTCGGGAGGAACGAGGTCGCCACGCTTGATCAAGCCGAGTCCGTTCGGCAACCGGACGCCTTCGAGGGGCCGGTAATCCACGCCCCAGCCGGCCTTCGAGCGTCGGACGCGCACGACGGACACCCTCGCCGGGTCGCGGTCGAGTCGCACCCGGAGCAGTCGCTTCCAGCGCCGCGTCGACCACCACATGCCAACGGCGGACGCCAACGTGACCACAATGACGGAGATCATCAGCCAGGCCCTGCCGGCATCGCCGGTGTCGAGGCCGAGCGAGGCCTCGTCGGACGCGGCGATGACGAAGACCGACACCTCCCGGCCAGCGGCGAGCGGGGGGTCGTCGGCCGTGACTCGCGCGGTGCCTTCGCGGAACCCGCCGGGGGCCGCGGCGTCGATCCACCGAAGACCTATCGACCACACCGGACCGTGGCGTGCCTTGCGGGGCTGGTCGTCGGCCGGCAGCACGGATCCGACCACAGCAGTCACCTCTGTCGCCGCGCCCACTGCCCGAGCGAAGGACGTCGGGAGCTGCCACACGACGACGGCCGCGAGCAGGACGGTGAAGGCGACGAGGGACGCCGCAGCCCACCGCCAGCTGCGCATCTGGCGCCGGACGGCGGCGACAGGCCCGGTCGGCGGCGCCTCCCGGACGCGCGCCTTCGGCCGGTCGGTCATCAGGTCCGTCCGACCATCGTCGAACGAGAGCCGGCCATGCCCCGGGTGGTCACCGCGGAAGTAGACCAGAGGACCGCGACGGCGACACCACAGGGCCGGAAGCGTGCGGTCCTCAGTGCAGCGAGCCGGACGCGGCCCACCACGTCCCGTCGTGCTGCCGCATCAGCAGCGGACCGCCGCCGTCGGGGGCCGAGGACCACACCTCGAGTCGCTCGCCGGATACCGGCGGCTCGAGGTCGAACCACCGGCCGATGGTGAAGCTGTGCGGCAGCGTCGCGCCGCGGATCGGTCGGTAGTCGACCACGAAGCCGGTCCTGCTGAGGTGCACGTCGATCACCTCGACCAGGGCGGGTGTGCGGGTCGCCGTCACCGTGGCGAGCCGCTGCCACTGTCGTGCACGGCGCAGCATGCCGGCGCCGGCGAGCGAAGTGACGGCGAGACCGCCGACCATCGCCCAGACTGCACCGGTGGGAACACCCGGCGCCACCCACACCATGACCAGCAGGGTGACACCCGTCAGCACGATGCCCGCGGACCCCCAGCGGAGGATGCGAGCTCGCGGGCGGGTGACCGAGGCCGGATCTGACGTGGCGGCGGGCGTCCCGGTCACGACGGCCGGGACCCGTCAGGCCTGCCGCTGCCCCAGGTAGTCACCACGGAAGTAGAACAGCGGCATCACGTCGGGGGTGGCGTCCAGGTCCAGCACGTCGGCCACCACGATGGTGTGGTCGCCACCGTCGTGCTCGGCGCGCAACCGGCAGTCGACCCAGGCGAGGACGCCCTCGAGCACCGGACTGCCACCGGACGACAGGGTGTAGCCGACCCCGTCGAACTTGTCGGTGCCGGCCGCGCCGGCCTGCGCGAAGGTGTCACTGAGCCACGAGTGGTCGTCGGCGAGGATGTTGATGGTGAACTGCCCGATCTCGCGGATCCGCGGCCAGGTCGTCGACGTCCGCGCCGGGCAGAAGCTCACCAGCGGCGGGTCCAGCGACAGCGACGCGAACGCCTGGCAGGTGAAGCCGATCGGCCCGTCGGGCGACATCGCGGTGATGACGGTGACGCCGGTGCCGAAGTTGCGCAGCACGTCCTTCATCATCCGGGGCGTCACCGCGCCGTCCGAGGCCCGACCGGTCAGGCGCGGACGGGCGTCACTCAGCGGCTCGATCACCCGCTCCACGGTAGCCGCCACCGCCGCCCCCGGGGTTGCGCCGTCGGCCACACCCCCGGTAATCCCGGTGACACATGGCTGCGGCAGCATGGGCCGGGCCGACGCGCTGCCGCGTGCAACGAAAGGACCGGAGTGGACAATTCGATCGTGATCAGCGCCCCGGACGCCGAGGCTGCCGACGAGGTGTTCACCGCCGGCGCGCTGGCCTTCCTCGAGGCGTTGCACCGCCGTTTCGCCGGCCGCCGCCGCGAGTTGCTCGACCTGCGTCAGGTGCGCCGCGAAACCGTCGCCCTGCACGGCACCCTGGACTTCCTGCCGGAGACCGCCGAGGTCCGCTCCGGTGACTGGCGGGTCGCCCCGATCCCGGAGTACCTGGCCGACCGGCGGGTCGAGATCACCGGCCCGACCGACCGGAAGATGACGATCAACGCGCTGAACTCCGGTGCGCAGGTGTGGCTGGCCGACCTCGAGGACGCCAACACCCCGGCCTGGCCCAACATCGTCGAAGGGCAGCTCAGCCTGCGGGACGCGATCCGCGGCACCATCACCCTCGAGCAGAACGGCAGGAGTTACCGCCTCGACGACGGACCGCTCGCGGTCATCGTCGCCCGCCCCCGCGGCTGGCACCTCGACGAGAAGCACCTCGCCGTCGACGGAGAGCGGCTGGTCGGGGCGCTGGTCGACTTCGGGCTGTACCTGTTCCACAACGCGCAGGTGCTCCTCGACCGGGGCCGCGGGCCGGCGTTCTACCTGCCCAAGATGGAGTCGCACCTGGAGGCCCGGTTGTGGGCCGAGGTGTTCGCGTTCTCCGAGGAGTACCTGGGCCTCGAGCACGGGGTCGTCAAGGCCACCGTGCTCATCGAGACCATCTGGGCCGCCTTCGAGATGGACGAGATCCTCTACGAGCTGCGCGACCACATCGTCGGTCTCAACGCCGGCCGCTGGGACTACCTGTTCTCCATCGTCAAGACCTTCCGCGACGCGGGGCCGGCGTTCGTGCTGCCCGAACGGCAGGTCGTGACGATGGCGTCGCCGTTCATGAAGGCCTACTCCGACCTGCTGGTTCAGACCTGCCACCGCCGCGGCGCCTACGCCATCGGCGGGATGGCCGCGTTCATCCCGTCCCGGCGGGACGCCGCGGTCAACGACGCGGCGTTCGCCAAGGTCCGGGCGGACAAGACCCGCGAGGCCGACGCCGGCTACGAGGGATCCTGGGTCGCCCACCCCGACCTGGTGCCGATCTGCCGGGAGATCTTCGACGGCGCGCTGGGCGGCCGGCGACACCAGCTGGACCGTGAGCTGCCGCCGGTCGCGGTCACCGCGCACGACCTGCTCGACGTGGCCTCGGTGGCGGGGCCGGTCACGATGGCCGGCCTGCGGGACACCATCGCCGTCGCGCTGGAGTACATCGCCAACTGGCTGGCCGGCCGCGGCGCGGTGGCCATCCACCACCTGATGGAGGATGCCGCGACCGCGGAGATCTCGCGGTCGCTGGTCTGGCAGTGGCGGGTCGCCGGGGTGGTGCTGGACACCGGTCGGCCGGTCACCGACGTCCTCGTCACCGAGGTGCTGGATGCGGCGACGGAGCAGCTCTCGGCGGCGTGGACCGCCGTTCCCGGCGGACTGGAGTTGCTGGCGCAGGCCCGCAACCTCATGTTCGACCTGTGCAACGACGACTCCTTCATCGACTTCCTGACGCTGCCCGCGTATGAACTCCTCGACTGACGGCTGGCCGTCCGGCCGGCTCGCCGGATGGGACGCCGCCCTCGCCGAGGAGGACCGGCGGTACCGGGACGCCTACCCCGGGCCGCCGGGTCCGGGCCCGGTGCACACCGTCTACGTGCCGGTGCCGAGGTTCTCGGCCGCGACGGTGGGGGAGTGGCGGCTGGCCGCGACGGCCGCGGTCGACGACCGTCCGCGGCAGTGGGAGGCGTTGCTGGCGACGCTGGCCGCCCCGCAGGACCGGGCCGACCTCGCCGCCCGCACGCTGGCCAAGCTCGCCGCGGAGCCGATCGAGGACCTGCGCATCGATTTCGAGGACGGCTTCCGCGCGCACCGCGGCACGGCCGCGGACGACGCCGACGAGGACGCCCACGCCCGCCGCGCGGCCGCCGCCGTCGCCGAGCTGGCCGGGACGACCCCGCGACAGCTGCCCGCTTCGTGGGGGCTGCGCATCCGGTCGCTCGCGCCGGAGACCCGGGCCCGGGGGCTCCGCACGCTGGGTCTGTTCTTCGACGCACTCTTCGCCGAGACCGATGTGCTTCCAGGGGGCTTCGTCGTCACGCTGCCCAAAGTCACTTCTCAGCAGCAGGTCTCGGTGTTCGTCGAGGTGCTGGCGGCGCTGGAGGAGCAGTACGGGATCGCTGTGGGCAGCCTGCGTTTCGAGATCCAGGTGGAGACTCCGCAGACGGTGCTCGGGGCCGACGGCCGGGTCCCGGTGGCGGCGATGATCCACGCCTCGCAGGGCCGGGTCAGCGGCCTGCACTTCGGGACCTACGACTACACCGCGAGCCTGGGCATCCTCGGGGCGTACCAGAACCTGCGGCACCCGGTCGCCGACTTCGCCAAGTCGCTGATGCAGCTGGCCGCGGCCGAGACCGGGGTCAGGGTCAGCGACGGCTCGGACAACAAGGTGCCGGTGGGTGACGACGGGACGGTCCTGGCTCGCTGGGAGGCGCATGCCGACGGGGTGGGGCGTGCGCTGCGGTCGGGCATCTACCAGGGCTGGGACCTGCACCCGGCGCAGCTGCCGACCCGGTTCGCGGCCACCTTCGCGTTCTTCCGCGCCGGCGCGGACGAGGCCGCCCGCCGGCTCGGTGACTACCACCGGCAATGCAGCGGTTCCGGCGTGATGGACGAGCCTGCCACCGCGTTCGCGCTCGCCCGCCACTTGGCGGCCGCCGTGCGGTGCGGAGCCGTCACCACCGCCGAGCTGCACGAGGCCGGCGGCATCGGACCGGCGGTCGTGCGCCGCTACCTGGTCCGCAACGCCGTCCCCGGCGTCGACGTGCCCGAGACCCCGACCGACCCCGACCAGGAGGCGCGCCCGTGAACCTCACCCCGGCCGACACCGAGAAACTGCTGCTGTCCGTGGCGGGCATGGTCGCCCGCGACCGGCTGTCCCGCGGCGTGGTGCTGAACTACCCGGAGACGGTGGCGCTGCTCACCACCTGGGTCATCGAGCGCGCCCGGGAGGGCCGCAGTGTCGCCGAGCTGATGGAGCAGGGCCGCGACGTGCTGTCCCGCGACCAGGTCATGGAGGGCGTCGCCGAGATGATCCCCGACGTCCAGATCGAGGCCACGTTCCCGGACGGGCGCAAGCTCGTCACCATCCACTCACCCATCAAGTAGGGGCGGTCATGGCTTCCGTTTCGTCGTCCGGCCCGGGTGCGATCCGCACCGCCGAGGGCACCATCACGCTCAACGCCGATCGCACCGACGCCGAGCGTCTGGAGCTGGTCATCGTCAACACCGGTGACCGCCCGGTGCAGATCGGTTCGCACCTGCACCTGCCGGAGTCCAACAGCGCGCTCGACTTCGACCGCGCCGCGGCGCACGGCTTCCGGCTGGACATCCCGTCGGGCACTTCCCGGCGGTTCGAACCCGGAGCCTCCCGCACGGTGACGGCGGTCGCGTTCAAGGGCCGCCGCATCGTGCCGGGCCTCCAGATCAAAGACAGCACGGGAGCTCTCGATGGTTGAGATCAGTCGTGCCGAGTACGCGGCGCTGTACGGCCCGACGGTCGGTGACCAGGTCCGCCTCGGCGACACCGACCTGTGGATCGAGATCGAGCAGGACTGGACGGCCGGCGGTGAGGAGGCCGTCTTCGGTGGCGGCAAGTCCATCCGGGAGTCGATGGCGCAGGGGATGCGGACCAGCGCCGACGGCGCCCTGGACACCGTCATCACCAACGCGATCGTGCTCGACCACTGGGGGATCGTCCGGGCCGACGTCGGCATCCGCAACGGCCGCATCGTCGCGCTCGGCCGCTCGGGCAACCCCGACATCGCCGACGGTGTGCACCCGGACCTCGAGATCGGCCCCGGCACGGACGTCATCTCCGGCGAGGGTCGGATCCTCACCGCCGGTGGCATCGACCTGCACGTGCACTTCCTGTCGCCGTCGCAGATCCACGAGGCGCTGGCCACCGGGCTGACCACCCTCGCGGGCGGCGGCACCGGACCGAGTGAGGGCAGCAAGGCCACCACGGTCACCCCGAGCCCGTGGCACCTGACGTCGCTGCACCGGTCCCTCGACGCGCTCCCGATGAACTTCCTGATCATGAGCAAGGGCAACACCGTGTCGGCGGCCGCGCTGAAAGAGCAGGCGCTGGCCGGCGCGGGCGGCTACAAGGTGCACGAGGACTGGGGTTCCACCCCCGCCGCCATCGACGCCGCGCTGAGGGCCGCCGACGACTGGGGCCTGCAGGTCGCGCTGCACTCGGACTCGCTCAACGAGGCCGGCTACGTCGCCAGCACCGTCGGCGCCATCGGCGGCCGTTCCATCCACGCCTTCCACTGCGAGGGCGCCGGCGGCGGCCACGCCCCCGACATCCTCACCATCGCCGGGCTGCCGAACGTGATCCCGGGCTCGACCAACCCGACGCTGCCGCACACGGTCAACACCATCGCCGAGCACCTCGACATGCTGATGGTCTGTCACCACCTGAACCCGGCGGTGCCGGAGGACCTGGCGTTCGCCGAGTCCCGGATCCGCGCGACCACGATCGCGGCGGAGGACATCCTGCACGACATGGGCGCCATGTCGATCACGTCGTCGGACGCGCAGGCGATGGGCCGCATCGGCGAGGTCATCACCCGCACCTGGCAGGTCGCGCACGTGATGAAGGCGCGCCGCGGATCACTCGGCGGCGCTGCGGACAACATCAGGGCCAAGCGGTATGTCGCCAAGTACACGATCAACGCGGCGATCGCGCACGGCCTGGACGACGAGATCGGCTCGATCGAAGCGGGCAAGGTCGCCGACCTCGTGCTCTGGGAGCCGAAGTTCTTCGGTGTCCGGCCGTCGGTGGTGATCAAGGGCGGCGCGCTGGCCTTGGCGGCGCTGGGCGACCCGAACGCCTCCATCCCGACCCCGCAGCCGGTGCTGATGCGCCCGACGTTCGGGGACGCGATCGGCGCCGACCTGTCGGTGTCGTTCGTCTCCCCGGCCGCGGTCGACGACGGACTCGCCGGCCGACTGGGGTTGCGTCGCAGGCTGTACGGGGTCAAGCCGACCCGCGACGTCGGCAAGGCGCAGATGATCAACAACGACGTGCTGCCGGCGATCCGGGTGGACCCGGAGACGTTCTCCATCTGGGTCGACGACGAGCTCATCGTGCCCGCGCCGGCGTCGAGCCTGCCGCTGGCCCAGCTCTACTCGCTGTTCTGATGGTGGCCCGCACCCTGCCGCATCGTGGCGGTCCCCATCCGCCGAGCGGGCGGGAACTGCCACGATCCGGCGACCCGCGGCCGGACAGCGCCGCCGCTCCCACCGAGGCGAGCGTCGGGTCGGCGGAGCTGATGCTGATGCTGCTGGCCGACGCCCGGCTGCCGACCGGCGCGCACACCCAGTCCGCGGGGCTGGAACCGGCCATGCGGCACGGCGTGTCGGTCGCCGAGGTCCCGGAGCTGATCGCCGCGCGCCTGGCCACCGTCACCGCGGTCGAGGCCGGGACCGCCGTCGTCGCCCGGCACCTCGCGATCGACGGCCGCTTCGACGGACTGGCGGCCGTCGACGAGGCCTGGCAGGCCCGCACCGTCAGCCCGGCGCTACGGGAGGCGTCCGCACTGGCCGCCCGCGGCTACCTACGGCTGCTGCGCTCGCTCTGGCCGGCGGCGGCCGGCCTGGCGGCGCTGACCGCGTTGCGGCACCCCTGCCGCGCGGTCGTCCTGGGCGTCACCGCCGCCGTCTCGGGTCTGTCGGCGGCGCAACTGGTCCGGCTGATCGGCAACGACGACGCCGCCACCATCGCCGCGGCCGTGCTCAAGATCGAGCCGGTCGATCCGGTCCTCACCACCCGCTGGGTCCTCGAGGCCCAACCGCAGATCGAACGGTTGGCCGCCCGGCTCGCCCCGATCGGCACCATCGACGAGATCCCCGCCCTGGCCGCACCCCTCATCGAGGAGTGGGCCGAACTCCATGCCACCACGACCCAGAGGTTGTTCCGTGCCTGATTCCCACCTGCCTGATTCCCACCTGCCTGATTCCCACCTGCCCGACACCACCGCGGCCCGTTCGCTGCGTCTGGGCATCGCCGGACCCGTCGGTACCGGCAAGAGCTCGCTGATCGCGCTGATCTGCCGCGAGCTGGCCACCGAGCTGCGGCTCGGCGTCATCACCAACGACATCTACACCGACGAGGACGCCCGCTTCCTGCGGTCCGCCGGGGTGCTCGACCCCGACCGCATCCGCGCCGTCGAGACCGGCGCGTGCCCGCACACCGCCATCCGCGACGACGTCACCGCGAACCTGCTCGCCGTCGAGGACCTGGAGCGGGACTTCTCGCCGCTGGACGTGGTGCTCGTCGAGTCCGGCGGCGACAACCTGACCGCCACCTTCTCGCCGGCGCTGGTCGACGCGCAGATCTTCGTCCTGGACGTGGCCGGCGGCGGTGACGTGGCGCGCAAGGGCGGTCCCGGGATCGGCCGCGCCGATCTGCTGGTGGTCAACAAGACCGACCTGGCGCCGTACGTCGGGGTCGACGTCCCGCAGATGATCGCCGACGGTGAGGCCGCCCGGGACGGCCGTCCGGTCCTGGGGTTGTCCCGCCTGGACCGCACGTCCATCGACGCCCTCACCGCCTGGGTGCACACGATGCTGTCATCGCACCGCTCCGGCGACCACGTGCCCCAGGATCCCGGCCCCATGGCGCCGCACTTCCACGCCGACGAAGAAGGCGGGGGACATGTGCACAGCCACGCCGACGAAGAAGGCGGGGGACATCTGCACAGCCACGCCGACGAAGACGGCGGGGGACATCTGCACAGCCACGCCGACGAAGAAGGCGGGGGACATCTGCACAGCCACGCCGACGAAGAAGGCGGGGGACTTGTGCACAGCCACGCCGACGAAGACGGCGGGGGACATGGGCACAGCCACGCCGACGGCGGGGCGCAGGTGCACCCGCACACCGGCGAGCACACCCACGACCACGGCGGGCACACCCACACCCACGAGCCCACGCCCGCCCGGACGTGACGTTCGTCGGCATCCGGGCGGGCACCGGCGGCCGTCCGGAGCTGACGCTGCGCACGTCGCACCTGAGCCCGCGCACCCTGCGCACCACCGCCGACGGCGCCCGCATCGCGCTGGTCGGCACGACGGCGCTGCTGCTCGCCGGTGACCACGTGGCCCTGGGCGTCGACGTCGGGGCGGGCTGTCATCTCGAGCTCGTCGACACGGCGGGCACCGTAGCCTACGACGGCAGGGGTGGCGCGTCGTCGTGGCGGGTCGACATCACCGTCGCCGACGGTGCCTCGCTGACCTGGAAGGCCGAGCCGTTCGTCGTGGCGGACGGGGCGGACGTGACCCGCACCACCCGGGTCGACCTCGCGGCCACCGGGGTCGCGCTGCTGCGCGAGACGCTGGTGCTCGGCCGCTCCGGCGAACGCGGCGGTGCCCTCCGGTCGCGGACGCGCGTCGCCCACGGCGCGCGCCCACTGCTCGCCGAGGACCTCGACCTCACGGACCCGGTGCGCCGGCACCGCGTCGGGCTGCTCGGCGCACACCGCATCGTGGACACCGTCAGCCTGTTCGGTCGTCGTCCGCCGGCCGACCCGCCGCCCGGCGTCCGGCTGTTCCCGCTCGCCGGTGAGGGCGCGGTCGCCCGCCACCTCGGTGGCGACGCCCACCGCTCGGGCGCCGGCGCGCTGTTCCAGCACTGGCGTGCGGGGGTCCGCCCGGCCATCGGCGACCGGTAAAGTTCACGCCGAGCGACCTGCCGGGCGCGCTGTGCCACCCTCGATCACCTCACAACCTGCCACCGGCGTGCGTCGACGTTCGGCAACGCGCGTGTTACACGAATTTCACGAACCTGCGCGAGGGTCCACCTAGCTGCGCTCCGTCCGGGGAGCACCCAGTGGGTCGCCCACCGACCCGTCGTCGTACGCCCGGAACCACCCTCGCCGTCGAGCCGACCGACCTGACCACGCCGTGGCCCGGCCGTGCGGCTCCCCTTCGTTCCTGATGGAGTGACCGATGACCAACCCGCTGATCCGCCCCGACGACCGCGGTCCGGTGTCCCGCCGCAGTTTCCTGCGGGTGGCCGGTCTGTCCGCCGCCGCTCTGGGCGGCGGTGGGATCCTCGCCGCGTGTGGCGGCGCGGAGACGCCGGCGGCGAGTTCCGCCTCGTCGGCCACCTCGGCGGTCGCGTCGTCGGCGGGTGAGGCGTCCGCCTCGATGTCCTCCTCGGCCGCCGGTGGCAGCATGACGATGGCCCCGGCCGGGACGTACGGCGACATCAAACTCCAGCTGTCGTGGGTGAAGAACTACGAGTTCGCCGGTGAGTTCTTCGCCACCGAGAAGGGCTACTACACCGAGGCCGGGTTCTCGAGCGTCGAGCTGGTGTCCGGGCCGGTCCCGTCCTCGGCGGAAGAGCTCGTCGCCACCGGTGAGGTGCAGATCGGACTGTCCGCGCCGGACGCCACCGCCCGCTACATCCTCGACACCGGCGCGCCGCTGAAGATCATCGGCTCGACCTATCAGAAGAACCCGTTCTGCATCCTGTCGCTGCAGGAGGGCAAGCCGATCAGCACACCGGCCGACCTCGTCGGCAAGAACATCGGCGTCCAGGCGGGCACCAACCAGTCGATCTTCGAGGGCTTCCTCAAGGCGAACGGACTGACCGCCGACCAGCTGACGATCACGCCGGTGCAGTACGACCCGGCGCCGCTGTACGAGAACCAGGTCGACGGCTTCATGTCCTACGTCACCAACGAGCCGTTCCTGGCCGAGGCGAAGGGCTTCACCCCGGTCACGCTGGTCTTCGCCGACAACGGGCTGCCGTTGACCGCCGAGACCTTCACCGTGCTGCAGGACACCATCGACAACGACCGCGAGATGCTCAAGGCGTTCCTCTGGGCCGAGATCAAGGGCTGGACCGACTCCATCGCCGACCCGCAGGGTTCGGCGGAGCTGTCGGCCAACAAGTACGGCAAGGACCTCAACCTCGACGTCGAGAACGAGGTCAAGCAGGCCACCGCGCAGAACGAGCTGATCGTCTCCGACGACACGAAGCAGAACGGCATCTTCACCCTGACCGAGGAGCTGCAGGGGCAGATCGTCGAGGCCATCAAGCTCACCGGCTACGAGACCTCCGCCGAGGAGCTGTTCGACCTGTCGCTGCTCGACGAGGTCTACGCGGCGTACCCGGATCTGATCACGGGCTGACGCCGACGGGTCGTGGTGGCGCGGACACCCGTGCCACCACGACCATGGTCCCGACGGCGACCGCCCCGGTGTCGGCCGCCGCACACTCCGAGGAAGGGCACCCCCGATGACGCACTCCACCACCGAACCGGTTGCCACACCGTCGGCCCGGGGGGCGGCGTACGACCCGAAGTCGGCCACCGGCATCAGCCTGCAGGGACTGTCGAAGAAGTTCTCGATGGGCCGCACCTCGGTCACGGCCCTGACCGACACCGACCTCGGGACGGCGAAGAACTCGTTCCTGTCGCTGCTCGGTCCGTCAGGCTGCGGGAAGTCCACCATCCTGCGCATCCTCGCCGGTCTGGAGACGCCGACGGCGGGCAAGGCGCTGATCAACGGGATGTCGACGCTGGAGATCCAGCGCACCCACCAGCTGGGCATCGCCTTCCAGGAGGCCGCGCTGCTGCCGTGGCGGACCGTGCGCAACAACATCAGGCTGCCGCTCGAGGTCGCCGGCATCACCCCGGAACCGGGCCTGATCGACGACCTGGTCGGGCTCGTCGGGCTCACCGGGTTCGAGGACGCCAAACCCGCGCAGCTGTCCGGTGGGATGCGCCAGCGAGTCGCCATCGCCCGGTGCCTGGCCGTCAAACCCAGCGTGATGCTCCTGGACGAGCCGTTCGGCGCGCTGGACGACATGACGCGGCAGCGGCTGAACGTCGAGCTGCTGCGCATCTGGACCGAGAAGCCCGCCACCACGCTGATGGTCACCCACGGCATCTCCGAGGCGATCTTCCTGTCCGACGTGGTCGCGGTGATGAGTCCCCGGCCGGGCCGGATCGCCGAGGTGGTGTCGATCGACCTGCCCCGGCCGCGGACCCCCGACATGATGCGCACCCCGGAGTTCCACGCCTACCACGATCAGCTGTCGGAGATCCTCTTCGGACGCGGCGGCACCGGATCGGACGAGCACTGATGAGCACCCCCGTGGCCACTCCGGTCCAGACGGCACCCCCGCCCGCGCCCGCGGGTGATCCGCGCACGCCACTGGGCCGGCGGATCACGCAGCTGCCGTCCTGGGTGGGTGCCACCATCGGCGTCGCGTTGATCCTGCTGATCTGGTGGATCGCGTCGATCACCCTGTTCCAGTCCAGCCGCGCCATCCCCACCCCGTTCTCGGTGGCCGCCCGGTTCTTCGACGGCGCCCAGTGGGTGTCGCTGTGGACGAACCTGCAGGTCACGCTCGGCTCCGCGGCGTGGGGGTTCCTGTGGGGCAACCTCGCCGCCTTCCTGTTCGCCTCGCTGGTCCTGCTGCTGCCCCGGCTGGAACAGATCGTCACCCAGCTGGCGATCGTCACCTACTGCATCCCGCTGGTGGCGATCGGACCGGTGCTGGTGATCGTCGCCGGCCTGGACAACCCCCAGGTCCCGTCGATCACCCTGGCCGCGTTGTCGGTCTTCTTCACCTCCGTCGTCGGCACGCTGCTCGGCTTCCGGGCCGCCTCGGCGACGAGCCTGGACGTCGTCCGGGCCTACGGTGGCGGCCGCTGGACGATGCTGCGCAAGGTGCAGCTGATCGCGGCCCTGCCCAGCGTCTTCGGCGCGCTGCGGATCGCCGCGCCGGCCGCGTTCCTCGGGGCCATCCTGGCCGAGTACCTGGGCAGCGGCGGGGAGAACAAGCTCGGCAAGCTGCTGCGCTCCGCGCAGGCCGTCGGCGACGTCCCCACCCTGTGGTTCCTGGCCCTCATCAGCGGAGCGGTCGCCGGCCTGGCCTACTTCCTGGTCGGTCTGGTCGCCCGGTTCGTCACCCCGTGGACCGCCGGAAAGGCCGGAAGCTGACATGACCGCCGTTCTCGATCCCGCCGCTCGCGCCACCCCCACGGCCACGGAGGACGCGCAGCCCTCCATCGCCCGGGTGGTCGCCCGGCGCACCCTGCTGTCGGCCACCGTGCTGATCTCGGCGCTCGTCGGCCTCGGCGTCATCTGGGTGGCGCTGTTCAAGGTCTTCGACGTCAACCCGCTGGTCGGCAAGACGCCGGGCAACGTCTGGGACTACCTGTTCACCTCGGCTCCGACGACGCGCGGCATCCGGCCCCAGTCGCTGTCGGCCGAAGCGGCCCGCTCGGAGCTGTGGGGAGCGCTGGGCACGACGCTCGTCGACGCGGCCATCGGCTTCTTCACCGGCCTGGCCATCGCGCTGGTCGTCGCCGCCCTGTTCGTGCTGTTGCCGGCGGTGGAGTTCGCGTTCATGCCGATCGCGATGCTGCTGCGCTCGGTGCCGCTGGTGGCGATGGCGCCGGTGCTGCTGATGATGTTCACCGGCAAGGCCGCGATCGCCGCCATCGGCGCGATCGTGGTGCTCTTCCCGGCGCTGGTGAACATCGTCATCGGACTGCGGTCGGCCTCGCCCCAGTCGCTGGACGTGGTCAAGGTCTACGGCGGCTCCGACCGGGACGCGTTGTTCAGAGTGCGGATCCCGTCCGCGCTACCGCACTTCTTCGCCGCCGTGCGGATCTCCGTACCCGGGGCCGTCGTCGGTGCCATGCTGGCCGAGTGGCTGTCCGGCAGCGAAGGCTTCGGCGGTCTGCTGAACAAGTACCAGGGCGCCAACAAGACCGGCGTCTGGGCCATCGTGGTGTTCTCGGTGGTCATCTCGATCGTGCTGTACGAGATCGCGACCATCATCGAATCGGCCGTGCTGGCACAGTGGGGACCGAACGCCGGCAAGCGCTGAGGGTGAGGACCCGATGGATCTGACGACGGTGACCGAGGTGCTGGTCGCCCGGGACCGCGCCGATCTCGCCGATCCACGTCCCGGCGACGCCTTCCTCGCCGGCGGCACCGCGCTGTACGGGGAACCCCACGACACCCTGCGCCGCCTGGTCGATCTCAGCGAGCTCGACTGGGAGCCGCTGACCGTCCGGCCCGACGGGCTGCACATCGCCGCCACCTGCACGGTGGCCGAGCTGCGTGCCCTGCAGCCGCCGGTGGAGTGGCCGCACCTGAGCCGGCTGGTCGCCGACTGCTGCGACGCGTTCCTGGCCTCGTTCAAGATCTGGAACCGCAGTACCGTCGGCGGCAACCTGTGCGTCTCCTACCCGGCGGGCTCGATGATCTCGCTGACCGCCGCCGCCGACGGGCGGGTGCTCGTCTGGCGCCCCGACGGCACCGAGTACGTCCTGCCGGTCACCGATTTCGTGGTCGGCGACACCGTCAACGTGCTGCGGCCCGGCGAGGTGCTGCGCGAGATCGTGCTGCCCGGTGCGGCGCTGCGGGCGACGTACGCGATGCGCAAGCTGGCGCTGGCGCCGCTGGGCCGGTCGTCCGCGGTCATCATCGGCCGCACCGACGGCGCCGACGTCGTGCTGACGGTCAGCGCCACCACCACCCGGCCGTTCACCCTGCGGGTGCCGCGCGGGCCGGTGCCCGACCTGGTCGCCCGCCTCGACGCCGTCGTGGCCGGCCACTGGGTCGACGACGTCTACGGCGCCGCACCGTGGCGGCGGCACATCACCGCCGTGCTGGCTCACGAGGTCCTGGAGGAACTGGCGTGACCACCCTGAGCAGCGAGCCGGCGACGGTCACGGCGCCGCCGGACGCCGTCGTCGAGATCGACGGCACCGCCGCCACCGCCGCGCCGCGGCCCGGCCAGTGCCTGCGGACGTTCATCCGCGAGCAGGGGCACTTCGGGGTCAAGAAAGGCTGCGACGCGGGGGACTGCGGCGCCTGCTCGGTGCTCGTCGACGGCGCGCCGGTGCACTCGTGCGTGTTCCCCGCGCACCAGGCCGTCGGTCACGCGGTCACCACGGTCACCGGACTCAGCGACGGCGAGCTGCACCCGGTGGCCGCGGACTTCGTGGCCGCCCAGGGCTTCCAGTGCGGCTTCTGCACCGCCGGGATGGTCGTCACGGCGTCGACCTTCGGCCCCGCCGACCTGGACGACCTGCCGCGCAAGCTCAAGGGCAACCTGTGCCGCTGCACGGGATACCGCGCCGTCGAGGACGCCGTCCGCGGCGTCGTCAACGTGCGGTCCGAGCCGGGTCGCCCGCCCGTGGGGCAGTCCGTGGCCGCGCCCGCCTCGGTGCGGGTGGTCACCGGGACGGAGCCGTTCACGCTGGATCTCGCGCTGCCGGGGCTGCTGCACGCGAAGCTGCTGCGGAGCCCGCACCCCCATGCCCGCATCCGGTCGATGGACGTCACCGCCGCCCTGCGGGTGCCGGGGGTGGTCACGGTCCTCACCGCCGACGACTCCCCGGACGTGCTGTTCTCCACCGGGCGGCACGAGAACCGGCTCGACGACATCGACGACACCCGCGTCTTCGACACCGTCGTACGGTTCGTCGGCCAGCGGGTCGCCGCGGTGATCGCCGAGTCGGTGACCGCCGCCGAGGCGGGCTGTCGCGCGATCGCGGTCGACTACGAGGTGCTGCCGGCCGTCGTGGATCCCGAACGCGCCCGGGATCCCCAGGCACCCGCCGTGCACGCCGACAAGGACCCCGCGACCTGCCGGATGATCGACGGCCGCGGCAACGTCGCCGCCGAGGTGCACTCCGAGATCGGTTCGGTGGAGAGCGGGTTCGCCGACGCCGCGGTGATCGTCGAGCAGGTCTGGACGACCCCGCGGGTACAGCACGCGCATCTGGAGACCCACGGGTCGGTCGGCTGGCGGGCCCCCGACGGCCGCCTGGTCGTGCGGACCAGCTCCCAGGTGCCGTTCCTGGTGCGCGACGAGCTGTGCCGCATCTTCGGCGTGGACCGCCGCGACCTGCGGGTGCTCACCACGCGGGTCGGTGGCGGGTTCGGGGCGAAGCAGGAACTGCTCACCGAGGACGTCGTCCTGCTCGGCATGCTCAAGACCGGGCGTCCCGTCCAGCTGGAGTTCACCCGCTCCGAGCAGTTCGTCGGCGCACCGAGCCGGCATCCGATGCGCATCGGGGTCCGGATGGGCGCCACCGCCGACGGCGACATCACCGCGATCGCGGTGGACGTGCTGAGCAACACCGGCGCCTACGGCAACCACGCGATCGGCGTGATGTTCCACGGCTGCAACGAGTCGCTGACCGTCTACCACTGCCCGAACAAGAAGGTCGACGCCGCGGCGGTCTACACCCACACCCCGCCCGCGGGGGCCTTCCGCGGCTACGGCCTCGGACAGGTCATCCTGGCCGTCGAGGGGGCACTGGACGAGGTCTGCCGACGGCTCGACCTGGACCCGTACGAGGTCCGGCGGCGCAACGTGGTGCGACCCGGCGAGCCGATGCTGTCGACCACCCCCGAACCGCACGACGTGCGTTACGGCTCGCACGGCGCCGACGAGTGCCTGGACCTGGTCCGGTCGGCCATGCACCGCGGCAACGGGGTGTCGCCGCCGCCGGGGCCGCACTGGCGGGTCGGCACCGGGATGGCGATGTCGATGATCGACACCATCCCGCCGCGCGGGCACTTCGCCGACGCCTCGGTCACCGCCGAGGCGGACGGCAGCTACACGGTGCGGGTGGGTACCGCCGAGTTCGGCAACGGCACCGCCACCGTGCACACCCAGATCGCCGCGTCGGTGCTCGGGGTCGGGGTCGGCCGGGTCCGGCTGGTCCCGTCCGACACCGACGCCGTCGAGCACGACACCGGCGCCTACGGTTCGACCGGCGTCGTGGTCGCCGGGCACGCGGTGCTCCGGGCGGCGGAGGACCTGCGCACCCGGATGATGGTGGCCACCGGCCCGACCGCCGGGCTCGTCGGCCGCGGCCGCGACGACGGGTCCGGCCGCTCCATCGCCTTCAACGTCCAGGGGTTCCGGGTGGCGGTCGACGTGCGGACGGGAGAGGTGCGGATCCTGCAGTCGGTGCAGGCCGCCGACGCGGGCTTCGTGATGAACCCGGTCCAGTGCCGCGGCCAGGTCGAGGGCGGCGTCGCCCAGGCCGTCGGCACCGTGCTGTACGAGGACATGCGGGTCGATCCGGGCGACGGGCGGGTGCTCACCACGACCCTGCGGGAGTACCACATCCCCCAGTTCGCCGACGTGCCGCGCACCGAGGTGCTGTTCGCCGCGACCTCGGACGCGTTGGGTCCGTTCGGGGCCAAGTCGATGAGCGAATCGCCTTACAACCCGGTCGCACCCGCCCTGGTCAACGCGATCGCCGACGCCACCGGTGTCCGGTTCACGTCGCTGCCGTTGACCTGGGACCGGATCTGGGCGGGACTCCGGGCGGCCGGGGTGGCCGAGGCGGCGCAACCGGGGACACTGGGTCCATGAACGCCATCCTCAACGTCATCTGGCTCGTGCTCTGCGGGATCTGGATGGCGCTCGGCTACGTGGTGGCCGGTGTGGTCTGCTGCATCCTGATCATCACGATCCCGTTCGGGATCGCGTCGTTCCGGATCGCCGGCTTCGCGCTGTGGCCGTTCGGCCGGCGGGTCGTCGACCGTGCCGACGCCGGGTCGGCCTCGGCCATCGGCAACGTGATCTGGTTGATCTTCGCCGGCATCTGGCTCGCGATCGGACACCTGGTCACCGGGGTGGCGCTGTACATCACGATCATCGGCATCCCGCTGGGCCTGGCCAACTTCAAGCTGATCCCGGTGACGTTGATGCCGCTGGGCAAGGTCATCGTCCCCACCGACGACCCCTACCTGCAGTGGCGCGGCACCGCTGCCCGGACGTACTGAGCCGCGCCCACCATCGCGCTCACTTCTTGAGCGGGTCGTTGCCCCAGTTCATCAGCGAGTAGCGCCACCGGGAGTGCTCGACGTCCTTCGACGGTCCCTGCGCCCGGTGCCGGTGGACGTAGCCGACCACCTTGTGCATCCACTGCACGTCGTCGTCGGTGAGGTCGGCCTTCTTCGTGTGCAGGATCTCCACGATGCGGCGGCCGGAGTGGTGGCCGGTCGACTCGCCGTCGCCGTCCTTCTTCTGACCGACCTCTTTCGACTCGTCGGTCTCCAGCCAGTGCTCGATCTCCGACGCGGTCATGTTCACCGCGTCCTTCCAGTCGTCCCAGACGTCGTCGACGCCCTTCCCGGTGTCTGCCATGACGTGCTCTTTCCCACCTTTCCCGGTCGCGCAATCGCGACTGCGCCGGGTGTTGGTCCGGCGGACACCCGGGCGGGGGCACAATCGGAGGGTGCAGAGTGCTCCGGCGATGGTGGTGTCCGACATGGACGGGACCCTGCTGAACGATCTGGGGGTCGTCACGAGCCGCACGGCGGCGGCCCTGAAGCGGGCCGACGCGGCGGGGGCGCGGGTGGTCATCGCCACCGGCCGCCCCGTCTGGTGGTTGGGGCCGGTCATCGACGCCGGGTTCGACGGCATCGCGGTGTGCATGAACGGGGCGATCGTGTACGACATCGCCGCCCAGGAGGTGCTGTCGGCGTCCCTGCTGACCGCCGACGTCGCGCAGGAGTTCGTCGCCGACCTCACCCGTCTCGAGCCGCGCTTCGCGCTGGCCGTCGAGCGGGCGGGCACCCAGCTCGCGTCGTGTTTCGCCGAGGAGAGCTACGACCACCCGTGGGCCGACGGGGTGTTCCAGCGGGTACCGCGGGCGGAGCTGCTCGCCGAGCCGGTCGCCAAGCTGCTGGTCCGCGGCACCGAGGGATCGGCCGACCTGGCCGCCCACGCCCGGGCCGCCGCCGGTGACCGGGTGGCCGTCACCTACTCCACCGACGACGGCCTCGTCGAGATCGCCGCCCCCGGCGTCAACAAGGGCACCGCCCTGGACCGGTTGGCGCAGGGCTGGGGCATCGACCCGGCGCACGTCATCGCCTTCGGGGACATGCCCAACGACCTGGAGATGCTGAGCTGGGCCGGTCACGGCGTCGCCATGGGCAACGGTCACACCGAGGTCCACGCCGTCGCCGACGAGGTCATCGGTCTGCACCACCACGACGCGGTCGCCGAGGTCCTCGAACGCTGGTTCTGACCCACCGGGCGCGGTGCGTCAGTGCTGATGGTGGACCACGATGTGACTCAACAGATCGCGGGCGGCGCCGGCCGGTGGCTGTGGCGGGCCCGTCCACACCGCCCGCAGCGTGCGCGACAGGTCCAGACCCGACACCGGTACCGCGCGCAACCGCCCGGTGGACAGGTCGTCGGCCAGCGCCAGCGCGCTCAGCACGGCGGGACCGGCGCCCGCCAGCACCGCGGCCCGGACCGCCGAGGTCGTCGACAGGGCCATCACCGGCGTCGCCTGCTCGCGGGAGCCGAGCACCTTGCGCAGGGCGGTGCTCAGCGCGTCGCGGGTACCGGACCCCTCCTCGCGGCTGACCAGCGGGGTGTCGTTGAGCGCCTCGGCGGTGAGTGCCCGCCCGCGGCGCACCCAGGGGTGGTCGGGCCGGGCGACCACCACCAGGTGGTCCCGGCCGACGACCCGGCTGCGGATGCCGCGGGGGACCGACGGCCCTTCGATGAAGCCCAGATCGGCCGAACCGGCGCGGATGTCGGCGAGGACGCGGTCGCTGTTGGTGGCGCTCAGCGTGACCTCGGTGGCCTCCCGCCCGGACGCCCGGGCCGCACTGTGGAACGCGACCAGCCAGCGGGGCAGCAGCTGCTCGGCGACGGTCAGGCTGGCGCTGAGCCGCAGGTGACTGCGGCGGCCGCGGCGCAGCGTGGCGAGTCCGGTGTCGAACTCCGAGGCGATGCCGATGAGCCGGTCGGCCCAGGCCGCCACCGTCACGCCGGCCGGGGTGAGGGTGGAACCCTGGGGGGTGCGCCGGACCAGCGGTACCCCGGTCTGCGTCTCGATCGCCGCGATCCGCGCCGAGACCGCCTGCTGGCTGACGCCGACCTGGCGGGCCGCGGCGTTCAGGCTGCCGGTGTGGGCCACCGCGAGCAGCACCTCCAGGGCGGCGAGGTCGGGCATCCGGGAGCTGAGCACGGCCCCGACCCTACCGCCACCGTCACAAACAGAGGTTGTAACCCCACAACGCATGCCCGGCTACCGGGTCCCTGCCGGCGGCGGCAGGGTCGTCGTCATGACCGGAATCCTCGTCCCCACCGCCGCTCCCGCGCCGCACCGGTGGGTGCGGTTCGGTCTGCTGGCCGATCTGGCCGACCCGCGGTCGGTGTTCGCGGCACTCACCCCCAACTGGTACGCCTCGGTGATGGGTACCGGGATCGTCGCGGTGGCCGCCGCCTCGCTGACCGTGACCGTGCCGGGACTGCGGTCGGTGGCGGTCGGGTTCTGGGGGCTCGCCACGTTCCTGCTGCCGGCGTTGACGGTGGCGACTGCCGTGCACTGGTGGCGGTGTCCGACCACGGCCCGTGGGTATCTCGGCGACCCGGTGATGGCGCACTTCTACGGCGCCCCGCCGATGGCGCTGATGACGGTCGGGGCCGCCACCCTCCTGGTCGGAGCGGACGTCGTCGGCGAGCGGTGGGCGCTGGGGATCGACGTGGCGCTCTGGATCGCCGGGACCCTCGCCGGTCTCGTCGGGGCCGTGGTCGTGCCGTACCTGCTGGTGCGCCGGCACCGGCTGACCATCGGTGGCGCGTTCGGTGGGTGGCTGATGTCGGTCGTGCCGCCGATGGTCTCGGCGTCCACCGGTGCCCTGCTGGTCCCGCACCTGCCTGCCGGCGGGGCCCGGGTCGCGCTGGTGGTGGCCGGCTACGCCATGGTCGGGTTCAGTCTGACGGCCTCGGTGGTCGTGATCCTCCTGCTGTGCCACCGGCTGGCGGTCTTCCCGCCCGGACCGGCGCGGATGGTGCCCACGCTGTGGATCGTCCTCGGACCGCTGGGCCAGTCGGTGACGGCGGTGAACCTGCTCGCCGGTGCGGCCGCCGTCGCACGGCCCGGACCGACCGCAGACGCCCTGTCGGTCTTCGGGACCGGTTACGGGACGGTGGTTCTCGTCCTGGCACTGGGGTGGGCGGGGTACGCGGTGACCGTTACCGCGCGGACCGTGCGGCGCGGTGGCCTGCCGTTCTCCCTGACGTGGTGGTCGTTCACCTTCCCGGTCGGTACCTGTGTCACCGGTGCGAACGGGATGGCCCTGCGCACGGGTTCCGCAGGGTGGGCGGTCGTGGCCGGTGTGCTGTTCGCCGTGCTCCTCAGCACCTGGCTGGTCGTCGCGGCCCGGACGGCCGCCGGTAGCCGGCGGGGGTCGCTGTTCCTCCCGGTGACGGCCCGCTGACCGGGACGCAGGCCCATGGGCCGGTGGGCCGATCACTGACATAGTGGGGCGACCGACGAGGGGACTCCGATGGCAGTGATCGAGATCCGTGGTCTGCAGAAGACCTACACACGGTTCAACAAGCCGCCCGAGCACGCGGTCCGCGGGCTGGACCTGACCGTCGACGCCGGTGGTGTCTTCGGATTCCTCGGGCCCAACGGCTCCGGCAAGACGACGACCATCCGGCTGCTGCTCGGCCTGGCCCGCCCCGACGGCGGCACCATGACGATGTTCGGCCGGCCGATCCCCACCGACCTGCCGGCGGTCATCGGCCGGGTCGGTGCGCTGGTGGAGACGCCGTTGTTCTTCCCGCAGTTCAGCGGGCGCCGCAACCTCGAACTGCTCGCCTCCGCGACCGGTCTGCCGACGTCCCGGGTCGACGCCATGCTGGAGCTGGTCGACCTGAGCGGCCGCGCCGGCGACCGGGTCAAGGGCTACTCGCTGGGCATGAAACAGCGCCTCGGCATCGCGGCGGCGTTGTTGAAGGACCCGGAGCTGATCATCCTGGACGAGCCGGGGAACGGGCTCGACGCCGCCGGCATCAAGGAGGTGCGGGAGCTCATCGTGCGGCTGGGGGCCGGTGGCCGCACGGTGCTGCTGTCGTCGCACCAGCTGGCCGAGGTCCAGCAGGTCTGCGACCGGGTGGCGATCATGTCGCACGGCGCGGTCATCGCGTCCGGGTCCGTCGCGGAACTGCTCGCCGCGGGGAGCAGCGGTGAGGTCCGGGTCCGGGTCGGCGACCTCGCGTCGGGCGCGGACGTGCTGCGGGCCCGGGGGTTCACGGTCACCCGGGACGACGCCACCCTGCGGGTCGGTGGCGTGACCGACGCCGCCGAGATCACCCGGGCGCTCAGCGACGCCGGGCTCTACCTGTCGGAGCTGTCACCGGTGTCGGCGGACCTGGAGAGCGTGTTCCTGACGTTGACCGGTGAGCCCGGATCCGCGGCCGGTCCGTCGGCCGCGGCCGAGGTGGCCGCGTGACCGCCGTCGACACCTCCGGGTCTGCGACGGCGGGTCCCGGCGCGGAGGCACCGACCTTCAACCGGCTGCTCGCGACCGAGTGGCGGCGGCTGTCGGCCCGGCGGTTCACCCGGGTGCTGCTGCTCGTCTCCGCGGTGGGCTACCTCGTCGCGATGGCGTTCATCTGGTCGCAGCACGCGCAGCCGACCGAGGCCGACTACGCGCAGGCCACCGTGGCGCGCGACCAGCAGGTCGTCGAGATCCAGCGGTCGGTCGACGCGTGCCTGGCCGCCGGCGAATCGAGCGACACCTGCGGCGTCGCGCCGACCGTGGACAGCTTCCCGCTCGACTACTTCCTCGACGCCCGTCCGTTCACGCCGGAACAGGTACCCGGCCTGACGTCGGCGGTCGGGATCGCCGTCGCGATGGCGGCCTTCGTCCTCGCGTCCACCGTCATCGGCGCCGAGTGGTCCAGCCGCAACATCGTGGCCTGGCTGTTCTTCGAGCCCCGGCGGCTGCGGTTGCTCGGGGCCAAGCTGCTGACGCTGCTCGGTCTCGTGGTGGTGCTGGCGTTCGTCGCGCAGGCGATCTGGCTGTCGTCCGCACGCCTGTTGATGTCGCAGCGGGGCCTGCCGGTGTCGTCACTGGGATCGTCGGCCGACGCGTTCTGGCCGACGACGCTGCAGGTGTCGGTGCGGGCGGCGCTGCTGGTGGTGCCGATGGCCGTGCTCGGGTTCGGGTTGGCGAACCTGATGCGCAACACCGCGGCGGCTCTCGGGGTGGCGTTCGTGTACTTCGCGGTCGTCGAGACCGTCCTGGGCGGCATCAGCCCGCGGTTGCAGCCGTACCAGTTCACCGTCGGCCTGCGTGCGTGGGTGCAGGACGGTGGGATCACCGTGTACGGGGACCCGGTCTACGACCAGCAGACCGGCAACCTCGACCCCGAGCTCATCCCGGTGTCCAACCTGCACGGCGGGATCGTGCTGCTGGCCTACGCGGTGGTGGTGCTCACGGTGTCCGTCGCGCTGTTCCGGCGGCGCGACATCACCTGAGGTCCGACCGGAGGGAAGGTCATGAGGGTCCGCTGGGCACTGCTGCTCGCCGTGATGGTGGCCGGGCTGGCGACCGTGCCGGCGCCGGTGCCGGCCTGGGCGTGCTCGTGCGTGGAACGACCGCTCGTCGAGATGGTGCAGGACCCGAGGTCGACGACGGTCTTCACCGCGACGGCGGCGGGTGGTCCCGACCATGCCGGTGACGCCGACGGGACCGGCTACGACACGTGGGAGTTGCGGGTCGAGACGGTCTACCGCGGGCAGGTCGCCCCCACGACGACGGTGTCCACGCACCATCAGGCGTCGGCGTGCGGGATGTCGTTCGAGCCCGGCCGGCGGTACCTGGTCGTCCCCGACGCCGCCGCCACCGTGGGCCTGTGCGGTGCCACCACCGGCGACATCACGCCCGAGGTGATGGCGGTGCTGGGAGCCGGCCACCCGCCGAACGCCGCGACGACGGCCATCGCGCGCACCCCGCCGGACGGCGGAGCCATGGACGGCGGCGAGCCGGGTGGGTGGGCCGTGTGGTGGCCGACCGCGGTCGGAGCAGCGGTGGGGATGGTGCTGCTGGTCGGGGGTCTGTGGGCGGTGCGGCGACGGCGGGGGTGAGGACAGCGCGGGTCGGGGGTGAGGTCCGGTGGCATGGCCCGGCCGGCGACGGCGGCAGCCTGCCGCAACCCGACGACCGCCCCCCGTCACGACGCCGATCGGGCACTGGACCGGAGCGTCCCGCCCTGGCCCCCGTCACGACGCCGATCGGGCACTGGACCGGAGCGTGCCGCCCGGCCCGTCGCGATCCCCGTCGAGGACCACCGGCGTCGCCCGAGCCTCAGCCGACGCTGACGATGTCCCCGTCGCGTGCGAGGCGCCCCTCGGTGACCGCCTCGTCGAGGGCCGCCGCCATGCGGGCCTCGACGTTGGCGGTGACCCGCTTCCCGCCGAAGATGCGGCGGGTGATCCCGAAGACCTCGGCCACCGCGGTCGGTCCCTGCAGCGTGACCACGTCGCGCATCGCGTTGGCCAGCTCGTGGCGCGGGATGTGCTCGGTCGGCCGGAGCTCCGGTTCCGGGGAGCTGCGGAAACCCTCGTACCCGACGGGGTCCACCCGGGCCGGCCAGCACACCGTGCCGTCCTCTGTGCGAACGGTCGACTTCGGGATCACCGCGGCGATGTCGGTGACCCGGCCGGGCGACAACTTGCGCACCTCGAACGACGCGGCGATCAACCGGGCCAGACGCTCGATGTGGATGGGACCTTCGGCGTTGATCCCCTCGACCAGGGCCGCGTTGACCAGTCGGCGGTTCGTGGCCACGTCCAGCTTGTCGAGCACGATGCGGCCACCCTTGGGCCCGGGCGTCCAGGGCACGAACACCGACTCGTGTGGCAGCGTCGCCGCCGGTCGCTCCCTCAACGGCGGCGGGACGTGCGCGTCCGACACCGTGGCCGACGCGGGTGTCCCGACCGCGGCGACGTCGGCGGCCTGACGCGCAGCGGCCTCCTGCTCGCCGGCGGCCGCGGCCCGGCGGCTCGCCTCCTCCGCGGCGGCGACCTCCGCAGCCTGACGGGCGGTCGCCTCCTGGGCGGCGCGCTCGGCCGCGAGGCGGCTGGCCTCGGCGGCCGCCGCCACCTCGGCGGCCTGCCGGTCGGCGGCCTCGGTGGCCTCCCGGGCGGCGCGGTGAGCGGCCTGCTCGCGCTCGCGTTCGGCGATCTGCTCGCGCTCGGCCCGCGCGGCGTGGGCGCGTTCGTCGGCCGCGCGGCCGGCTTCCACCGCTGCCGCCTGCTCGGCGGCCCGGCGGTCGGCGGCCTCGCGCGCTGCCTGCTCGTCGGCGCGGCGATGCGTTGCGGCGGCCTCCTCGGCCTCGGCCGCTTCCTGCGCGGCGCGGTGGGCGGCCTGCTCGCGTGCGCGTTCGGCTTGTGCGCGTTCGGTTTCCGCATGTTCGGCGCGCGCGAGCTGTTCCCGGTCGGCGGCCTCGGCCGCTTCCTGCGCGGCGCGGTGGGCGGCCTGCTCGCGTGCGCGTTCGGCTTGTGCGCGTTCGGTTTCCGCGTGTTCGGCGCGCGCGAGCTGTTCCCGGTCGGCGGCCTCGGCCGCTTCCTGCGCGGCGCGGTGGGCGGCCTGCTCGCGTTCGCGTTCGGCTTGTGCGCGTTCGGTTTCCCCGTGTTCGGCGCGCGCGAGCTGTTCCCGGTCGGCGGCCTCGGCCGCCTCCTGCGCGCCGCGGTGGGCGGCCTGCTCGCGTTCGCGTTCGGCTTGTGCGCGTTCGGTTTCCGCGTGCTCGGCGCGCGCGAGCTGTTCCCGGTCGGCGGCCTCGGCCGCCTCCTGCGCGGCGCGGTGGGCGGCCTGCTCGCGTGCGCGTTCGGCTTGTGCGCGTTCGGTCTCCGCGCGTTCGGCGCGCGCGAGCTCCTCCCGGTCGGCGGCGGCCTGCATGGCTTCCTCGAGCGCAGCGGCCGCTTCCTCGGCCCGGGCGGCGGCGTCGCGCTCGGCGACCGCCGCGGCTTCCGCTTCCGCGGCAGCGGCCGCTTCGGCCCGGCGCCGCTCCTCGGCGTCGGCGGCCTCCCGTGCCGCGGCCGCGCGTTCGGCCTGCTCACGTTCGGCGGCCTGCGCCGCCGCGGCGGCCGCCGCAGCTTCGGCGGCGGCGTCCCGCTCGGCCTGCTCGCGCGCGGCCTCGGCGGCGGCGGCGTCGGCCGCCTCCTCGGCGGCCTGTTCCTCGCGGCCACGGCCGATCAGGGACCGTCCCCAGCGGCGCAGGCGACCCCCGCGGGCGCCGTCCGAGTCGTCGTCGTCCAGCGGTCGGGGCATGGTCGGGCGGTCCTCTCATCGGTTCGTGCAGCGCACCGAGCCTATCGGCCCTTGCGCGCCCGGCCCGGGGCGCGGACCGGCTCAGTCCCCGGTCAACGCCCCCAGCACGGTGCCGAGCCGCGACGGTCGGCCGGTCGCCGCTTCGCGCCGGTCCACCAGCGCCGCCAGCCGTAGCCCCCCGTTGATGCCCGCCCATCGCAGCGGCTCCGGCTCCCACCGGCGCGACCGGTGGTTCACCCACGGCAGCGTGACCAGCTCCGACCCCGTGCCGGTGATCAGGTCGGCCAGCGTCCGGCCGGCCAGGTTGCTGGTGCTCACGCCGTCGCCCACGTAGCCGCCGGCCCAGGCGGTCCCGCTCGCCCGGTCGAAGCCGACCGAGGCGTGCCAGTCCCGCGGGATCCCCAGCGGCCCACCCCATGCGTGCGTGAAGCGGATGCCCCGCAGCGCCGGGAACAGCTCCACCAGCGTCCGCCGCAACGACGCGAACACCGTCGCGTCCGCGTCGAACTCCGGCCGGATCCGCGACCCGAAGTGGTACGGCGCCCCGCGTCCGCCGAAGACGATGCGCCCGTCGTGGGTGCGTTGCCCGTAGATCACCAGGTTGCCGTGATCACCGAACGTCGGCCGGTCCAGCAGCCCGACCGCCGCCGACTGCGCGTCGGTCAGCGTTTCGGTGGCCGTGATCAGCGAATACACCGGAGCCAGCGCGCGGGTCGCGCCCGGAAGTCCCGCGGTGTACGCCTCGGTGGCCCGCACCACCACGTCGGCGGTCACGGTTCCCCGGTCGGTCACCACCCTGCCCGGTGCGATCGAGGTCACCGCCGTCGACTCGTGCAGCGTGACGCCCGCCCCGACGACCGCATCCGCGAGACCACGGACCAGCGCCCCCGGATCGACCGCGGCGCAGTGCGGGGTGAACGTCGCCCCCAGCGCCCCGGTGACGCCACAGACCGAGGCCAGCCCGGCCGGGTCCAGCCACCGGACGTCCTCGCCCCACTGCTCCGATTCGCGGACCGCGGCCTGCGCCCGGACCCGCTGCGCCGGTGTCCGCGCGAACGACAGCTCGCCGCCGCGCGTGACGTGCGCTCCCGGCGCCGCGCCGCGGGCGAACGCCTCGATCTCGTCGATCGAGGACCGGACCGCGCCGCGCATCGCCCGGGCCGCGTCCCGTCCGTAGCGGTGGGCCAGGCCGGCGTCGGACACCGGGAACAGGTCCGACGCCCAGCCGCCGTTGCGCCCGGAGGCGCCGAATCCGGCGTATTCCCGTTCCAGCACCACGATCCGCAGCGACGGGTCGGCGCGGCGCAGGTACCAGGCCGTCCACAGTCCGGTGAAGCCGGCGCCGACGATGGCCACGTCATGGCTGCGGTCGCCCGGCAACGGGTCCCGCGGCGTCCGCGACACCCCCTCCCACCACAGCGGCGCCACCACTACAGCAACGTCCAGGCCTCGCTCAGTACGCCCCGCAGGATCTGCTCCATCTCGTCGAAGATCGCCTGGTCGGAGATCAGCGGCGGAGCGAGCTGCACGACGGGGTCGCCGCGGTCGTCGGCGCGGCAGTACAACCCGGCGTCGAAGAGCGCGTGCGACAGGAACCCGCGCAGGATGCGCTCGCTCTCGGCCGGTGTGAACGTCTCTTTGGTGATCTTGTCCTTCACCAGCTCGATGCCGTAGAAGTAGCCGTCGCCGCGGACGTTGCCGACGATCGGCAGGTCCTCGAGCTTCTCCAGGGTCCGGCGGAAGTCGTTCTCGTGGCGGAGCACGTTGCCGAAGAGGTCCTCGGACTCCATCAGGTCGAGGTTCGCCAGCGCCACCGCGCACGACACCGGGTGACCGCCGAAGGTGTAGCCGTGGGCGAAGCTGACGTCGGCCGCGGCGAACGGCGCGAAGATCCGGTCCGAGATCAGCGTCGCGCCCAGCGGCGAATAGCCGGAGGTCAGGCCCTTGGCGGTGGTGATGATGTCGGGCACGTAGTCGAACTTCTGGGCCCCGAACATGGTGCCCAGCCGTCCGTAGGCGCAGATCACCTCGTCGGAGACCAGGAGGACGTCGTAGCGGTCGCAGATCTCGCGGACCCGCTGGAAGTATCCGGGCGGCGGCGGGAAACACCCCCCGGCGTTCTGCACCGGCTCCAGGAAGACCGCCGCGACCGTGTCCGGCCCCTCGGCCAGGATGGCCTCCTCGATGCGGTTGGCCGCGTACAGGCCGAACGCCTTCTCGTCGCCCGCGAGGTGTTCGGGTGCCCGGTAGAAGTTGGTGTTCGGCACTCGGAAGGTGCCCGGCACCAGCGGCTCGAACGCCTGCTTGAACGGAGGCACCCCGGTGATCGACAGTGCGCCGGCGGTGGTGCCGTGGTAGGCGATCTCGCGTGAGATCACCTTGTACTTCCCGGGCTTGCCGACCAGCTTGTAGTACTGCTTGGCCACCTTCCACGCGGTCTCGACGGCCTCGCCGCCCCCGCTGGAGAAGAAGACCTTGTCGAGGTCACCCGGGGCGGCGGCGGCCAGCCGGTCGGCGAGCTCGATCGCCGTCGGGTGGGCGTACGACCAGATCGGGAAGAAGGCCAGCTTCTCCGCCTGCTTCGCCGCGGCTTCGGCCAGCTGCCGCCGGCCGTGCCCGACCTGCACGGTGAACAGCCCGGACAACCCGTCGAGGTACCGCTTCCCGTGGTCGTCGAAGATGTAGGCACCCTCGCCCCGCTCGATGACGGGCACGTCGGCGTGCCCGTAGGACCCCATCCGGGTGAAGTGCATCCACAGGTGGTCGTGGGCGCGGGCGGTCGGCGTGCTGGTCATCGGGTTCCCCAGGTGTAGGTCTGCTTGGAAAGCTTCAGGTAGACGAAGGTCTCGGTGCTGCGAACGCCCGGGACGAGCCGGATGCGGTCGCTCACCAGGTGCAGCAGGTGGTCGTCGTCGGCGCAGACGACCTCGGCGAGGATGTCGAACGATCCGGCGGTCGCCACGACGTAGTCCACCTCCGGCATCGCCGTGAGGACCTCGGTGACGGCGGAGATGCTGCCCTCGGTCCGGATCCCGACCATCGCCTGCCGGTGGAACCCGACCTGCATCGGGTCGGTGACCGCCACGATCTGCACGACGCCGGACGACACCAGGCGCTGCACCCGCTGCCGCACCGCGGCCTCGGAAAGCCCGACCGCGGCCGCGATGGTGGCGTACGGGCGCCGGCCGTCCTGCTGCAGCTGTTCGATGATGGCCAGCGAGGTCGGGTCCAATGACGCCGCCGCGTCCCCCTTCCGGGCGCGCTCGGCCAGTGGGCGACCCGAACCGGGACCGACGTCGACCGTCGACGGTGAATTGGTCGTCATAACGACATCTTCACACCACTGTCTCGGGATCTGCAACAGAATCCGTTGTCACGCACCGTTCACGCAGCGGAAATCGTAGCCTGGTGCGATGGTCGACGGAGTCGCGGGAGCACGGGCGCGTCGGTCGCCGACGGTCGACGGAGATGGTTGCCCGCGCGGACGGGGGATGTCACCATTCCCCGGATCGCCCCGTCGGCCCTGTGGGTGCCGAGGCATCGTGATGCACCGGGAGAATCGACAGGGTTGCAGCGATCGACTGCACCGTCCGTTCGTGAGAAGGAGCAACTGTGGCCGCATCGAGGTTCCAGGGGATGACCGCACCGCGCAGGCCGGGCCTTTCCCGCCGCGGCTTCATGTCGGCGATGGGGATGGGCGGCGCCGCCGCGTTCCTCGCGGCGTGCAGCACCCCGGCCGCGGCGCCGGCCACCAGCCAGCCGGCCACGGACTCCTCCGACACCGACAAGAAGGTGGCCTGGTCCAACTGGCCCTTCTACATCGACATCGACGAGGCCGACCCCACCAAACACCCGACGTTGGAGGCGTTCACCGCCGCCACCGGGATCGCGGTGGCCTACACCGAGGACGTCAACGACAACGACGAGTACTTCGCCAAGATCCAGCCGCAGCTCAGCGGCGGGCAGGCCATCGCCGCCGACCTGTTCGTGGTGACCGACTGGATGGTCGCCAAGCTGGCCCGGCTCGGGTTCCTGCAGGACTTCGACTACGCCAACATGCCGAACGCCAAGGCCAACCTCGCACCCTCGTTGCAGGAGATCTCCTACGACCCGGGCCGCAAGCACTCGATCACCTTTCAGTCGGGACTGGCCGGCATCGCCTGCAATCCCGCCGCCTTCGGTGGCTCGTCCGTGGTCTCGATGGACCAGATGCTCACCGACCCGGCCCTGGCCGGGAAGGTCACCTGTCTCACCGAGATGCGTGACACCGTCGGCCTGACGATGCTCGACATGGGCTACGACCTCGAGAACTTCACGATGGAACAGTTCGACAAGGCGATCGCGAAGCTGCAGACCGCGGTCGACTCCGGGCAGATCCGCCGCTTCACCGGCAACGACTACGGCGCCGACCTGTCCGCCGGGAACGTCGTCGCCTGCGTCGGCTGGACCGGCGACGTGATCAGCCTGCAGGAGGACTCGCCGGACCTCGAGTTCGTGGTCCCGGAGGCCGGCTGCACGCTCTGGAGCGACAACTTCGTCATCCCGGTGCGGACCCCGCACAAGAAGAACGCCGAGCTGCTGATCGACTGGTACTACAAGCCCGACATCGCCGCGAAGGCCGCCGAATTCATCTCCTACATCTCACCGGTCGTCGGGGTGGACAAGGAGATGGCGACGCTGGCGCCCGAGCTCCTGGAGGACCCGCTGGTCTTCCCGGACGCCGCCACGCTCGGCCGCGCCAAGGTCTTCCGCGAACTCAGTGAGGAAGAGGAGAACCGGTGCAATGAGGCCTTCGCGAAGCTGACCGGCGGATGACCACCACGCCCGACCTCTTCGCGGGCTCCGGCGCCCTGCGCATCCGTGGCCTGCAGAAGCATTACGGGAGCTTCGCCGCGGTGGACGGTATCGACCTCGACGTGCCGGAGGGGTCGTTCTTCGCGCTGCTGGGACCTTCCGGCTGCGGGAAGACGACCACGCTGCGGATGGTCGCGGGGCTCGAGGAGCCGACCGCCGGTTCGATCGAGATCGGCGGCCACGACGTCGCGCGGCTCCGGGCCCACCAGCGGCCGGTCAACACCGTCTTCCAGAGCTATGCGCTGTTCCCGCATCTCACCATCTACGAGAACATCGCCTTCGGTCTGCGTCGCCGCAAGGTCGACGGCATCGACGCCAAGGTGCGCGAGATGCTGGAGCTGGTCGACCTGGGGCACCTCGCCCAGCGCAAGCCGACCCAGCTCTCCGGCGGCCAGCAGCAGCGGGTCGCGGTCGTGCGGGCCCTGGTCAACCGGCCGAAGGTGCTGCTGCTCGACGAGCCGCTGGGGGCGCTGGATCTCAAGCTGCGCCGGCAGATGCAGCTGGAACTGAAGCGCATCCAGACCGAGGTGGGCATCACCTTCATCCACGTCACCCACGACCAGGAGGAGGCCATGACGATGGCCGACACCATCGCGGTGCTGAACAAGGGCCGGGTGGAGCAGATGGGGGCACCGGTCGACCTCTACGAGAACCCGGCCACCGCCTTCGTGTCCGGCTTCCTCGGTCAGTCGAACCTGTTGCCCGCCACCATCCTCGCCCGCGAGGGTGACGTGATCACGGTGAACAGCGAGGGTTTCCGGCTCGCGATGCCGGCGTCGCGGGCCCACGCCGAGGGCCCGGCGGTGCAGGTGGGGGTCCGTCCCGAGAAGATCCAGATCGCCGACGAGGGGCAGGCCCCGTCGATGACCAACGTCATCGACGGCGTCATCGTCGACGCGTCCTTCATCGGGGTGTCCACCCAGTACCTCGTCCGCACCCCGGCCGACGAGGAGATCACCGTCTTCTCGCAGAACACCTCGACCACGCTGCGCCGGGTCGGGGACCGGGTGTCGCTGTACTGGGATCCGGCCCACACCTTCGCTCTGGCCGAGAACGCGGCCGAGGTCGCCCTCGCCGCGGAGATCGCCTCGTGAGCACCGGCACCGGCGCCGGCACCGGCGCGACGGCGACAGGGAGCTCGCGGTGACGGCCCTCGCCCATGTCGTCCCGACCGGCGGAGGAGCGACGCCACCGCCGGAGCCGGGGCGCGGCCGGAAGCTGACGCCCTACTTCCTGCTGCTCCCGGCCGGTCTCGCGCTGGTCGTGTTCTTCCTGGTGCCGATCCTCACCCTGTTCAACACCTCGCTGCAGAGTGGCAGTCTCGAGCAGGGCTACTCGTTCACCTGGAGCTTCAACCACTACTGGGAGGTCTGGGTCCAGTACTGGCCGCAGTTCCTCCGGTCGTTCGGGTTCGCCGCCCTGGCCACGGTCCTCACGATCCTGATCGCCTACCCGCTGGCCTACACGATCGCCTTCAAGGCCGGGCGGTGGCGCTCGGTGTTGCTGGTCCTGGTCATCGCCCCGTTCTTCACCAGCTTCCTGATCCGGACGCTGGCCTGGACGACCATCCTGTCCGACAACGGCGTGGTGGTGGACTTCCTCCGTTCGACCGGCGTCCTGGGCCTCACCGATCTCGTCGGGCTGACCACCGGCGACCGGGTGCTGGCCACGCCGTTGGCGGTCATCCTCGGCCTGACGTACAACTTCCTGCCGTTCATGGTGCTGCCGCTCTATGCGTCGCTGGAGAAGCAGGACCGCAACCTGCTGCAGGCGGCCGGCGACCTGTACTCGAGCTCCTGGCAGAGCTTCTGGAGGATCACCTGGCCGCTCTCGCTTCCCGGCGTGATCTCCGGGACGCTGCTCACGTTCATCCCGGCCGCCGGCGACTACATCAACGCGACGTTCCTCGGCTCGACCCGACAGGCGATGGCGGGCAACGCGATCGATGCTCTGTTCCTGCGCATCCGCGACTACTCGCACGCCGCCGCGCTGTCGATCTCGCTGATGGTGGCGATCGTCGCGCTCGTCGTCTACTACGTCCGCCGGTCCGGCACCGAGGAGCTCGTATGACCACCCGCTCGGACCAGCGGACCTCCCGGCCGGACGTCCCGCGTCCGCCGGCGAAGGCCACCCCGGCCCCCGCCCCGCCCCGGCTCGGCCGCTGGCTGCGCGACCACGCGGTGGTCTTCTTCGGCTCGCTGGGCCTGCTGTACCTGTTCACGCCGATCTTCGTCGTCGTGGTGTTCTCGTTCAACAAGCCGGCCGGGTCGTTCAACTACACCTGGTCGCAGTTCTCCCTCGACGCCTGGACCAACGTCTGCGACGTCGCGGGCCTCTGCGACTCGCTCGTGCTGAGCATCAAGATCGCGCTGCTCTCCACCGTCGCGGCCACCATCCTGGGCACCCTCGCGGCGTTCGCCCTGGTGCGACACCGCTTCCGTGGTCGGGGCCTCGCCAACATCCTGATCTTCGTGCCGATGGCGACGCCGGAGGTCGTGGTCGGGTCGTCACTGCTGGTGCTCTTCGTCAACATGGGCTTCCCGCTGGGGCAGACCACGATCTGGATCGCGCACACCATGTTCTGCCTGTCGTTCGTCATCGTGACGGTGAAGGCGCGGCTCGTCGGCCTGGACCCGCGGCTGGAGCAGGCCGCACAGGACCTCTACGCCGGCCGCTGGGAGACCTTCCGCCGCATCACACTGCCGCTGATCCTCCCCGGTGTGGTGGCCGCCGCGATGCTGTCGTTCTCGTTGTCGTTCGACGACTTCATCATCACCAACTTCAACTCCGGGTCCGAGGTCACCTTCCCGATGTTCGTGTGGGGCGCGGCCAAGAAGGCGCTGCCGCCACAGATCAACGTGATCGGCACCGCGATGCTGCTGATCGCCCTGGCGGCCGTGGTCATCGGCCGTTTCGTGAGCGCGCGGCGGGCGAGGTGATCGCGACGTGTCCTCTTCCCCGACGAAGACCCGCGGCCTGCTGAACGTCATCGACGGCGTCCTCCGCGACGGCTCCGGCGACCCCTTCACCGTGCTCGATCCGGCCACCGGCCGCGCGCACACCGGGTACGCCCTCGCCGGCCCGGCCGAGGTCGACGACGCCGTCGCGGCCGCCCGGCGGGCGTTTCCCGGATGGTCGCGGGCGACCCCGGGGGAGCGCGCCACCGCAGTGCACGCGCTGGCCGCCGAGCTCGGCGCGATGGCCGGTGAACTCGCCGACGCGGAGACCGCGCAGACCGGCAAGCCGCTGCGGTTCGCCACCGACTTCGACGTCGCCGGCACCGTCGACAACGCCGCGTTCTTCGCCGGTGCCGCCCGGGTGCTGGAGGGTTCGGCGTCGACCGAGTACTCGCCCGACCACACCAGCAGCATCCGCCGGGAGGCGGTCGGCGTCGTCGGCTCCATCGCGCCGTGGAACTACCCGCTGCAGATGGCCGGCTGGAAGATCCTGCCGGCCATCGCCGCCGGCAACACCATCGTCCTCAAGCCCGCCGAGATCACCCCGCTCACCGCGGTGCTGATGGCCCGGGCCGCCCAGCGCGCCGGGATCCCGGACGGCGTCGTCAACGTCGTGACCGGCACCGGAGCGGTCGCCGGCGACGCGCTCGTCGGACACCCGGACGTCGACATGGTCAGCTTCACCGGCTCCACCGGGGTCGGTCGCCGGGTGATGGCCCGCTGCGCGGAGCGCGGCGCCCGGGTGCACCTCGAGCTCGGCGGCAAGGCGCCGTTCGTGGTGTTCGCCGACGCCGATCTCGAGGCGGCCGTGCACGGCGCGGTGGCCGCGAGCGTCATCAACACCGGGCAGGACTGCACCGCGGCGACCCGGGCCTACGTGCACGTCTCGCTGCTGGACGCGTTCGTCGCCGGGGTCGCCGACCTGTTCGCCGGCATCCGGCTGGGCGATCCGCGCGACCCCGACACCGATCTCGGGCCGCTGTCCAGCGCCGCCCACCGGGACAAGGTCGCCGGCATGGTGTCCCGGGCCGCGGCCGGGGGAGCACAGGTCATCGCCCCCGGCCGGCTCCCCGACGGAGATGTCGCCGGCGGCTTCTGGTGCCGTCCCGCGCTCGTGGTGGGGGTCGGTCAGCGCAGCGAGATCGTCCGGGACGAGGTCTTCGGCCCGGTGCTCACCGTCACCGGATTCACCGACGACGACGAGGCGCTGCGGCTGGCCAACGACAGCCCGTTCGGGCTCGCGGCGTCGGCCTGGACCGGCAGCGTCCACCGGGCGTTGCGGGCGTCGCGGGAGCTGCGTGCCGGGACCGTCTGGATCAACGACCACATCCCCATCTTCTCCGAGATGCCGCACGGCGGTGTCGGTGCCTCGGGCTTCGGCAAGGACATGAGCATGTACTCACTCAACGACTACACGGTGGTCAAGCACGTCGCGATGGACCTGACCGCCCACGCCCGGAAAGCCTGGCACCGTACCGTTTTCACTGACAGGTCACCCGACCTGCAGGTTCCCCCCACGATGTAGAAAGCGATCCGATGAACTCCCGCCGCTACAGCTCGGCCCACCGCCGGCTGGCAGTCAACGCGCTCTCCGACGCCGAGCCCTCGTGTTACTGGCTCGACGACGTGGACGCCCCCGATCCACGGGACACGTTGACGGGAGGCGACACCGCTGACTTGGTTGTGGTGGGGGCCGGCTACTCCGGCCTCTGGACCGCTCTCATCGCCAAGCAGCGCAACCCCGAGCGGGACGTGGTGCTGCTGGAGGGGAAGACCATCGGCTGGGCGGCGTCCGGCCGCAACGGGGGGTTCTGCTCGGCGTCGCTCACCCACGGTCAGGCCAACGGGATGGACTGGTACCCCCGGGACATGCCACGGCTGGAGAGACTCGGCCGGCAGAACCTGGCCGGCATCGTCGAGACGATCGAGAAGTTCGGCATCGACTGCAAGCTCGAGAAGTCCGGCGAGCTGCGGGTCGCGACCATGGAGTACCAGCTGGCCGACATCTGGGTCGACTACCAGCGGATGCTCGACTTCGGTGACGACGCCGTTCTCCTCGACCAGGACGCGGTCCGGGCCGAGCTCAAGTCGCCGACGTTCCTCGGGGCGGTCTGGTCGAAGGACAAGACCGTGATGGTCGACCCGGCCCGGCTGTGCTGGGGTCTCGCCGACGCGTGCGAGGAGCTGGGCGTGCGGATCTACGAGAACTCCTGGGTGAATTCGATGGTGCGTGAGGGCGCGACGATGGTGCTGACCACGCCGACCGGCACGGTGCGGGCGAACAAGGTCGCGTTGGGCACCAACGCGTTCCCCTCGTTGCTGAAGCGGGTGCGGCCGTATGTGGTGCCGGTCTACGACTACGCGATCGCCACCGAGCCGCTGACCGACGACCAGCTGGCGTCCATCGGCTGGAAGAACCGTCAGGGCGTGGGCGACTCCGGGAACCTGTTCCACTACTACCGGCTCGGTGAGGACAACTCCATCCTCTGGGGCGGTTACGACGTCGTCTACCACTACGGCGGCAAGATCGACGACAGCTTCGATCAGCGGCCGGAGACGTTCCAGCGGCTGTCCGAGCACTTCTTCGAGACCTTCCCGCAGCTGGAGGACGTGAAGTTCAGCCACACCTGGGGCGGCGTCATCGACACCTGTTCGCGGTTCTTCCCGTTCTACGGGACCGGCCACGGCGGGAAGGTCGCGCACGCCACCGGTTTCACCGGTCTCGGCGTCGGCGCCACCCGTTTCGGCGCGCAGGTGATGCTGGACCTGTTGGACGGCAGGAAGACCGACATCACCGAGCTGGAGACCGTCCGCGGCAAGCCGGTGCCGTTCCCGCCGGAGCCGCTGCGGTCGGGAGTCATCAACATGACGAAGTGGTCGGTCGAGCGGGCCGACGCCAACGAGGGCAAGCGCAACATGTGGCTGCGCACCCTCGACCGGTTCGGGTTGGGCTTCGACTCCTGAGCCCGGCTCGGACCTGACCCGAGCCCACGGCCGCTTTCGGCGTGAGTATCACCGGGATCCGGCGATCATCACGCCGAAAGCGGCGGTTCGGGGCTCGAGGACCCGGGGTCAGAGGTACTGGCCGGTGCCCTGACCGGGACCGTGCTGCTCGCCGCCGCCGCCCTGCCCCGGGGGCAGGCCCCGGCGCATCTGCTCGATCTGCATCTTGGCGGCCATCTGCTGGGCCATCAGCGCGGTCTGCAGCCCGTGGAAGACGCCCTCCAGCCACCCGACCAGCTGCGCCTGGGCGATGCGCAGTTCGGCGTCCGACGGCGTGGTGTCGTCACTGAACGGCAGGGCCAGCCGGTCCAGCTCCTCCGAGAGGTCCGGCGTCAGACCGGACTTGAGCTCCAGCAGCGACGCGGCGTGGGTGCGCTTCAACCGCTCCCGGCTGGCCTCGTCCAGCGGCGCCGAGCGGACCTCCTCGAGCAGCTGCTTGATCATCGTGCCGATGCGCATCACCTTGGCCGGTTCGCCGATGGCGTCGGCCGGGCTGAGCGACTCGCCGCCGCCGAAGTGCTGCACGTTGCCGGTCACCGACGCGTCGCCGCTCTCCGGCTGGCCGTCCGGGCCGATCACCACGATGCGCTGCCCCTGGGGTTCGCTCACGTCTGTCCCTACGTCTCTCTCGTCGCGCATGCCGCGGTCCATTGTCCCCGACGCCACGGCGTCAGGGGACGGTCAGCAGGACCTTGCCCCCGGGAGCGGACCCGGAATCCAGCGCCGCGTGGGCGGCGGCCGCCTCGGTGATCGGCATCCGGGCGCCGATCACCGGCCGGATCGCCCCGGACGCCACCAGCGGCCACACCTGGTGCTCGACCTCGGCGACGATGTCGGCCTTGGAGCCGCGACCGGTCACCGGCCGGGAGCGCAGCGTCGTGCCGAGCACGGTGGCCCGCTTCGTCAGCAGAGCGCCGAGGTCCAGCTCGGCCTTCGCGCCGCCCTGCATGCCGATGATCGTCAGCCGTCCCAGGGTGGCCAGCGCGGACACGTTGCGCTGCAAGTACTTCGCGCCGATCACGTCCAGGACGACGTCGACCCCGCGGCCGTCGGTGAGCTCGCGCGCGACCTCGACGAAGTCCTCGTCGTGGTAGTCCACAACCCGCTCCGCCCCGAGGTCCAGGCACCGCTGCCGGCCGGCGGCCGAGCCGGCGGTGACCATCACCCGCAGCCCGAGGGCCACCCCGAGCTGGATGGCGAAGGTGCCGATCCCGCCGGTACCGCCGTGCACCAGCAGCGTCTCGCCGCGCTGCGCACGGCCGGCCATCACCACCGTCGACCACACCGTGCAGGCCACCTCGGGCAGTCCGGCGGCGTCGATCAGGTCGACCCCGCCGGGGACCGGCAGCACCTGGACGGCGGGCACCGCGACCCGCTCGGCGTAGCCGCCGCCGGCGAGCAGCGCGCAGACCTCGTCACCGACCCGCCAGCGCCCGACGTCGGCGCCGACGGCGTCGATCACGCCGCTGCACTCCATGCCCAGGACCTCGCTCGCTCCCGGCGGCGGCGGATACTGCCCCTTGCGCTGCAGCAGGTCCGCACGGTTGATGCCGGCCGCAGCCACCCTGATGACGACCTCGTCCGGCCCCGGTGCGGGGTCGGGTGCGGGGGTCCAGGTCAGTCGGTCTCCGTCGATCGCGATGGCGTGCATGCGGCCCAGTCAACCATCGGGTCAGGAGGCGAGGACGGTCCGGATCTCGGTGACGAGGCCGTCGGTGACGGTGAGGATGTCCACACCGCGGACCACCGGCTCGCCGTCGACGGGTCCGAGGGCCCAGCCGAGCAGGCCGAAGTCACCGTCGACGTACGCGGGCCCGTCCTCGCGGAAGGTGAAACCGGGTGGGGCCTGCCCGATGAGGGTGGCGGCGCGCCCCTCCAGGGCGTCACGGCCGACCACGGTGCCCTCGGGTTCGACGAAACGGACGTCCTCGGCGTAGACCCGCTCGATCGCCGCCCGGCGGGAGGCGGCGTCGCGGTTGCCGAAGACCTCGTGGAGGCTGGCGGTCAGCAGTGCTGCGGTGGTGGGCATCGTCACTCCCTGGTTCGGTGGTGAAGCCAGAGTAGGTGAGGTTTCACCCAAGCTGGACGGTGGGTCCGGTCATACTCGGAGGTCCGAGAGGAGAGCCCATGGCACCGGACCGTGCAGTACCGCCCGAGTCGCCGTTCGCTCTGCTCACGCCCGAGCAGGTACGGGCCTGGTACGCGTGGATGAAGCTGCAGCTGCGGCTGCGCTACGAGATGAACCGACAGTTGCGCGCCGACAGCGGCATCTCACTCTCCGACTACGACGTGCTCGTCGCGCTGACCAGCGCGCCGGACGGCCGGATGCGGATGGCGGCCCTGGCCACCCGCATCGGCTGGGAGCGCAGTCGCACCTCCCACCACGTGCGCACGCTGGCCGGGCGCGGCCTGGTGACCAGCGGCCGGGCGGCCGACGACGGGCGGGCCACCGACGTCGCGCTGACCGCGACGGGCCGGGACACCCTGCGGGACGCCTCACCGCAGCACATCGCGCTCGTCCGGCGGATGTTCTTCGAGGGGCTGACGCCGGCTGCGGTGGCCGAGCTCGCCCGGAGCCTGGAGACCGTCTACGAGAAGGTCATCGAGCACGGCACCCTGCCGCGGCCCGACGACCACCCCTGAGGCTCAGCCGCCGGCCACGCGGACGGTGATCCCGGCGGGTGGCGTGCTCCACGTGCACCGGCCGTCCGCGTCGACGGAGATGTCGATGTCCTCCCCGGCGATCCGCAGCCGCTGCACCCGGATCGCGCCGAGGCCGGGCGCCGGCGCCAGTTCGACGACGCCGGCGGGTACGTCCGGCCGGACGCCCAGGAAGCCCTGTACCACCATCACCGCGGCGGCCGCCGACCAGGCCTGTGGGCGGCAGGACGCCGGATAGGGCACCGGCACGGCGATCTCGGTTGCGCCGAAGCCCGCGTACAGCTCCGGGAACCGGTTCTCGAACGCCGCCCCCGCGGCGAGCAGCCCGTCGGCCAGCGCCGCCGCGGCGGCGGTGAGACCGGCCGACACGAGACCGTGGACGGCGATGGCGGTGTCGTGCGGCCAGACGGAGCCGCAGTGGTAGCTCAGGGGCGAGTAGCCGTCGGTCCGGTCGCTCATCGTGCGCAGCCCGAAGCCGCTGGACATGCTCGGATCCACGAGACGGGCCGCCACATCGGCGGCCTCGGCCGCCGACAGGATGCCGGTGGCCAGCAGATGTCCCATGTTCGACGCCGGGGCGTCGACCGCGACCTTGTCGCCGTCCAGGGCGATGGCCGGGTAGCGCCCGAGATCGTCGGACAGCCAGAACGTCTCGCGGAACCGGTCGGCGAGCGCCGCCGCCCAGGAACGCCACCGGGTGGCCCCCGGGCGGCCGAAGGCGTCGAGCAGGTCGGCCGCCTTGACCGCGGCCTCGTAGGCGTATCCCTGGACCTCGGCCAGCGCGATCGGGCCGTCGGCGACACGGCCGTCCCGGAACCGCACCGCGTCGCCGGAGTCCTTCCAGCCCTGGTTGGCCAGCCCGTGCCCGCTGCGGTCGATGTACTCGAGGAAGCCGTCACCGTCGGAGTCCCCGTGGTGCTCGAGCCAGCCCAGCGCGCGGTCGAGCGCCGGCAGCAGGCTCTCGACCTCGGCCGCCGGCAGCCCCCACCGCCAGGCGTCGGCGAGCAGGCAGATCCAGAGCGGGGTGGCGTCGATGGTGCCGTAGTAGAGCGCCGGCAGCACGGTGTCGCCGTGGGCGAACACCGAGCGCCGGACCTCGTGCGGGATCTTGCCGGGCTCCTCGGCGGTGGCCGGGTCGACGGCCGTGCCCTGGAGGGCGGCGAGCGTGCGCAGGGTGCCCAGCGCCAGGTCGGTGCCGGTGGGCAGCAGCATCCGCGCGGCCCACAGCGAGTCGCGGCCGAAGAGGGTCAGGTACCAGGGCGATCCGGCGGCCAGGAAGGTCTCGTCCGGGCGCCCGGCGGCGGCCATCTGCAACCCCTGCAGGTCGGCGAGCGAACGGGCCACCAGCGGGGCCAGCCGGCGGTCGTCGGCGGTGACGACCGGGGCGCGGACCACCCGGCGGCGGGCCGCCACCACGGCGGCCTCCGGGTCGTCGACCGTGAGTTCCCAGCCGACCGTCACCGACGAGCGGGCGGGGACGTCGGGGGTCCAGGACAACCGCAGGCCGGTGCCGGTGGGGTCGATCCGGGCGTCGGCCGCGGTCAGCACCGCGACCGCGCCGCCCGCGGTGAGGGTGACCCGGTCCCCGGTGACGTCGACGGCGACCGCGTCCGGGCGGCCGCCCATCTTGACCGTCTCGATGGGGGCCAGATCGGCGGCGACCAGCAGCGACACGGTCGGCCGGATCCCGGCGTCGGACTGGTTGACCAGGTGCAGCCGCTCGGCGCACCCGGCGGGCGTGACGGTGCGGGTCCGTCGGATCCACACCGTCGGATCGGCCCCGGGGTTCCCGAGATGCCGGACCAGCACGACGAACTCGGCGGAGTCGGCGCCGGGGGTGGCGGTGGCGATCGGTTCGCCGACGGCGCCGTCGACGGTCAGCTCGCAGCGGGAGATCCACCGCAGGTCGGCGGCGTAGACGCCCTGCGCTCCGGCCGGGCGGATGTCCCCGCCGGGGTCCGACAGTGCCACCACGGGCGCGGCGACCGAGGTCACGAGGTCGTGCAGCAGCGGTTGCCGGGGTGCGCCGGAAAGCGCCGGACCGGCATCGGTGCGGGGTGTCTCCAGCGACACGGTGGACCTCCGGGGGTGGGTGGGACGTCGGGTCAGCCTGCCAGTCGAGGCCCGGTCGGTTGACAGGCCGGGTGACGCGGCACACACTGCAGGTATCAATTTGAACGTTCGAACCGGATCTGTCCAGTCGGATTGGAACGATCAAAGTTCGGGTAGTCGAGATCAGCCGGGCACTGCCGCCCGGCGCGGACGATCGGGAGGTCGATGGTGAACGCCCGGTCCGCCGTACCCACCGACCCCGGGGCCGACGACGCCGCCTCCCGGCGGCCCACCATGAGCCAGGTCGCGGCGCTGGCCGGGGTGTCGGTCCAGACGGTCTCCAACGTGCTCAACACTCCCGGCATCGTCCGGCCGGAGACGGCGGCCAAGGTGCGCGACGTCATCCGCGAGCTGGACTACCGGCCCAACCACGCCGCCCGGCAGCTGCGGACCAAGCGCTCCGGCCTCATCGGCGTCCGGGTCGAGAGTGGTTCCACCGACGGCGTCTTCGACCGCTTCCTGCACGCGCTGACCGCGTGCGCCGCAGATCGGGACTACCGCGTGCTGCTCTACACCGCCCGGGACGACGATCAGGAGCTCGCCTCCTACGACGACCTCATGCAGCGCTGGGACCTCGACGGCTTCGTGCTGAGCCACACCCACGAAGGCGACCGCCGGGCGGCGCACCTGATGGAACGCGGCATCCCGTGCGTGTCGTTCGGCCGCGACTGGGATGGCGCCGGCACGCACCCCTGGGTCGACGTCGACGGCGCGCAGGGCACCCGGAAGGCCACCGGGCACCTCCTGGCGCAGGGCCACCGGCGCATCGCCTTTCTCGGCTGGCCGACGGACTCCCGCGTCGGCAACGACCGGCTCGCCGGGTACCGCGCCGCCATGCAGGCGGCGGGACTGCCCGACCTGCCGGTCGGACACTGCCGCAACGCCGTCGACGACGCCCGGCTGGCCGCCCACGACCTGCTGCGGCGCACCGACGCGACCGCGCTGGTCTGCGTGTCCGACCTGGTGGCGCTGGGCGCGCTGGCCGCGGTCCAGCTGCGGCAGGCCACTCCCGGGGCTCCCGCGGTCGAGGTGGTCGGCTTCGACGACACCGCCCTCGCCGAGGGCGCCGGCATCTCGTCGGTGGCCCAGCCGCTGACCGCGGCCGCCGAGCAGTCCCTGCGGCTGCTGATGGACCGCATCGACCGCCCGACCACCGTCGACCCGCCCACGCGCCTGCTGCTCGCGCCCGATCTGGTCGTCCGGACCCGCCGCACCCCGCCCTCCTGACCCCTTCCCGCACGGGCAGGTCACCGCCGACCGTCCCGCGTCCTCCCGTCCCGACCGAAGCGCTCCACCCGGGAACCCGTACCGGGAACCACACCCGGAACCCCCACCGAAGTCCCAGAGAAGAGGAACGACAACGATGTCCGTCCATCGCACCCGTACCGCCGTCATCGGCGCCGTCGGCGCACTCACCCTGCTGGCCGCCGCGGCGTGCAGCAGTGACACCGCCACCGGCGGCACCTCCTCGCCCGCCGCCGCCGCCACCTCCTCGGCGGCCGGCTCGGCCACCGGCAGCGAAGGTGGTGGCGGCAGCGAGGCGCCCGCCGCCGGCGGCGCGCAGCTGCAGCTGCTGTTCGGCAGCTCCGGCACCGCCGAGACCGACGCCCTCACCGAGGCCGCCGACGCCTGGGGGTCGGAGAACGACTCGACCGTCGAGGTCACCGCCGCCCAGGACCTGACCCAGCAGCTGGCGCAGGGGTTCTCGTCCGGCACCGCGCCGGACGTCTTCTACGTCGGCGCCGATCAGGTCGCCAACTACGCCAAGGCCGGCAACCTGCTGCCCTACGGGGACGAGCTGAGCAACGCCGACGACTTCTACCCGGTGCTCAAGGACGCCTTCACCTACGACGGCACCTTCTACTGCGCCCCGAAGGACATGTCCACCCTGGCGCTGTTCATCAACACCGACCTGTGGGCGGCCGCCGGTCTCACCGACGCCGACATCCCCACCACCTGGGACCAGCTCGCCACGGTCGCCGCGAAGCTGAACACCGGTGGCGCCGCCGGTCTGTCGGTCGCCCCCGAGCGGGACCGCGTCGACGCCTTCCTCGTGCAGAACGGCAGCTACCTGGTCGCCGAGGACGGCACGACGATCACCGCGAACGACCCGAAGAACGCCGAGGCCCTCGGCTTCGTCAAGAAGATGATCACCGACGGCGTGCTCAAGACCCCGGCGGAGCTCGACTCCGGATGGGCCGGTGAGGCGTTCGGCAAGGGCGCCGCGGCCATGACCATCGAGGGCAACTGGTTGCTGGGGGCGCTCAAGAGCGACTACCCGGACCTGAAGTACACCGTCGCCGAGCTGCCCGCCGGCCCGACCGGCACCAAGGGCACCCTGGTGTTCACCAACTGCTGGGGGATCTCGGCCACGACCCAGTTCCCGGAGCAGGCCAAGTCGTTCGTCGAGTACATGACGAGCACCGACCAGCAGATGGCCTTCGCCACCGCGTTCGGCGTCATCCCGTCGGTGGAGTCCGCGCAGGCCGACTACCTGTCGGAGTTCGCCGCCAACGAGCCGTTCGTCAAGGGTGTCGACTACGCCCGCGGGGTGGTCAACCTCCCCGGCATCACCGACGTCCTGGCCGATTTCAACTCCCAGCTGCAGGACCTGGCCAACGCCGACCCGCAGGCGATCCTGGATTCGGTGCAGGAGAACCTGACCGCAGCCGTCGGCGGCTGAGCCGACCGCACCCGCGGAACCTGCGGCGGCCGTCCGACGCCCGGACGGCCGCCGCACCTCCCCGCAGGACCCACCTTCCGCACGACCCCACCTCCCGACTCCGAGTGGAGCGATCGATGTCGATCACCCAGGGCATGGGCCCGGCGCAGGTCCCGGCCGCCGTCGCGACCGCCGACGGCGACGTGACCCCGCCGAAACGCCGACGGAGCGGCATCCGCGGCTCCGAGAACCGGGCCGGCCTGCTGTTCGCGGCTCCCGCGTTCGTGCTCATCCTGCTGTTCCTGATCGGCCCGGTGCTGCTCGCGTTGTGGGTGTCGCTGACCGACTGGTCCGGGAAGGGCTCGCCGCTGGGCGCCAACTTCATCGGCGCAAAGAACTACGACACGCTGCTCGGGTCCCCCAACCTGCAGCAGCGCGACCTCGCCACCGCGCTGCGCAACAACATGTACTACGTGCTGCTGGTGGTGCCGCTGCAGACCGTCCTCGCGCTGATCCTGGCGATGGCCATCAACCGACAGCGGCTGCGCGGGAAAGGCTTCTTCCGGACCGCGTTCTACTTCCCGTCGGTGACGTCGACGGTGGCCATCTCGGTGGTGTTCCTGTTCCTGTTCACCGCGTCCGGCGCGGTCAACAGCGTGCTCGCCTGGTTCGGGATCAACGGCCCCAACTGGTTCGCCGACCCCCGCGGTGTCGGGCACCTGATCCTGAGCGGCCTCGGCCTGGTCGACACCGCGAACCCGCCCGCGTGGCTCGCCGACCACGACTTCCTCGGCATCAGCTGGTTCCAGTGGATCGCCGGCCCGTCGGTGGCGATGTGCGCGCTGATCACGCTGGCCATCTGGACCACCGCCGGCACCTTCATGCTGATCTTCCTCGCGGCCCTGCAGGACATCCCGGCCGACGTCGAGGAGGCGGCGATGGTCGACGGGGCCAACCGCTGGCAGCGGTTCCGCAACGTGACCCTGCCGGCGCTGAAGCCCACGATGTTCCTGGTCATCACGCTGGGGCTCATCGGCACCTGGCAGGTGTTCGACCAGGTGTACCTGATGAGTCAGGGCAAGCCCTCCAAGACCACCCTGACCCCGGCCTACCTCAGCTTCCAGACCTCGTTCCAGGACGGGAAGTGGGGCCAGGGAACCGCGATCGCGTTCATCCTGTTCGTCATCATCATCGTGATGACGCTGATCCAGCGGTTCGTCATGCGCGACAGGGACTCCAGCCGCAAGCCCTGGTGGCGCCGCCGCCGGGAAGCCGCCCTCACCGGAAGCGACGTCTGATGGCCACCCGCACCTCCGAGCGTCCGTCGAAGGGCGCCGCCGGCCCGATCGAGCTGATTCCGGCGAAGAACAGCCGCGGTCGCTCCACCGCGCTGATCGTCTACCTGGTGCTGATCTTCTTCGCACTGCTGTACATCTTCCCGTTCCTCATCCAGATCGGGACGTCGTTCAAGTCCGACGCCGAGGCCACCGCCAGCCCGCTGAACCCGATCCCGATGGTGTGGCAGCTCGACGCCTACCGGACGCTGGCCGGACAGGACTTCCCGCGCTGGTTCCTCAACTCGGTCATCGTGTCGGTGTGCGTGACCGCCGGCCGGGTGTTCTTCGACTCGCTGGCCGGCTACGCGCTGGCGCGGCTGCACTTCTTCGGCCGTAAGGCCCTCGGCGGGGTCATCGTCAGCGTCATCGCCGTCCCCGGTGTGGTGCTGCTGATCCCGAAGTACCTGGTCCTCGTCGAGCTGCACATGTACAACACCTACGCCGGCATGATCATCCCGCTGATCGCCGACGCCGCAGGGGTTTTTATCATGCGGCAGTTCTTCCTCGGCATCCCCGCCGAGGTGGAGGAGGCGGCGCGCATCGACGGCGCCGGCACCTTCCGGCTGTTCTGGTCGGTGGTGCTGCCGATGGCGCGGCCCGCGGTCATCACCATCACCATCCTGTCGTTCCAGGCGTCGTGGAACGAGCTCGCACACTTCATCGTGTCCCGGCGCGACCCGGCGCTGAACACCCTGACCTCCGGCGTCGCGTCGCTGTCCAGCGGCGCCTACGGCTCCGGCAACCTGTTCCCGCTCAAGATGGCCGCGGCCCTGCTGATGACCATCCCGGTGGCGCTGGTGTTCTTCTCCTTCCAGCGGTACTTCGTCCGGGGGGCGGGCGCCGGCGCGGTCAAGGGATAACGGGTCGCGTCCGGGAGACCCGACCGGACAGACTGCGGGCATGGGTTCCCGGGAACGACTCGTCCGGTACTGGCCGCTGTTCGGGCTCGAGGTGCGAAGCCCCCGGCTGGTGCTCACGCCGGTCCGCGACGAGCACCTCCCGGACCTGATGGACGCCGAGCTCGCCGGCATCCACGATCCGGCCGAGCTGCCGTTCGACGTCCCGTGGTCGACGGCGCCACCGGACGAGCTGGTGCCCGGCTCGCTGCGGCACCTGTGGGGGCGCCGGGCGGCGACCACCGCCCAGCGGTGGGACCTGCAGTTCGCCGTGCTGCTGGACGGGGTGGCCATCGGCCTGCAGGACGTCCGGGCCGACGACTTCGCCGTCGTCCGTTCCGTCACCACCGGCTCCTGGCTGCGGCGCGACCGGCAGGGGAGCGGACTGGGCACCGAGATGCGCGCGGCCATCCTGCTGTTCGCCTTCGACCACCTCGGTGCCCGGCGGGCCGAGTCGGCCGCGTTCGCCGACAACGCACGGTCGCTTCGGGTCTCGGAGAAGCTCGGCTACGTCGGCAACGGCAGCCGGTTCCAGCAGCGCCGCCCGGGCGAGTCGGTGGAGAGCCACCTGCTGCTCGTCACCCCGGACACCCTGGTCCGGCCGGACTGGACGGTGCGGGTGCGCGGGCTCGCGGAGTGCCGCCCGCAGCTGGGGATCTGACCCCGCGCGCGCCACTACTGTCGGGACGTGCCGTCGCCCCGCAACCTGATCGCCGTCACCCCGGCACCGGCGCTGTTCCTGGTCTCCGGGTTCACCCAGTACTACGGCGCCGCGCTGGCCGTCGGCCTGTTCGTGCTGGCGCCGTCGGCGGTCGTGGGGTGGCTGCGGATCGTGGTCAGCGCGATCATCCTGCTGGCCTGGCGGCGCCCCTGGAAGCAGGGCTGGAGCCGCCGGGAGCTGCTCGCCTCGGCCGGGTTCGGAGTGGTGCTCGCCGCGATGAACCTCTGCTTCTACGTCGCCATCGAGCACCTGCCGCTGGGTACCGCGGTGGCCATCGAGTTCCTCGGACCGGTCGCGGTGGCCGCGATCACCGGCACCGGCTGGCGTGACCGGCTCGGGATCGCCCTGGCGCTGGCCGGAGTCGTGCTGCTGGCCGGCGTCAGCCTGGAGGGCGGCTGGACCACCTCGGTGGTGATCGGGCTGGTGGCCATCTTCGGGTCCGGCCTGTTCTGGGCGTTCTACATCATCCTCGGCCGCCGCATCGCCTCCACCCGCGACGGCATCACCTCCCTGAGTGTCGGGATGACCGCCGGCGCGCTGGTGTTCGCGCCGTTCTGCGTCTGGCAGGTCGGCGGCATCGTCTCCCACGGCCCGGCGCTGCTCGCCCTGGTCGGCATCGCGGTGCTCAGCTCGGTGATCCCGTACGCGATCGAACAGGTCGTGCTGCGCAAGGTCACCGCCGCCCGGTTCGCCATCCTGCTGGCGCTGCTCCCGGTGACCGCCGCTGTCACCGGCGCGGTGTTCCTGGCGCAGATCCCGCACGCCGCGGAGATCACCGGCATGGCGCTGGTCTGCGCGGCCATCGTCCTCAGCGCCCGCAAGTCCGGTGGGGAACTCGCCACCGGCTGACCTGCCGCCCCGAGGTTGTGAACGGCACCACACAACTTGTGGATCGTCGGTGAACGGCAGTAACTTCGGTACCGGTCAAGAGTTCCAGCACGCAGCTCCGGCTCGCTGGACAGCAACCCTCCGACGCGGCGGGGTGCTCCGGATGACGACCAGGCGACCGCATCCCGCGGAACCGCAAGCGCGGCCGACACGGCCCAGCACAGAACAGGCCGGATCCATGCACCAGCACCCCGCGCTCCCCGTGCGTGGTCTCTGCGCGTACCGGCGCCGGCACGTCGATCTCGGCCGGACCAGCTCGATGCTGTGTCGGGGTCCTGTTACCGCCTGACCAGGCCGACACCGCCCGCGGTGTCCCCTCCCCGTACCACGACGTCCGGTCCTCCCCGGACGCTCGCTCCCGGCGCCGTCGCACGGTGGCCGCCCGCTCCCCGCATCCCCCGGAACCCGGCACTCGCGCCGTTCCGGCCCAGAAAGGAACCCGTTGTGACGTCCGACGTGTCGAATACTCCCCGCTCGCGGGCACCGCGGCTCGGCCGCCGCCTCGGGGCGTTGGCCGCCGCCGCGGCCGTCGCCCTGGTGGCGGCGTGCGGTGGCTCCGACGGCACGTCGCCGGCCACCACCGCGGCCGGCTCGGCCTCGGCGCCGGGCACCCCGGTCACCGGCGGCACCCTCACCTATCTCGACAGCGCCGCCCACACCAACCTGTATCCGCCGTCCGGCGGCTTCTATCCCAACGGCGGCATCCTCAACCAGATCACCGACAAGCTGACGTACCAGAACCCCGAGACCCTCGAGATCGAGCCGTGGATCGCCGAGTCCTGGACCGTCAACGACGATCTCACCCAGTACACCTTCGTCATCCGGCCCGGCGTCACGTTCTCCGACGGCACCGCGCTGGACGCGCAGGCCGTCGCCGACAACTACGACACCTTCGGCCTGGGCAACCCGGACCTGAAGCAGCCCGTGTCGGAGGTGTTCAACAACTACGACCACAGCGAGGTCCAGGACGCCTCCACGGTGACGTTCTTCTTCAAGAAGCCGTCGCCGGGGTTCCTGCAGGGCACCGCGACGATCGGCGCGGGCCTCGTCTCGGCCGCCACGCTGGCCCGGCCGTACGAGGAGCTCGGTTCCGCGACGAACATCATCGGCTCCGGCCCCTTCACGGTCACCGGTGAGACCCTGGGCAAGCAGATCGACCTGAAGGTCCGCGAGGACTACAACTGGGCGCCGCCGAGCGCCGCCCACCAGGGCCGGGCCTACCTGGACGGCATCACGCTCATCGTGGCCGCCGAGGACAGCGTCCGGATCGGCTCGCTGCTGGCCGGCCAGGCCGACGCCATCCGCCAGGTCGAGGCCTACGACGAGCCGCAGATCACCGGGGCCGGACTCGCACTGCTGCGGGCCTCCACCCGCGGGGTGAACGACAGCATCGCGATCCGGCCGGACAACCCGTTGGTCGCCGACCTGCGCGTCCGGCAGGCGCTGCTCAAGGCCACCGACAGCGCCGAGGTCGTCAGCACGCTGCTCAGCGACAACTACCCGCAGGCCACCTCGGTGCTCGCCAAGGACGCCCCCGGCTACGTCGACCTGGCCGACAAGCTGACCTTCGATCCGGACGGCGCCAAGGCGCTGCTGGACGAGGCCGGCTGGGTCCCGGGAGCCGACGGCATCCGGGTCAAGGACGGGAAGCCGTTGGTGCTGAGCATCTACCACACCTACGTGCAGCCGCAGAACAAGCAGGTGCTGCAGCTGGTCTCGGAGCAGTGGGCCAAGGTCGGCGTGAAGCTCGAGGTGCTGCCCGGTGACGCCGGCAGCGTCGCCGCGGACAACCTCGACCCGGCCAAGACCCCGCTGCTGGTGGCGATGGTCGGCCGCGCCGACCCCGACGTCATCAAGAGCGGCTTCTACCCGAAGAACCGCGACTGGCTGCTGCAGGTCGGCGGCAGCAGCACCCTCGTGCAGAGCTACACCGACACCGAGCTGAACGGGCTGCTCGAGGCCCAGACCGCGGAGGTCGATCCGGCGAAGCGCCTCGAGATCATCGGCGACATCCAGAACCACGTGCTCGACCAGGCGCTGCTGATCCCGATCTTCGAGGAGCCGCAGATCTTCGCCGCCGGCACCTACGTCAACGGCCTGGAGTTCGAGGCCGTCGGCCGGCCCAGCTTCTACGACACCTGGCTCTCCGAGCGCTGACACCTGGCTCTCCGAGCGCTGACACCTGGCTCTCCGAGCGCTGATCCACCGTCCCGGGGCCGGCCCGCCCGGCCCCGGGACACCGCACCACACCGCTGACACCGTTGAGGATCCTCATGACGCGCTATCTGCTCGGACGGGCCGGTCAGGCCCTGCTCGTGCTGTGGGCGACCTTCACCGCGGCCTTCGTGCTGCTGCAGGCCCTCCCCGGTGACGCCCTGCTGATCAAGTTCCAGAACCCGGAACTGGGGCTCAGCCCGGAGCAGATCGCCGACATCCGGGTCTCCTACGGCGCCGACACCTCGCTGGTCACCCAATACCTGCACGCGCTGGGCAACTTCGTCACGCTCGACTGGGGCTACTCCATCCAGGCCGACGTGCCGGTGTCGCAGCAGTTGGCGACCAACATCCCGCCCACGTTGCGGCTGGCCGTCCTGGGGCTGGCGCTGGCCGTGGTGCTGGCCGTCGGGATCGCCGTGCTGGCCAACCTGTCGCCGTTCCGCTGGCTGCGGTCGTTGCTGGAATCGCTGCCGGCGCTGTTCATCTCGGTGCCGGTGTTCTGGCTCGGCATCATGCTGATCCAGCTGTTCTCGTTCCGGCTCAAGCTCATCCCGGTCATCAACCCGGGCTTCTGGGAGGGCCTGATCCTGCCGGTGCTGACGCTGGCGGTGCCGATCTCGGCGCCGCTGGCGCAGGTGCTGCTGCGCAGCATCGACGACGTGCGCACCCAGCCGTTCGTCACCGTCGCCCGGGCCCGCGGTGCCGGCGACGCCTGGGTGCTGACCCGGCACATCGGCCGCAACGCCGTGCTGCCCACCCTGACCATCGCCGGCATCCTGCTCGGCGAACTCATCGGCGGGGCGGCCATCACCGAGATCGTCTTCGGGCTCAACGGCATCGGCCAGATGACCGAGAGCGCGGTCCGCAGCCAGGACGCCCCGGTGCTGCAGGCCGTGGTGATGCTGTCCGCGGTGGTGTTCGTGCTGGTCAACCTGGTCGTCGACCTGCTGTACCCGGTGCTCGACCCGCGGCTGAAGTCGAAAGTGAGTGTCTGACATGGCCTTTCTGACCTCCGGCCCGGGCGGCGCCGGCGCACCGCTGGTGCTGGACTCCGACGCCGCACCGGTGACCCCGACCGCACCGGCCCCGCGGCGCCGGCGCGGTGCCCGCCTGGCCGACTGGCGCCGTTGGAGTCCCACGCTGGTCCTGGCCTGGCTCGTCGTCCTCGTCGTGCTGCTGTGGACCGTCGCGCCGGGCTGGTTCACCGACTTCAGCGCCACCTCCGGGGTGGCCCGGGAGAAGCTGCAGGCCCCGGGCGGCGCCCACCTGCTCGGCACCGACCAGCTCGGCCGGGACCTGTTCGCGCGCCTGGTGTACGGCTCCGTCCAGTCGGTCACCGGTGCGCTCGTGGCCGTCGGCGTCGGCCTGGTCGTGGGCACCCTCATCGGGTTGCTCGCCGGGTCGGTCGGCGGCTTCCTCGACGCGCTGCTGATGCGGGTGGTCGACGTGCTGCTGGCCATCCCCAGCCTGCTGCTGTCGCTGAGCATCGTCATCGTGCTGGGTTTCGGCACCGTCAACGCCGCCATCGCCGTCGGTGTCGCCGCCGTCGCCGCGTTCGCGCGGCTGACCCGCTCGGAGGTGCTGCGGGTGCGCCGGACCGACTACGTGGAGGCGGCCTTCGGCAGCGGCGGCACCTTCGGCAGCGTGCTGCGCCGGCACATCCTGCCCAACTCGGTGAGCCCGATCATCGCGCTGGCCGCCGTGCAGTTCGGTTCGGCCATCATGGCCATCTCGACGCTGGGCTTCCTCGGCTACGGCGCCCCGCCGCCCACCCCGGAGTGGGGCCTGCTGATCGCCGAGGGCCGCAACTACCTGGCCACCTCGTGGTGGCTGACCACCGTGCCCGGCGCCGTCGTGGTCGTCGTGGTGCTGGCCACCAACCGGATCAGCCGGTCGATCAACGGGAGCGCACGATGACGGCACCGGGGACACCCGTGCTGCGGTTGACCGACGTGTCGATCTCCTACCGGCACAGCGACTCACGCTGGCACCGGGCCGTGCACGACGTCAGCTGGGAGATCGCCCCCGGCGAGGTCACCGCGCTGGTCGGCGAATCCGGATCCGGGAAGTCGACCACCGCACAGGCGGTCATCGGACTGCTCGCCGACAACGGCCGGCTCGACGGCGGCCGGATCGAACTCCAGGGCACCGACATCGCCGGCTGGTCGCAGCGGCGACTGCGCGGCGTCCGCGGCGCCAAGGTCGGGCTCATCCCGCAGGATCCCGGCAGCTCACTCAACCCGGTGCGCACCATCGGCGCGCAGGTCGGCGAGGCCTTCCAGCTGCACGGCCGGATGCCGACGAAGCAGCGCACGGAACGGGTGCTGGAACTGCTGGCCCGCGTGGGGCTCTCCGATCCCCGGCTGCGCTACGGGCAGTACCCGCACGAACTCTCCGGCGGGATGCGGCAGCGGGTGCTCATCGCCGCCGCCATCGCCCTCCGGCCGCAGCTGATCATCGCCGACGAGGCCACCAGCGCCCTCGACGTCACCGTCCAACGACGAGTGCTGGACCTGCTGGACGACCTGCGCCGCGAGGACGGCACCGCCGTCCTGCTGGTCACCCACGATCTCGGGGTGGCCGCCGACCGCTCGGACCGGATCGTGGTGATGCGGCACGGCCGCGTGCAGGAGCAGGGCCGCACCGCCGACGTCCTCGCCCACCCCGAGAGTGGGTACACCGCACGGTTGCTCGCCGACGCGCCATCGCTGCACCTGCGGCAGGCCGTCAGCGTGTCGACCGCCGCCGCGGCGACCCCGGTGTCGGTACCGCCGGCCGACCGGCCCATCGCCGCCGAGGTGCGGCACCTGGTGCAGGACTTCGAGGTCGGCCGGGGACGGACCTTCCGGGCCGTGGACGACCTGAGCTTCGCCGTCCCGCGCGGGACCACGCACGCGATCGTGGGGGAGTCGGGGTCGGGCAAGACCACCACCGTGCGGGCGCTGGTCGGCTTCCGCAAGCCCACGTCGGGTGACATCCTCGTCGGCGGCACCGACGTCGGCGCTCTGGACCGGGCCGCGCTGCGGCGGTTCCGTCGCACCCTGCAGCTGGTCTCGCAGAACCCGTTCGCCTCGCTGGATCCCCGTCGCAGCATCGGCTGGATCGTCGGCGAGCCGCTGCTGAACTTCCCCGAGGTGCTCGGCGCGGACGGCGCCGGTACCGGCCGCGGCGCCGCGGCGGCCCGCAGCCGTCGCGTCGCCGCCCTGCTCGACCGGGTCGGGCTCCCCGCCGACGTCACCGACCGCACCCCGCGCGAGCTCTCGGGCGGGCAACGGCAGCGGGTCGCCATCGCCCGCGCACTCGTCCTGGAGCCCGACGTCGTCGTCCTGGACGAGCCCGTCTCCGCGCTCGATGTCACCGTGCAGGCGCAGATCCTGCGCCTGCTCGGCGATCTCCAGCGCGATCTGGGCCTGACCTACGTCTTCGTCTCCCACGACCTCGCCGTGGTGTCCACCATCGCCGACACCGTCACCGTGATGAGTGGCGGGCGGCAGGTCGAGAGCGGTGCGGTCACCGAGGTCTTCACCGACCCGCAGCACGACTACACCCGCGAGCTCATCCGGGCGATCCCCGGCGGCGGCCGCACCGCCTGAACCGGGCATGCGCCCACCCGCCACCCGACCAGAGAAGGAACCCGTGACCACCTCCTCCGACGACGTCATCGACACGTTGGCCGGCATCACCGCCGGCAGCCCCCTGGACGGCGTCCGCCGCGCCCGGCCGGACACCCGCTCGCACGCGCAGGCCGGCTACGACGAGCTGTTCACCGCCGCACCGGCCGGTCCGAGCGCGGCCGAACGGCAGGCGGTCGCGGCGTTCGTGGCCGTGCTGCACGCCGTCGACCCGGACAGCGACCCCGCCGCCGCGCACTACCGGACGCTGCTGGCCGCCACCGACGCCACCCTGGCCCACCGCATCGACCGGCTGGCCCGGGCCGCCCGCACGACCGGCCCGTACGGCGCCTACCCGGCCTCCACCGTGCTGGCGGCCGAGAACACCGACGGGCTCCGCTTCACCGTTCCCGGCGACGACCGGCCGCTGCTCGGCGAGCGCCTCGCCGCCGCGCTCGACCAGGCCCACCTGCTGGTGTTCCGCCCCCGGGAGGCCGGTGCCGACGACCTCGCCGCGCTGCAGCGGGCGGGTTGGGCGCCGACCGAGATCGTCACCGTCACCCAGCTGGTGGGCTTCCTGGCCTTCCAGCTGCGGCTCGTCACCGGACTGCGCACCCTGAAGGAACTGGTATGACCGAGACCCTGCCCTCCGCCGGAACCGTCGAGACCGCCGCCGCCCCGCGCCCGGAGCGGTTCACCCGCGCCGAGCTGGGCTGGGAGCCCTGGCTGGAGCCGCTGGCCGCCGACGACCTGACCGACGCGCACTGGCACGGCCTGGTCGAGCGGTCGCGGGTCAACAGCGACTACTTCCGGCTGCTGGTCCGCGACCCCGGCATCCTGCACGCCCGGACGAAGGCCGACTTCGACATCTTCCACAACCGGGCCGGCGGACTGCCGCGCGCCGAGCGGGAGCTCGCCGCGGCCGCCACCTCCCGGGTGAACGGCTGCATCTTCTGCGCGTCGGTGCACGCCCGGTTCGCCGCGCACTACGCGAAGGCTCCCGCTGACGTGCAGCGGTTGCTCGACGACGGCGTCGACGCCCCGCAGAGCGACCGCTGGCGCGCGGTGATCGCCGCCGCGGCCGCCGTCACCGCGACGCCGTCGGCCCTCACCGCCGACCACCTGCGGGCGCTGGCCGACACGGGCCTGGACCTGCTCGGGATCAGCGACGTGCTGCACTCGGCGGCGTTCTTCGGCTGGGCCAACCGGCTGATGCTGTCGCTGGGGGAGCCGTTCGGCGATGCCTGACGTGCTCTCCCGGGTCGGCGTCGAGCGGCCGCGCCGGTTCGGGCGGCCCACGCCCCGGGTCGGCGTCGTCGGCGCCGGACCGCGGGCCACCGCACTGCTGGAGCGGCTGGCGAGCTCGTTCGACGCGCTGTTGCCGGGCGGGGATCTCGACGTCGTCGTCATCGAGCCGAGCGAGCTCGGATCCGGCGTGGTGTGGCGGCGCGACCAGCCGCACGAGCTGTCGATGAACACCTTCGCCGGCGAGGTCACGCTGTTCACCGACGAGAGCGTGCTCTGCACCGGCCCGCGCCGGTTCGGGCCCACGCTCTACCAGTGGTGCCGGCTCACGCTGGGCGCCGACCTGGACCTGCAACCGCTGGGCGCCGACGGGCGGGCGACCTTTGCCGACGCCCCGGTGCCCGCGTGGATCCTCGCCGACCCGCAGCTGACGGCGGAGCTGCCCACGGTGCTGCCGTGGTCGCACCCCAGCCGCCGGCTCTTCGGGGCCTACGCGGCGTGGTGCTTCGAGCGGGTGCTGGCCACGCTGCCCGCCGGGATGCGGGTGCGGATCGTCCGCGACACGGTCACCGCGGTGACCCCGGTCGGGCCCGCGCACCGGCTGAGCCTGGCCGGCGGCGCCGACCTGGAGGTCGATGCGCTCGTCCTCAGCACCGGCTGGCTCGCCACCGGCCCGACCGCCGCCGACGCCGCCCTGGTGGCCGACCTCGCGGCCGCCGGGCTCCCCTGGGTGCCGCCGGGATCGCCCGCCGATCAGGACTTCTCGCGGCTCGCGCCGGGGGAACCGGTGATCGTGCGCGGTCTCGGCATGGGCTTCTTCGACGCGCTCGCTCTGCTCACCCTGGAACGCGGTGGCCGGTTCGAGCAGATCCCCGGCTCGCTGCGGCTGCGGTACGTCCCCAGCGGCCGGGAGCCGCGGCTGTTGGTCGGCTCCGGGCGGGGCGTGCCGTTCCGGTCCAAGCCCCGCTACGGGGCGCTGCCGCCCCGTTCGGAGCTGCGCTATCTGCGCGGCGCCGACGTGCTCGCGCTGCCGCGACCGGTCGACTTCACCGCCACCGTGTACCCGCTGGTCCTCAAGGACGCCGTCGACGCCTACTACCGGGCGCTGGCCCGGGTACGACCCGCCGCCTTCGCCGTCGCTCCCGAGACCCTCTGGGCGGCACTGGACGCCACCGACGACGTCCGGTCCCGCGAGTGGGCGGCGACGGTGGCCGCGGCCGTCCCCGACCCCGCCGACCGGCTGGAACTCGACGACCTCGTCGACCCGGCCCGCGGTCCGTTCGAATCGGTCGAGGAGTACCGCGAGTGGGTCCGCGGCTACCTGGTGCACGACCTCGACGAGGGCGCGCTGGGTGACCGCAGTCCGTTCAAGCTGGCCGCCTGGTCGATCGGGTCCGCCCGTGGGATCAGCGCGACGCTGGCCGCGCACGGCGGCCTCACGCCCCGGTCCTACGGCCGGTTCCGCCAGTTCATGGCGCTCGGCGGGATGCTCGGCAGCGGACCGCCGGCGTTCCGCAGCGAGCAGCTGCTGGCGCTGATCGACGCCGGCGTCATCACGCTGCTCGGGCCCGGCCTGGAGCTCGCCGTGGAGGACGATGAGCTGGTCGCGACGTCCACCCGCATCCCCGGGGCGCGGGAGACCGCCCGCGGCCTCGTCGACGCCTGGATGCACCTGCCCGCGGTGTCGCGGACCGAGGATCCGCTGATGCGGTCGCTGCGGGAGCAGGGACTGGTGCGCGGCTACACCGTCGGTGACGACGAGACCGGCCACCGCACCGATCGTTTCGACACGGTGCCGGGCAGCCGGCTCGTCGCCGCGGACGGGAGCACGTCCCCGACCCGCTACCTGCTCGGCATCCCCGCCGACGGGGTGGGGCCACCAACCGGGGCGAGTCCGCTGCCCGGCACCAACGCGCCGTTCCTGCGGGAGGTCGACAGCGTCGCCCGCAGCGTGCTGACGCTGGCGGCGGACCTCGCCGCCCGCGGCGAGACCCGGTACAGCGCATGACCCGGCGCGCGGTCCTGGTGGCCGGCGCGGCCGGTGGGATGGGCCGGGCCGTCGTCGCCGACCTGGCCCGGGACAGTGACGTGATCGCGGTCTGCCGCACGGCCGCCCAGCTGGACGGGGACGGATTCGCCTCGCCGGTCCGGGTGATCGCTGCCGACCTCACCGACGTCGAGGCCTTCCCGGGCCTGCTGGCCGGGCTCGACCGGCTCGACGTGCTGGTCCACGCGGCGGCCATCGCCGAGCGCTGGTCGGTCGCCGACGCCGACGCCGACGTCTGGCGGCGGCACCTGGAGATCAACGTGCTGTCACCGGCGCTGCTGACCCGGGCGGCGCTGCCACTGCTGCGGGCGGCCCAGGGACAGGTGGTGTTCCTCAACTCCGGGGCCGGCACCACCGCGCACCCGCACCACGCCGTCTACTCGGCCAGCAAATTCGCCCTGACCGCGCTGGCCGACGCCCTCCGCGGCGAGGAGGAGCCGTACCGCGTCCGGGTCGCCACCGTCGCTCCCGGGCCGACGCTGACGCCGATGGCCGAGAAGGACGCGGCGCGTAGCGGCCGGCCGCTGCGGGCCGCGGAGCTGATCGACCCGTCGAGTGTCGCCGCGGCCGTCCGGCTCGTCGTCGACGCGTCGGCCGACGCGCAGATCACCCACGTCGCGGTGCGACCCCGCGCCGAACTGCGCTGAGCGGCTCCCGATCGGACGTTCCCGCCGTGTCGCGTCGGGCACCATGGGCGGACACGACAGGACGGGGACGACAGTGCAGCCGCACGGATACACGGTGACCGACGTCGTCTGGGACGACCCGGACGCGGTCGCGCTCCGGGCCGTGATGGACGCCGAGCTCGCCGAGCGCTACCCGCAGTTCGGGTTCGACCGGGCCGACGCGATCCGGGGCTCGCTGGTCGTGGACCCGTCCGATGTGCTGGTCACCGCGCTGGTACGCGACGCCGCCGGGGAGGCCGTCGGGCACGCCGCGCTGCGCACCCACGACGGCGACCACGAGGTCAAGCGGGTCATCGTCCGCGGTGACCAGCGCGGCCGCGGCGTCGCCCGACTGCTGATGGACCGCGTCGAGCGGGCCGCCCGGGAGGCCGGCGCCGCCCGCGTGGTGCTGCACACCGGCCACAACCAACCGGAGGCGGTCGCGCTGTACCGGCGGCTGGGCTACACCCCGATCCCGCTGTACGAGCCGTACGCGACGGTGATGCCGGAGTCGTTCTGCTTCGAGAAGCTCCTCGACCCCGCCTGAGCGGCCCGACCGTGGACGACCTCACGGGTTCGTGCCTGTTCGACCCGTGCCGGCCCTGTCCGACCGGCACCTGACCGGGCCGCACGCGCCTCACCGGCCCGCACCCGCTGAGCGGGCCCGGCCGCGGGTGACCGGCCGGGTCAGCCCAGGTCGTCGGTGTCGAAGGTGTTGCAGGCGGCGGGGTCGCCGGTGCGGAAGCCGGTGGTGAACCACTTCTCCCGCTGGGCGGACGAGCCGTGGGTGAACGAGGACTCGTCGACCGTGCCGTTGCCGAGCTCGGACTGGATGTAGTCGTCGCCGATCTTGCCGGCCGCGTCCAGGGCCGCGGCGATGTCGGCGTCGGTGATCTCGGTGACCAGTACCTCGCCGCTGGCGTCCGGGACGGTGGTCGCGTGGTTGGCCCAGGCGCCGGCGTAGCAGTCGGCCTGCAGCTCCAGACGCACCGAACCCGACGCCGGACCGGCCTCCTGGCCCACCCGGGACGACGTCCCCAGGATGTTCTGCACATGGTGGCCGTACTCGTGCGCCAGCACGTAGGCCTGGGTGAACAGCTCGTCGTTGGCCTTGAACTGGGTCTTGAGCGTCTGGAAGAAGGTCAGGTCGACGTACACCTGCTGATCCGCCGGGCAGTAGAACGGCCCGACGCCGGAGGTCGCCGCTCCGCAGCCGGTGGTGACGTCGTCACGGAACCAGATGGTGTCCGCCTCGGTGTAGCTGGTGCCCGACGCCTGGAGCTCCGCGGTCCAGAAGCCCTGGACCGAGTTGATGATGGCCACCAGCGCGCAGTCGGAGTTGGCGTTGGCATCGGCGCCGGTGCGGCAGTTGGCCTCCAGCGAGCTGTTGTCGGCCTCCACCGGAGCGCCCGACCCGCCGCCCAGCATGTTCGACAGGATGTTGCCGCCGCCGCTCGCCGCGCCGCCGGTGCCGCCGCCGTTGGTGGAGCCGCCGCCACCGCTGAACATCTGCCAGAGCACGACGCCGATGACGACCAGCAGGCCGAGTCCGCCGCCCGCCTTGCCCAGGCCGCCGCCGCCGCGGCCGAATCCGCCGCCGCCGCCGAACCCGCCGCCGAACCCGCCGCCGAAGCCGCCACCGCCGCCCCGGCCGAATCCGCCGCCACCGCCACTGCGGCGGTCCTGCACCTGGGAGGTGTCCAGGCGCGCCCGGTCGTTGAACTTCATGGCAACTCCTCGAGATCGCGGCCGTTCGGCGACCTGGGGTCGCCGCGGGCCGTGCCGTGCAGCTGAGTCATACCCCCGGCCGGGTCCTCGCAGCGAAGGCGGTCCGACGTCACCGGAGTCACAGGAATTGCTCACTGCGCAAAGTTGCTCAGTGCGCAAGATCGAGGCAGGCTGGAGCCGTGGAGAGCATGACGGCCGGTTCGGGCCTGCGGGAGCGCAAGAAGGACGACACCCGGCGCGCCCTCGTCGACACCGCCTACCGGCTGACCCTCGACCGCGGCTACGACGGCTTCACCGTCGCCGACCTCGCCGAAGCCGTCGGCATCTCGCGCCGGACGTTCTCCAACTACTTCTCCAGCCGCGCCGAGTGCGTGCTGTCGTGGAACCTGATGCAGGCCGAGTTCGCCGTCGGCGAGCTGCTGGCCGCCGAGCCGGACGAGCCCATCCCGGCGCTCATCCGCCGGCTGCTGCAGCTGGTCACCGCCGACATGGACGGCCGGGCGGCCGACTTCGCCGCGGTGGTCGGCGCCCATCCCGAACTGCGCGCCGAAGCGGCCGTGGTCGACCAGAAGATGGCCACCATCCTCGCCGCCGGCATCGCCGGGCGGCTGGGCATCGACGCCGACGACGTGGTCGCGGAGTCGCTGAGCCTGTTCGCCCTCACGGCGTGCCGGGTCGTCACCGACCGGTGGCTGGCCGACGGCCGCCCCGGCGGCACGCCCGGCTTCACGGCCTCCCTCGAGCGCGTGTTCCTGATCCTGGATCCGGTCGCGCTCGACGCCCTGCGTCACCGTCCCTGATTCCGACCTGCCCGATCGTCCCCTGCTGAGGAGCACCTGACATGGCCGTACTGCTGTACCGACTCGGGCGCTTCGCCACCCGCCGCCGCGGCCTGGTGCTGGCCGTCTGGCTGGTCCTGCTGGCCGTGGTCGGCGGTACCGCCGGGCTCGCCGGCGGCAAGTTCAGCGATTCGTTCTCCATCCCCGACACCCCGGCGCAGAACGCGATCGATCAGCTGTCCGAGCGCATCCCGGGCGCCGGCGGCTCCACCGGCCGCATCGTCTTCGAGGCACCCGAGGGCCGCAGCCTGGCCGAGCCGGACCTCCAGGCGACCGTGCAGCGCATCGTGACCGCGGCGGTCGACCTTCCCGGCGTGATGGCCGGCACCGATCCGTACACCGGCCAGATCCTGCTTCCGGGCGGCACCGCGGCGCCGCAGAACCCGTCCGCCCAGCCGCAGCTCGCACCGCCGGCCGGCCGCATCGGGTTCGCCACCCTGCAGATGCAGGGTCAGGTGACCGAGGTGCCCAAGGAGACCCACGACGGACTGACCGCGCTGCGTGACAGCGCCGCCGGCACCGGGGTGCGGGTCGAGCTGTCCGGGGCCGCGGTGCCGCAGGCGCCCGCCATCGGCTCCACCGAGGGCATCGGCGTGATCGTCGCGCTGATCGTGCTGCTGATCATGTTCGGCTCGATCGTGGCCGCCGGGTTGCCCATGCTCACCGCGCTGATCGGTATCGGCATCGGTGTGTCCGGGGTGCTGATCGTCGCCAACGTCGTCGACATGTCGTCCACCGCCCCGATCCTGGCCCTGATGCTGGGACTGGCCGTGGGCATCGACTACGCGTTGTTCATCGTCAGCCGGCACCGCAAGCAGCTCGCCGCCGGCATGGAGGTGCACGAGTCCATCGCCCGCGCCAACGGCACCGCGGGTTCCGCGGTGGTCTTCGCCGGCCTGACCGTCATCATCGCGCTGGCCGCGCTCAGCGTCGTCGGGATCCCCTTCCTGACCGTGATGGGCGTCGCCGCGTCGCTCACCGTGCTGATCGCGGTGCTCATCGCCGTCACCATGCTGCCCGCGCTGCTGGCCTTCGCCGGGCCGAAGGTGCTCGGCCGCAAGCAGCGTGAGCTGATGAACCTCGGGCGGCACGCCGTCGAGCGCCGCGAGCAGGCCGACCCGGACCGGGCCAACCGCTGGGGCCGGTTCGTCACCAGGTACCCGGCGCTGGTGCTGATCGTGGGCATCCTCGGGCTCGGGGCGGCGGCCATCCCCACCACCCAGCTGCACCTCGGGTTGCCCGACGACGGCTCCAAGCCGCTGGACTCCACGGCCCGGCAGGCCTACGACCTGCTCGCCGAGGGCTTCGGCGCCGGCGTCAACGGCACCATCATCGTCACCGTCGGCGCGTCCGACGCGGCGCAGCTGCAGCCGGCGATCGGTGCCACCGTGCAGGCCGTCCAGGGCACCGGAGACACCCTCGCGGTGACGCCGTTCGCCCAGGCGGCCGACGGCACGTTCGCCGCGATCAACGTGGTGCCGAAGTCCGCGCCCGGCGCCACCGAGACCGAGGACCTGGTGCACGCGATCCGCGATTCCGCCGACGGCATCGCCGCGAGCACCGGCGCGACCATCCAGGTCACCGGGCAGACCGCCCTGGGCATCGACGTCTCCGAGAAGCTCGCGTCGGCGCTTCCCGTCTACCTGGTCATCGTGGTGGGCCTGGCGCTGGTGCTGCTGATGCTGGTCTTCCGGTCGATCGTGGTGCCGGTCAAGGCGGCGCTGGGCTTCCTGCTGTCCGTCGGCGCCTCCTTCGGTGCGGTCGTCGCCATCTTCCAGTGGGGCTGGTTCGGCATCGTCGAGACGCCGTCCAACATCGTGTCGTTCCTGCCGATCCTGCTGATCGGTGTGCTGTTCGGCCTGGCCATGGACTACGAGGTGTTCCTGGTGGCCGGCATGCGCGAGTCGTTCGTGCACGGCGAGGACCCGAAGGCGGCGGTCCGCAGCGGCTACGCCCACGGCTCCCGGGTGGTCATCGCCGCGGCGATCATCATGACCAGCGTGTTCGCCGGCTTCATCCTGGCGCCCGACTCGATCATCGCCTCGATCGGCTTCGCGCTCGGCATCGGCGTGCTGTTCGACGCGTTCGTCGTCCGGATGACCCTGGTGCCGGCACTGATGACGTTGCTGGGCCGGGTCGCCTGGTACCTGCCGTCGTGGCTGCAGAAGTCGCTGCCCAACGTCGACATCGAGGGGGAGCAGCTGTTGAAGCAGCTCGACGCCGCGGAGCCGGCCGGCGAGCCGGAGACCGTCCGGGTGTGAGTCGCCGGCGACCGCCCCACGGGGCGGTCGCCGGCCGCCGTCGCCCGCGTCGGACCGTTCGGGGGTCGGACGCGGGGACCGTACACTTTCCCGCGGAGGCGTGTCCGAGCGGCCGAAGGAAGCCGCCTTGAAAGCGGCCAGGGCTAACACCCTCGGGGGTTCAAATCCCTCCGCCTCCGCCAACTCCCCGTACGGTCCGCGGTCGCCCGGTCCGCGCCCGGGCTCCTGTTCGGGTACGGGCTCGGTAAACGTTCGGTAAAGATCACACGGCCCGGCGGGAACTCCGCTGCGGCGCGGGTAGTTCAGCTGTCGGTAGACCACACCGACACGAAAGCCCCGATGACACCCGATCGACGTGACCGCCGACCGAAGCACCACCGCACCGCCACCGGGCTCCCGGCGTGATCTGGCCCCTCTCCACCCTGCTCGGCCTGATCATCGTGCTGGTGATCTCCGCGGCCACCGCGTACTTCGTGGCCCAGGAGTTCGCCTACATGTCGGTGGACCGCTCCCGGCTCAAGGCCGCGGCCGCCGCCGGTGACGCCGGAGCCGGACGCGCGCTGGCCGTCACCCGTCGCACGTCGTTCATGCTCTCCGGCGCCCAGCTCGGGATCACCGTCACGGGCCTGCTCGTCGGGTACGTCGCCGAGCCGCTCATCGGGGAGGCCATCGGCGAAGCCCTCGGCGGCGTGGCCGTCCCGACCGCCGTCGGCATCACCGTCGGCACCGTGCTGGCGTTGCTGTTCTCCACCTTCGTCCAGATGCTGCTGGGTGAGCTGTTCCCCAAGAACCTGGCCATCGCCCGGCCCGAGCCGATCGCGATCGCACTGTCCCGCTCCACGGCGATCTACCTGAAGCTGTTCGGCTGGCTCATCACCGTCTTCGACCACGCGTCCAACCTGTTGCTGAAGGCGCTGCGGATCGAGCCCGTGCACGACGTGGAGCACTCCGCGACCCAGCGCGACCTCGAACACATCGTCGCCGAGTCGCGGGAGAGCGGTGACCTGCGGCCGGAGATGTCGGCGCTGATCTCCCGCATCCTCGAGTTCCCCGAGCGGACCGTCGACCACGCCATGGTGCCGCGGGCCCGGGCCGGTGTGCTGCGCCCCGACGCCACCCTCGGCGAGGTACGCGAACTGATGCGGCACGGCCACTCCCGCTACCCCGTGCTCGACGACGACGAGGCCGTCCTGGGTGTCGTGCACCTGTCCGACGTGCTCACCGCGCCGACCGGTGGACACGGCAACGACAGCCCGGCGGTCGGGGTGATGCGGCCGCCGCTGCTGGTCCCCACCTCGATGCGCCTGCCCGACGCGCTCGACGCCCTGGTGTCCAGCCGCAGCCAGCTGGCCTGCGTGCTCGACGAGTACGGCGGCTTCGCCGGGGTCCTCGCCGCTGAGGACCTGGCCGAGGAACTGGTCGGCGAGATCGACGACGAGCACGACCCCGAGACGGTCGTCACCCCCGACCGCGCCTCCGGCGGCGAACCGACCTGGACGTTGCCGGCGGACCTGCCGCTGGACGAACTGGCGCGGCTGATCGGCCGGGTGCTGCCGACCGGCGACCACGAGACGGTGTCGGGTCTGGCCATCGCCGGGCACGGCACGTTCCCGGCGGTGGGCGACCGGATCAGGGTGGCGCTGCCACCGGACCCGGCCGCCTACGCGGTGGACGACGAGCCGCCGCCGGAGCTCCTGGAGTTGGAGATCCTGGCCATCGACCGCACGGTCCCCTCGCTGGTCCGGGTCACCCTGGAGCCCACCGGTCCCGGCTCGGGGCGCGCTGACGTCACCCGCACCACCCCCACCGGAGCGCAGCGATGAGCAACCCCTGGATCGTGGTGGCGGCGACCGTCGCCATCATCGCGCTGAGCGCGTTCTTCGTGGCCGTGGAGTTCGCGCTGCTGGCGGCGAAGCGGCACCGCCTCGAGGACGCCGCCGTCACCAGCCGGTCCGCGCGGGCCGCGTTGCGCAGCTCCGCGGAGTTGACCGTGGTGCTGGCCGGCTCCCAGCTGGGCATCACCGCCTGCACGCTCGCGCTGGGGGCCGTCACCAAGCCGGCGGTCCAGTACGCACTCGCCCCGGCCCTGACCGGGCTGGGCCTGGCGGTGTGGGTGGCCGACGTGCTGGCCTTCGTGCTCGCGCTCGTCGTGGTGACGTTCCTGCACCTGGTGATCGGCGAGATGGCGCCCAAGTCGTGGGCGATCGCGCACCCCGAGCGGTCGTCGATCCTGTTGGCCGTGCCGATGCGCGCCTTCATGGTCGTCTTCCGGCCGGTGCTCGTGCTGCTCAACCGGATGGCCAACTGGTGCGTGCGCAAGGTCGGCGTCGAGCCGGTCGAGTCGGCCGCCGGCGGGCAGGACCCCCGGGCACTGCGGCAGCTCGTCGAGCACTCGACGTCCGTCGGGGCACTGGACGTGTCGTACTACCAGCAGATCTCGGGCGCACTGGACCTCGAGGACGCCGTCATCGGCGACCTCACCCGGCCCGGCCGCACCCCCACCTCGGTGTCCGAGGGGGCGACCGTCCACGACGTCCAGGACGCCGCCCGCCGCTCCGGCCATCTGCGGATCCTGGTGACCACCCCGGGTGCCGGACCGACCGGAGTGGTGCACGTCCGCGACACCCTGCTCGACGCCGCCGACGCCCCGGCCGCCGTGCACCAGCGGCCGGTGTTCACCCTGGACGCGCGGACCCCGCTGTCGGAGGGCCTGGAGACCATGCGGCGTACCCGCAACCACCTGGCCGTGGTCACCGAGCAGGGGACGTTCCGCGGTGTGGTCACGCTGGCCGACGTGCTGCGGACGCTGTTCCCGGACGCCGCCGGCCCGGCGCGTGAGGTGGTGCGGACCGGCTGATCTCTGCGCCGGCCACGCGAGGCCGACCGGGCCCTGCGCGACGACCTGGCGGTGCTCGTGCGCTTCCGGCTGGCCGAGCATCGCCGGCAGTCGCGGTGGTCCACGTACGTCTTCGGACTGTTCCTCGTGCTGAGCGTCGTGGTGGCGATCACCGGCTCGGCGTGGTCGTGGGTCGGCGTCCTGTTCTGGGCTGGCCTGATCGCCATGACCGTGACACAGGGTCGACGGCTGGAACGCACGCGCGCCGAACTCGGTGACTCCGGAGCCGATGTGCCGCGCTGACCATTCTCCGACGAACCCGCGGGACCCGGGGCCGCGGGGATCGTCGACGACCGCGCGACCTCACCGAAGCGCTCACCGGCGCACGACGGCGGCGTCAGGGCACGGAGTCGGCGAACAGCATGAGTTCGCGGATCGCACGCGGCTGAGCCCGCGACCGCCGGGTCCGGAATGCCGACCGGTGACGGGAATCCGACGAGCGCGGGCGGGCGGAGCGCATCCGCTGCGACGGGCACCGCCGCGGGAGCCGGCACCGCTAGCCCGGCCTCCGACCGTCGGGTGACCTTGGTCGCATCCCGCGCCTCGGCCGAGTGGGTACTGCTCCAGCGGTCGGCGGTCCGCCGGCGCGATCCCTACTGTGGTCGTCGAAGAACGCACGAAGCCCGCTGTAACAGAACGGATGGGTCCGAGATGGCTGGTCAGTACCCTGCGCCCGACGGCGCCGCATCGCCGTCGGCGCCCCCCTCGACGCTCGTCGTCATCCCCGCGTTCGGCTCACCCGAGCTGACCGACGCGGTCCTCGGGGACCTCGCCCGTGACGGCAGCGACCGCCGCCCCGACATCCGGATCGTGGTGGTCGACAACGGCGGCGACTACGTCGTCCCGGTCGCCGGCAGCCGGGTCGAGGTCCACCGGCCGGGCCGGAACCTCCGCTGGATCGGATCGGCGAACTGGGCCCTGCACACCGCGGTCGCCGACGGCACCGACGTCTGCGTCGTGCTCAACAACGACATCCGGTTGTCCAGGGGGTTCCTCGACGCGTTGACCGCCCCCTTCGCCGAGGACGAGAAGATCGCCGTGGTGGCCGCCTGCTACGACGACTTCTGGCTCCACCAGCGGGCCCGGTCCATCCCCGAGACCGCCTACGCCTACCTGCCGCGGACCGAGTTGCGTGACGTGCCGTTCTGCGACGGCACCGCGGTGGCCTTCGCCGCCCCCGCGGTCGTCGAGCTCGGGGCGTTGGACACGGTCGCGTTCCCCCGCCACGGCTACGGCTCCGACATCGATCTCGCCCTGCGGGTCCGCGTCGCGGGCCTGCGCAGCGTCGTGACCGAGGGCGCCTACGTCTCGCACCTGCGTCGCGCCACGATGAACCGCACCGGGCAGACCTCCGAGGGCAACCGGGCCGAGATCCTCGACGGGATGGACGGCAAGTGGGGACCGGAGTGGCGGGCCGAGGTCGGGCTGAGCCCGGACGCCTTTCCCGCCCACAACACCGGCAGCGGCTCGTCGTGGTACCTGAGCGCGCCCTACTTCGAGTGACGCCGCGGCGCGTCGTCTACGCCGGGTTCGCCACCCGGCGGCACAGCGGCGGCGTGCACGTGCTGACCCAGCACGTGCGGCTGCTGCGGGCGGCGGGCCACGAGGCGTGGCTGTGGCTGCCCGACCCGGACGACCGCACCGACTGGATCGACGCCGACGTTCCGGTGCTCGCGGGTGCCACGACGCCCATCGGCGCGGACGACCTGCTCGTGCTGCCGGAGACGCCCACGGTGCCGGGACGCGACCCGGCACCGGGTGCCCGGACGGTCATCTTCAACCAGAACCACTTCTACACGTTCGCGGCCGGCGCTCCGGGGCCCGACTTCCCGGGGTGGGCCGCCCCTCCCGGTGTGTGGGCGGTGACCGGCGAGAGCCGTGACGTGCTGTCGGCGGTGCTGCCCGGCCTGGCGGTCAGCCTGGTGCCGAACCCCGTCGACGGCGAGCTGTTCGCCCCGCGACCGGGCGACCGGGCCCGGGTCAGCTGGTTCCCACGCAAGCGCCCCCGGGAGGCCTCGCTGCTGCGTGAGCTCCTGCGCCACGACCCCCGGCTGGCCGGCGTCGATCTCGTGGAGATGGTGGACATCCCGCGGGCGGATGTCGCCGACGTGCTCGCGACCACCACGGTGTTCGTCGCGCTGGGCCACAGCGAGAGCTTCGGGTTGCCGGTCGCCGAGGCGCTGGCGTCGGGCTGTCTGGTCGTCGGGTACGACGGCGGCGGCGGTCACGAGCTGTTCGAGGCCCCCGGCGCCTGGCGCATCCCCGATCAGCGTCCGCTGTTGCTGCGGGACCGGATCGCCGAGCTGATCGCCCACGCCGACGGGTCGGCACCGCTGCGGGCCGCGAACCGTCGCTGGGTGCTCGACCGCTATCCGCTGTCGCGGACCGCCGGCGCCCTGGACGCCGCGGTCACCGCGGCCTTCGCCCGTCCCGGATCGGCGGCGGTCGCGACCCATCCGGCGGCGTGGATCGACGTGCTCGGGCCGCACTTCACCGCGTACGCCTGACGCGGTGAGGGGAGCTCAGTAGCCGCCGGAGATGACGTTGGCCAGCTCCTCGCCGGCCACGAAGCGGCGCAGCTGGTCGGCGACGAGCGCGAACGCCCGGGGCCCGGCGGCCTTGACGTGGCCCGCGGCGTGCGGGGTCAGGATGAGGTTCGGAGCCGTCCACAGCGGATGACCGGCGGGCAACGGCTCGGGCTCGACCACGTCGAGCGCGGCCCGGAGCCGCCCCGTGGTCAGTTCGGCGAGCACCGCGTCGGTGTCGACTACCTTGCCGCGGGCCACGTTGACCAGCAGTGCGCCGTCGGCCATCCGGGCCAGGAACGCGGCGTCGACCAGGCCGGTCGTCTCCGGAGTCAACGGCAGGGTCACCACGACGACATCGGCGTCGGGCAGCAGGGTGGGGAGCTCGTCGATGCCGTGGATGCCGTCCCGGGCCGACGAGGCGACCAGCACCGGCTCGGCGTCGAACGGCCGCAACCGGCGGGCCGTCTGCTCACCCAGATCGCCGGCACCGAGGATCACCACCCGCTTGTCGACGAGGTCGTCGCCCTCGACGAGGTCCCAGCGTCCCTCGGCCTGGGCGGCGAGGAAGTGCGGCAGCCGGCGCTGCGAGGCCAGGATCAGCGCCAACGCCAACTCGGCCACCGAGCTGCCGTGCACCCCACGCGCGTTGCACAGGGTCACGCCCTCGGGCAGCTGATCGACGATGTCCTCGACGCCGGCCCCGGTCAGCTGCATCACCCGCAGGTGCGGCATCGCCGCGAACTTGCCGGGCAGGTCCTCGGAGTCCTCGATCTGCGGAACCCAGAACGTCGTCTCGACGAGCTTCGCCGGTGTGTCGCCGGTGCCGTCCCACACCACCACCTCCACCCCGTCAGGGAGGTCGCCGAGCAGGCGGACGGCATTGTCGTCGGGCAGGCACACCACGGTCATGCCGCCACGGTAGGTCACCGGCGGGCCGGGCCGGGCCGCGGGCCCGTCCGGATCAGGTCCAGTAGAGCAACCGGGCGCCCGGCAGCCGGCGCTCCAGCTCGGTGGTGAACCAGGTGCGCATCTCGGTCATCGTCGCCTTCGGGTAGACGAACTTGACCCCGCCGAACTTGGAACGCTTCTCGGTGCGGCTCTCCTCGTCCATCTCCAGCCGGGTGTTCGGATACCAGCCGAGGAGCACCTCCTTGCTGGCCGGCGTGAACCGGTGGGTGATGATCTCGGCGGTCAGGTCGACGTCACCGACGCCGGCGAGCGTGGCGGCGACGTCGTCGAGCAGCGCGCCGTAGCCGGCCCGCCAGTCGCCGATCGGCATGATCGGGGCGATGGTCAGTCCGACCGGGTACCCGGCGCGGGCCATGGCGCCCATCGCGGTGAGCCGCGCGGGCATCCGGGCGGTGCCGCCCTCGAACCGGTGTGCGACCTCGGTGGAGTTGACCGAGAAGCGCACCCGGGTGCGGCCCCGGTGGTCCAGCGTGAGCAACTCGCCGACGTCGTCGAACTTGGTGGTGAACCGCAGCTGCACGTCGTCGCCGAACTCCCCGGAGCCGACGCGGGCGATCGCCGCGGCCAGCGAACCGGTGACCCGTTCGATGCCGAGCGGATCGGTGTAGCACGACATCTCGAAGGTGGTGCCCTCGTGGCCGCGCTCGACGGTGCCGCTGGTGACGGTGCCACGGCCGGCGTGGGTGCCGACGCCGGCCAGCACCTGGTCGAGGTTGGCGTACACCCGCGTCACCGGCGGCCCGGTCAACGAGCCGGCCAGGTAGCAGTACTGGCAGTGCGCGGGGCATCCCCGGGCCAGGTCGATCCGCCAGTCGGCGCTCGGCGGGATGGGCTGCGGCTTCAGGGCGCTCGGGGGAGCCACGACGACGGCGAGCGTCGACTTCGCCCGCGCGTAGGTCTCGCGTTCGCTGTCGCCGCGAAGCCCGGTCAGCCGGTCACCCGGCAGGAGCAGGATGTCGTCCACTCCGGCGGCCTCGCAGCGGCGGATGATCTCGGCGGTGTGCGGCTGGTCCTGGGCCGCACGGGTGATCTGCACGTGCTTGGGGATCCAGGCCCTCGTGGGGGCGGATACGAGACTGTCAGCGATGTCCATGTCACCGGTTCCAACGCCGGCGGCACCGGTGGGCTTCCCGGTGTGGCCGGTGACACCGGGAGTGCGCCCCGGCAGGGTCAGCCCGCCGCCGGCCACCTCGACAGGCGGTTGCCGGCCCGTCGCAACTGGTTCTCCTGGTCCTCCAGCGGCACCCAGGCCGGCACGATGCGGTCGTGGCAGTCGGCGCACACCCAGTCGTCCGCGCCGTCGTCGGCCCGGCCGACCTCCCAGTGCGGGCACGGCAGGGCGGCCCGCTCGGCGCGCAGGCGGCGCAGCTCGTCCCCGGGGCCGGTGGCCACCGATCGGCCGACCTCACGGATGCGGGCCTCCAGCCGGGCGGCGGCGCGGCGTCGTTCGATGAGCTCGGGCGGCCAGACCGCCTGCCGGGTGGTCACGGTGTGCGCCGCGACCGTGCGGCGTCCCCGTGGCGGTGACAGCGTGTGTCGTGCATGGTCTTCCGGATCCCCTGGGTCGTATCCGTCGGCCGCTGCGAGGGTTTCGTCCGGCCGCCGACGACGTCACCGTAGAGCCCGTGCGTTTCCCGTTCTTTACGCGGCGGTGAAGGTCGGGGTCGTCGTCGCGGACCGTGGGGGTGGCGCCGGCGTGTCCAGGTGGGCTCGGGGCACCGTCGCCGCGGTGACGGATCCCTCGCCCCGGACGGAGCCCGGTCAGTCCTGGCGGATCGATCGCATCGGCCCGGTCGGCCCGGGGACCGCCACCGGGGACCGCCCGGTCAGCCGCAGTGCCGGTCGACCACGGCCAGCAGGTCGTCGATGGCGAAGGGCTTGGGCAGGAACGCCGCCGCCCCGGACCGCAGGATGCTGGTGACCTGGTCGCGTCCCGAGTCGCCGCTGAACACCACGACCGCGAGGCCGGCGGTGGCGGGGTCGGTGGTCAGCTCGCGCAGCACGTCGGCGCCCTGGATGCCCGGCAGCCGCCAGTCCAGCAGCACCAGGTCGGGTCGCTCGGCGCGGGCGGCGGCGAGCCCCTCCTCGCCGGTGCCGACCACGGTCAGGGTGATGTGCGGTCGCAGCCGGAGGATCTTCTGCACCAGCCGGACGTTGACCGGGTTGTCCTCGACGTACAGCACGGCGCGCTGGTGCGGAACGGTCACGGTCGTCCCGACCGGACGGCCGGTACGGCGACGGCCGGCCCGTCGGCGCTGCGGTGGGTGACGTCCTCCAGGACCTGGTACAGCGACGGGAGGTCCAGCGGCTTGGTGAGGTAGGCGGACGCGCCCCGGGCCAGCAGCCGCCGGACGGTGCCCGGGGTGGCGTCGGCGGACAGCACGACGATCGGGATGGAGGTGGTGCCCGGGTCGGCGCGCAACCGCTGGAACGCCTCCTCACCGCTCATGCCGGGCAGATGCAGATCGAGCAGGATGAGGTCCGGCCGGTGGTCGACGGCCAGTTCGAGTCCGCTCTCGGCGTTGTCGGTGGCGATCAACGAGACATCGGTCCAGGTGCGGAAGATGCGGTCCAGGACCTGACTGTTGGCCATGTTGTCCTCGATGGACAGCACGGTCAGGGATCGGCCGAGCGTGCCGGCCTGGGCGGGCGGAACGGACTGCGACTGCGGGCTGCGGGCGTCGGCGGCGACGATGTCGTCGGCGACCGGCAGCCCGACGGTGAAGGTGGAGCCCTGGCCGACGGTGCTGCGGACGGTCAGGGTGCCGTGCATGGCCTCGGCGAGCGCCCGGGCCAGCGGCAGTCCGATGCCGGTGCCCTCGATGGGCCCGCGGTCGGCGTCCAGCCGCTCGAACGGCATCCAGATGCGTTCCTGGTCGGCCTCGCTCAGGCCCTGCCCGGTGTCGGTCACCCGCAGCTCGATGACACCGTCGGCGGTGCGCCGGTGGTCGAGCGTGATCTCGCCGGCGTGCCGGTTGTACTTGATCGCGTTGGAGACCAGGTTGACCAGCACCTGCTTGAGGCGCTGGTAGTCCGCGGACACGGCGACGGCCGGGTCGGTGATGCGGTTGTAGATGGTGATCTGGCGGGCCGCGGCGAGCGGCCCGACGAGAGCGACGACCTCACGGGTCACCCGGGCCACCGAGATCGGCTCCATCGAGACCTGCAGGTCTCCCGATTCGACGCGGGAGATGTCGATGAGCTCGTTGATCAGTGCCAGCAGATGCCGGCCGGCCTGGTGGATGTGCTCAGCGCTCTCGCGGTCCTCCTCGTCGAGGTCCGACATCTCCAGCAGTTGGGCGAAACCCAGGATGGCGTTCAGCGGGGTCCGCAGCTCGTGGCTGGTGCGTGACAGGAACGAGTTCTTGGTGTGCGTGGCGGTGAGGGCCTGGTCGCGGGCGGTGGCCAGCTCCTCGAGTCGGCTGTGCAGCAGCCGGTCCGCGTCGGCGATCGAGGCCTTCAGACGCCCGATCTCGTCGGTGGCCGCGCGCATCGGCAGCAGCCGCCGGCCCTCGCCGAGCCGCTGGGCGTTGGCCGCGGCGCCCTTGACGCGGCGCGAGATGCCGAAGCTGAACAGGGCGATGCCGGCCGCGCCGGTGAGCAGGCCGACCACGAGGCCGGTGATCTGTAGCCGCAGGATGGTGATCTCCAGGGCGTTGACCTGAGCCCGCTTGGTGGCCACGGTCGCTTCCGGCCCGCTCCTGATCGACCCGACCTCCGCCCGCAGGTCGTCCATGATGGCCCGGCTCTTGGCCAGCGGGTTCAGCAGCTGCCCGCGGTCGGCGCCGGCGCTCACCTCTCCCATCACGACGTACAGCTGGGCGACGTGGGTGAGGACGGTCCCCCGGACGCTGGCGGCCGCGGTCCGCTCCTCGTCGGTGACCACCGCGCTGTCCAGCCGGTCCACGAAGTCGTCGAGCGCGGTGGCGTCCTCGTCGAAGCCCGTCACAAAGGAGCGGTCCGCGGTGGCGGCGTAGCCGCGAACCCGGGTCTCCATGTCGGTGGCGGACTGCAGCACCCCGACCGACGACATGACGATCCGGTTCGCGGCGACCGCGGCCTGGCGTTCGCTGCGTTCCTCCAGCTGCAGGACGAAAGCCGACGAGGACACTCCCACCAGCGCGAGGATCGGCACCGACAGGGCCAGGATCCCCTTCACCGGTACCGACCGGTTCAGCCACCACTGCCCCAGGCGGCCCACCCGGCGCGGTCCGGTCCCGGCGGGGGTCTCGGACGCAGCCGGAGGCCCGGCGGACGTTCGCGCCATGGCCACCTCCCCTCGGATCCGCGTTGAGATTACTCCATTCAGTTGTCGCCGTGGTCCCGTCGGAGTGCGAAGCGACATCCGTACCGGGGCTCGGACGGCGTCGGAGCGCGTCATCGTTGCTCTGTGGGGTGGTGATACGCCCATAAGTGTGATGCACACACCGATCGCCCGGCGGTGGCGGCGGGAATTGACTCTGCGTGCCCGGGTCATGTCCCTCGTCGGTTCCGGACGGGCGGGCCGGCGGCGGGCGGACCACCGGCCGACGGCCCGTAGGGTGCCCTGGTGACGTTCGTGGAGGCGATGCTGGTCCTGCTGGCCGGGATCGGTGCGGGCACCATCAACGCGGTGGTCGGCTCCGGCACGCTCATCACCTTCCCCACGCTGCTGGCCTTCGGCGTCCCGCCGGTCACCGCGACGATGAGCAACGCCGTCGGTCTCGTGGCGGGCAGTGTCTCCGGGACGTGGGGCTACCGCCGGGAACTGCGCGGGCAGTGGCCACGGCTGCGCTGGCAGATCCCCGCCTCACTGATCGGCTCGGTGCTGGGCGCCTGCCTGCTGCTGGTGCTGCCGGCCGACGCGTTCGAGACCATCGTCCCGGTACTGCTCGGGCTGGCCCTGGTGCTCGTCGTGGTGCAGCCACGCATCCAGGCCTGGGTGCGGCGGCGAGCGGTGCTCGCCGGGCGTGAGCTGTCGGTGATCACCACCGGCCGGTTGACCCTGCTGGTGGTGTGGACGTTCATCGCGGGGGTCTACGGCGGCTATTTCGCCGCCGCGCAGGGCATCCTGCTGGTCGGCATCATGGGCGCGCTGGTGCACAACTCGCTGCAGGAGATCAACGCCGCGAAGAACCTGCTGTCGCTGCTGGTCAACGTGGTGTCAGCGGCCATCTACACGATCGTCGCGTTCGACCGGATCAACTGGGTGGCCGCCGGGATGATCGCCGTCGGCTCGCTGATCGGCGGCTTCATCGGCGCCGGGGTGGGCCGCAAGCTGCCGGCGCCGGTGCTGCGGGGCGCCATCGTGCTGCTCGGCGTCTACGCGATCTGGCGCATCGTCAGTCTGGAGTAGCCGCCGGCGTCAGCCGAAGCTCAGCGCCGCGGCCAGGAAGGCGTCGTTCTGGTCGGCGGTGCCGATGGAGACGCGCACGCCGCCGTTCTCCGGGTGGGTGAACGGCCGGACGATGACCTTCGCCCGCTCGCAGTGCGCGGCGAACTCGCCTGCGCGGTGCCGGACGGGCAGCCACACGAAGTTGGCCTGGGTCGCCGGGACGTCGAAGCCCGCGGTCAGCAGCGCATCGCGGACGCGGACGCGCTCGTCGACGATCTGCCGGCACCGGGCCAGCAGCTCGTCCTCGGCGTCCAGCGACGCGACCGCAGCGGCCTGGGCGAGCGCGTTGACCGCGAACGGGATGCCGATCTTGCGCAGGGTGGCCGCGACCTCCGGGGCGCCGACGGCGAAGCCGACGCGCAGACCCGCCAACCCGTAGGCCTTGGACAGGGTGCGCAGCACCACCACGTTGTCGCGCCCGCGGGCGTACTCGATGCCGTCGACCGCCGCCGGGTCGTCCACGAACTCGCGGTAGGCCTCGTCGAGGACGACGAGCACCCGGTCGGGCACCGCGTCCAGGAAGGCGTCCAGCGCCGCGCGACCGACCACCGTCCCCGTGGGGTTGTTGGGGCTGCAGACGAAGATCAGCCGGGTCCGGTCGGTGACGGCGGCGGCCAGGGCGTCGAGGTCCAGCGCCTCGTCGGTGAGCGGCACCTGGACGGAGGTGGCGCCGACGACGGCGGTGATGATCGGGTACGCCTCGAACGACCGCCACGGGTAGAGCACCTCGTCACCGGCCACGCAGGTCGCCTCGACGAGCTGCTGGCACAGGGCGACCGATCCGCACCCGACGGCGATCCGGGCGGGATCGACGTCGAAGCGGGTGGCGAGCCTGGCGGTGAGCGCGCCGGCCCCGTTGTCGGGGTAGCGGTTGATACCGGCAGCGGCGTCGGCGATGGCCCGCACGACGGAGTCCAGCGGGGGGAAGGGCATCTCGTTCGACGCCAGTTTGACCGCCCCGGGAACGGTGCGGCCAGGGGTGTAGGCGGGCAGCGCGTCGAGCGCGGCACGGAGCTGGGCGGTCATCGCGGAAAGCCTTTCTGGTGCGGACCTCGCGAGCCTAGTGGCGCCGGTGGGGTCGGCCCCGGCCCGGCGCGGCCCGGCGGCGCGGGTCGGCCGGCTCCGTAGGGTCGCAGCATGCGTGCGGCTCGGGTGGTGGGTGTGGTGATCGGTCTGGTGCTGCTCGGCGGCTGCGGCGGTGCGGACGGTGCGTCGACCACGCCCGGCGCGCTGGCGTCGGTGATGGGCACCGGTGCGGCCGCTGCGGGGGCTCCGACGAAGCTGCAGGTGACGGTGCCCGGGCTGGGCGGCGGGGGAGCGGCGCCCGTGGAGTCGTCGGTCGCGGACCCCGCACCGGTGTCGTCCGAGGGGTCCGCCGCGCCGGCTCCGGAGCCCGAGGACGGCACGGCCGTCGAGGCCTCGCCGGCAGCCCCCACCTCCCCCGCCGCCGAGGACACCGTCGACGTGCAGCTCGTGGGGTGCGACGACTGCCAGGTGCTCGGCACCCACGCCGACGTCGTCGGGAACTACTCGGCGGCGTTGATCAGTCAGGGTGGGCGGGCCGCGATGATCTCCGTCGACCCCGCCGGGGCGCTGGTGGCGGTCCAGGCGGTGCCGTACGGAGTGACCTTCGCCGCACAGCCCGACGGCCGGCTGGCCTGTGGGGCGGGTGGGCGGTGCCTCGTCCGGGCCGCGCAGGCCGACGGGCGGGCGGTGCTGTCGGCGTTCGGAATCGGGGCGGACGGACGCTGGACCGACCTGTCCGGGTCGGACGGTTTCGTCTCCGCGACCGAGCGGGCCGAGGTCGTCGAGCTCGAGGACGCGCTGGGGGCCGCGGTGCAGGTCACCGACGGGACGACCACCGTCTGGAACGTGCTGGCGTGGAACGGGACGGAGTTCGCGACGCTGGGTTGCGGACCCGGTGCGGACGCTCCCGACCTGGCCGCGCTGGACCTGGCGGCGTGCCTGTCCTGAGGCGGGCCGGCGGCGGTTTTGCTCTTGCCGGTGGCCGCCGGGTACCCTCGTCGAGGCAACACCCTCGGGTGGGGCTGGGGAAGCGTGCCAGAGCGGCCGAATGGGTCTCACTGCTAATGAGATGTGCCTTAACAGGTACCGGAGGTTCAAATCCTCTCGCTTCCGCGGTCCGCAGAGCCTGGTAGGTTCTTGTGGGCTCCGGCCCCGTCGCTCGTCGGCGGAGTCACAACTGAAGAAGTGCACACGCGCCCGTAGCTCAACGGATAGAGCATCTGACTACGGATCAGAAGGTTGGGGGTTCGAATCCCTCCGGGCGCACAGCATCCGACACCCGCTCCTGCCGCGCAGGGGCGGGTGTCGTCGTTCGGGCTCGTTGCGGTGACCTCGTGCTGGGTATCGCTGCTGCACGGCACGTGCATCACACGTGACGGGGCGAGCCGGACAGAGGTGGCCGATGGGTGCAGTGGCGGGTGCGGTGCGGCGGACGCCGGAGGAACGGCCGGCCCGGGCGGCGGTGCTGAGGGCGGCGGCCGCGACGGTCGTCGCGGGACTGGTCCTGGCCGCCGTCTGGGTGGCGCTGGGGTTGCTGATCTCCCGCACCGGCGACAGCTGGCCGGCCCGGCTCGACCGGTCGGCCTCGGTGTGGATGGTCGACCACCGCACACCGCTGCTGGACGGTCTGACCCGTGTCGGCAGCCTGCTCGGCCAGACCCTGACCAAGGTCGTCGTCACCGCTGTCGCCGCTCTGGTCATCGGGATCCGGCTCCGGTCGTGGCTCGCGGTCACCTTCGTGGTGGCCTCGACCGCGATCGAGGGGGCGGTCTTCCTGGCCGTCACCACGATCGTCGCCCGTCCCCGCCCGGACGTCCCGCGGCTCGAGGCGGTCACCGTCGACAGCAGCTTCCCATCCGGCCACACGGGTGCGGCCGCCGCCTACGCGGCCATCGCCGTCGTCGTCCTGGCCCACACCCGGCGGACCTGGCTGCGAGTTCTCACGGTGGTCCTCGCCGTGGCGGTGCCGGCGGCCGTCGCGGCGTCACGGATGTACCGCGGGGCCCACTACCTGACCGACGTCCTCGCCGGCCTGGCCCTGGGCGCGGCCTGCGTACTCGTGGTGTTCGTAATCATCCGCCGGTTCCTCGGATCGCCGACCGGCGGTCACGGCCCGCGCCCGCCGGTGCGCTGATGGGCGTCACGATCGCGGTGTTGCTCGTGGCGGGCGCCGCCGGGCTGGCCGCGCTCGTGGTGTCGGCCTCGCGGGGTCCCGTCGATCCGGTGGACACCACGGCGGAGGAACGGGCCCTGGTGCGTCGGCTGGCCGGCCGTCCACGGCTGCAGCGGTTCCTGCGGCAGCGGCTGGACCGGCGAGCCGCCGGCGGTCTGGCCGTCACCGCAGCGCTCGCCGTGGTCTTCGCGACGGCCCTGGCCGTCGGCCTGGTGCTCGACATGGTCGACGGCCGGGGTGGTCTGGCCCGGTTCGACGCCGCCGTGGCCCGCTGGGGCGCCGACCACGCCGACTCCGGCTCGATCGGCGTGATCACGGCGGTGACCCACCTCGGGGACACCGCCGTCGTGCTGCCGGCGCTGGCGGCGGCGGTGCTGGTGGACCTGCTGCGGCACCGCCGCCCCGAGGTGATGCTCTTCGGGGTGGCCGTGCTGGGGGGCGAGAAGATCCTCGTCAACGGACTCAAGGCGATCGTGGGTCGGGACCGGCCCGCGGTGCTGCAGCTCGTCGAATCGGTCGGCTCGTCGTTCCCGTCCGGCCACGCCGGCGCCGCGGCGGCGGTGTGGCCCGCGGTGGCAATGATCCTCGGCCGCACCGCGCCGCGCACCGTGCGGGCCGTCCTGGCGGCGATGGCGGTGCTGATCGCGGTCGCGGTGGCCGCGAGCCGCGCGCTACTGGGTGTGCACTGGCTGACCGACGTGGTCGCCGGCGCCGCGCTGGGATACGGCTGGTTCCTGGTGGTGACGGTGCTCTTCGGCGGCCGCGCGCTGCGGCTGGGCCGTCCGTTCCGCGGTGCGAGGCGCCGCCCGGACGCCGGGGTCCGAGCCTGACGTCAGACCTTCGGCGGTGAGTCCGGCAGGGCCCCGGTGAGGATGACCTCGTCGGCGAGGTCGATGACCTTGCGGTTGTTGGCCTGACTGAGGGTGGCCATCTCCTGAAAGGCGCGCTCCTCGGTCCACCGGTGGGCCGCCATCAGGATGCCCACCGCCACGCCGATCCGGCGGTTGCTCATCAGGGCCTGGTGCAGGTTGCGCGCCCGCAGCCGCTGCGCCAGGCCGGCCAGTGCCGTCTCGACGGAGCCCGCGGCCACCGACGCGATGTACACCGCGTCACCGGTGAAGGCGTGCGTCTCCGCGCCGTACAGCGTGAGCGCACAGGTGGCGTCATGGGTGCCGTGGAGGGGGAAGCTCAGCACCGAGCGGATCGGTGTCTGGCCGACCGCGGCGCGGCTGAAGTCGGGCCAGCGGGTGTCGGCCGTGAGGTCGTGGACCAGGACCGGGGTGCGCTCGCGGATCGCCTGCACCGTGGGTCCCTGCGACAGCCGCAACTGCAGCTCGTCGCCCAGGGCCCCGGAGGCGTCGCTGCTGGCCAGGGTGCGGATCCGGGAGTGACCGGGGCGCCGTTCGGTCAGCGTCACCCACCGTGCCCCGGGCACGAACGTCGACACCACCGTCAGGGCCGACACCGTCATGTCACCGTCGTCCTCGGCGGGACTGGCGACCACGGACGCGAGAGCCGACAGCCCTGCCGCGGTCCGCGCTTCCAGGGAGACGGCCGCGCGGGCGTCGGTGCTCCGGGAGGGTCGCGTCGGCGTGGGTCGGGTCGGGGGGACGCGGTCGCGGGCGGGGTGCGTGTCGGTATGGGAGGTGGCGTCGATCATCACGGGCTCCTGGGGCAGGTCGGAACGGGGCCGCCGGGGGGCGCCGGCAGCGCTGCTGGCACTGGGCTGGTTCCGAACCCACTGTCACCATACCCACACAAGAGGCCCTGAGAACTACCCGTATGGAGTGCATCCTCGCTGCCTCCAGGGCGACGAGATGACGTTACGACCAGGGTGTGTCGGCTGATGGGTGAGACCCTCCACGCGCGACGCTGGGCGGGTCGTGGGCCACTCGGTCATCCCGGCCGCGCGGTGTCGCACGGGAGCCGCGCGGCGTGTGCGGATGGAATCACCCGCCCGGTCCGGCCGAGGCTCGTCACACGGTGTCGGCGACGCCCGACAGCCCGCTCTCGCCGACCCCTGGCCCACCGGGGCCGAGCGGTGACCATCCTCGACCCGGCACCGGGAGCCCGCGCGGGCGCGGGGTGGGACCCGCCCGCTGACCGGAGAATTCCGTGCCGACGGCGTAGCGTCCGGCGGGAGACAGCGCTCCGGACGGAAGCCGGGCGCGCCGTCCGTCCCGCGCCGAGGGTCGGCGTGCCGAGACCTGCGGTCGCCTCCAGGAGGACCCGATGATCGACGACCGGGCAGCCCGTTCCACCGATCGTGGCATGACCAGCGGCGGGCGCCAGCCCGACCACAACCTGGCCCGGCAGCTGAGCGACATGGCGAGGTCGCTGCAGCAGGCGCCCGGCCTGGACCGGACGCTCGACGCGATCGTGCACGCCGCCGTGGTCAACATCCCCGGTGCCACGTACGCCGGGATCAGCCGGATCGACCGGCGTCGCCGGATCACCACCCCCGCGGCCACCGATCCGACGGTCCGGCGGATCGACGAGGTGCAGTACCGCACCGGTGAAGGGCCCTGCCTGGACGCCATCCGGGAGCAGCTGACGGTCCGGGTCGACGACCTGCGCGTCGATCCCCGCTGGCCGGCGTTCGCCGGTGCCGCCGCCGACCTGGGCATCCTGTCGATGCTCGCCGTGCAGCTCTACGTGCACGCCGACGACCTCGGTGCCCTCAACCTGTACTCCGCCGACGCCGCGGCGTTCGACGACCGGGACGAACAGATCGGGCTGCTCCTGGCCAGCCACGCCTCGATCGCGATGATCGGAGCCGAGGAGAACCAGCAACTCCGTGCGGCGATGACCCATCGCGACGTGATCGGGCGGGCCGAGGGGATCCTGATGGAGCGTCACAAGATCACCGCACAGCAGGCGTTCGGCCTGCTGGTGCACGCGTCGCAGGACCGCAACCGAAAACTGCACGACATCGCGGAGGAGTTCGTGACCACCGGCGTCGACCCGGCGGAGTGAGCCGGTGAGGGGCGCGGCGCCGCTGCGGCGGCTCGTCGGGCAGCGGGGCAGCGTGCCGGATCAGCGCGTAGGAGCAGGGCTCACCACGACCGCGGTCAGGTGCTCCGACGGGAGGCCGAGAGTGGTGCGCTCCGTGGGCAGCGCACGGCGCCGCTCGGGCGGCTCGTCGGGGAGTCGGGGAGTCGGGGGGTCGGGGAGTCGGGGAGTCGGGGCAGAATGCCGCATCAGCCGTAGGAGCGGGGCTCGTCATGCCGACGGTGACATCGTCGAGAGGGAGGCCGAGGGCGGTGCGCACCGGACCGGTGCGCACCGCGGGCAGCGGGTCGGACGCGCGGCACTGCCGTCGCCTCCTCGCCGCACGTCTCAGCGCCCCGCGCCGCCGGGGTAGGGCAGCAGGGCCATCTCGCGGGCGTTGCGGATCGCGGTCGCGACCTGCCGCTGGTCGGACGGGCTGAGCCCGGTGACGCGGCGGCTGCGGATCTTGCCGCGGTCGGAGATGAAGCGCCGCAACAGAGTCACATCCTTGTCGTCGACCGTGCCGAGTGGTGTCGCCTTCGCGGCCGGTCGGCGGTCGTCCCCGCGGCGGGTGCCGCGCTCGCGCTCACCGCTCCTCGCGCAACTCGACGCGCCGCCGGACGCAGCGTTCGTACCGGAGCAGAGTCAGCCGCTCGGGATCGTCGCGGCGGTTCGTGCGGGTCACGCAGCGGTGGCCGGTGCCGGCGGTCGAGCGCCGTTTCACGAACGGCCGGGTGTCGGTGCTGTCCATCGGACCTTCCTGGTCGGCGCTACACTAATGAGAACGACAATCATTAGTGTAGCGTTCGGAGGAGTTCCCGGCACGAGGAAAGACGATGAGAAGCGGTATCCACCCCGACTACCACCCGGTGGTGTTCCGGGACGCGAGCACCGGCGACGCGTTCCTGACGCGCTCGACCGTGACCAGCGACGCCACCGTCACGTGGTCGGACGGGCGCACCTATCCGCTGGTCGTCGTGGACGTCACCAGCGCGTCCCACCCGTTCTGGACGGGACAGGCTCGCGTTCTGGACACCGAAGGGCAGATCGAGAAGTTCCGCCGCCGGTACGGCACCCGGAGCCGGTGATGGCGGTCCCCCACGGAAGACGTCACGGTCCGGCACCCGGTCCCGCCGTGCGCAGTCGCAGGCGCAGCTGCCGGCCCTGAACACGGTCGAGATCGCGGGCCGCCGGGTGAGGATCCCCGGCCGGCTCGTCCGCTACCACCAGCGCCACCCCGAACGGCTCGAGCCGTGAGGTCACCGTCGAGGAGAGGACGCCGATGAAGGTCCGGGCATCACTGCGCGCACTGGAGAAGAAGGACGGCTCACTCGTGGCCCGCCGCCACGGGAAGGTCCACGTGGTCGACCGGCGGAACCCGGAGTGGAAAGCCCGTCAGGGCTGACGACCGTTGCGCCCGAACCCGACGATCAGTTCCATGTCCGACCGCTGCCAGCTGACCGGCGCCGGACCCGGCGACGGCCACTCCGTGTCGCACAGCCACGTCGGCACCTCCCGCCGCGGGGAGCCCGACGTCCAGCGCCACCGCCATGTCGTTCCCGGTCTCGGTCGCACCGCCGGGGTTGCGGCTGAGTGCCCGTGCGTGAAGCGCGTGGACCGCAACGGGATCGAGGCCGCCGGCGCCCGCATCCGGGCCTGCGGTGAGCGGATCTGATGGACGGGAACTCCAGGATCGTCCGCAACGACCGGCGCCGGCTGATGGTTGCCGCGGACCCCGACCGCCGGAGCACCCTCCAGGTCCTGATCGCCGCACCGGGTACGGCCCCGGCAACCAGTGCCGCGGCCCGGGTTGCGCAGCAACGGTTCTCGCCGGACGCGAGCCCGGCCCGGCTGCGGAACCGCGACGCCTCCGACGGCCGCCCCCGCGGCCATCTCCACCGGTTGGCTCTGTCGCGTATCACTTTCCGGGGCACGGCCCACCGCGGTGAGCTCCCCGGCGTCCGGAAGTGCAGCTGGTGACCCGTCCCCGCCCCGCCCAGAGAGGCCGTCCCGTGCCCGTGCCCGTCGTCGTCGTGTCCACCGTCGACCCGATCCTGCGTGAGATGACCGCCGCCTCGGCCCTCACCGAGCTGCCCCGCACCGCGGTGCTGCGCATCGACCTGCACCCCGACGAGGGGGAGCTCCGCCGCGTGATCAGCGACAGCGCCGGGATCGTCGAGGACGAGACCGTCCTGATGGACCACGCCTGCATGGGCTGCGCGGTGCGTGACGGCGCGATGCCGACGCTGGCCCGGATGGTCGGCCACCGGCGGTGGGACCGGATCGTGCTGCTGTCACCCGCCACCGCCGAGGCCACCCCGGCCAGCCGTCCGCTCGCCGCTCCGGACATCGCGCGTCGGCTCGGTGTCCGGTTGGCCGGCGTCCTCGCCGTGGTCGACGTCGACACCGTCACCGACGACATCATGGGCGACGACCTGTTGTCCGACCGTTCGCTGGGTGCCGGCGCCGACGACCGGCGCAGCGTCGGGGAGGCCCTGGGGGCGCAGATCGCGCACGCCGACCTGCTGCTCACCGTCGGCGAGGACCCGGCCGGGCTCACCCTGGTCGACCATCTCCGCGGCCGCGGCAGCAGCCGTTCGTCGCTGTACGAGACGGTCGGCGTCGAGTTGTTCCGGATGCGCCACCGCGCCGCGCTCGCCGAGGCCCGGCTGGACCCGAGGCGCGTGCAGCCGCCGCAGGTCGCCGACGCCCACGGCGTGTGGAGTCTGGACCTGGTGTCGGACCGTCCGCTGCATCCGGGCCGCTTCCTCGACCGGATCGCCGACCTCGGATCGGGCCGGCTGCGCTCCCGTGGGCGGTTCGTGCTCCCGACCCGCCGCGACACCGTGTGCGTCTGGGACGGTGCCGGCGGTCAGGTGAGCATCGGTCACGGCGGCGGCTGGGACAGCGTCCCGCCGAGCACCCGGATGGTGTTCACCGGCGTCGACGACGACCGGCGCCGTGTCCAGGAGACCTTCGCCGACCTGGTGCTCACCGACGCCGAATGGGTCGCCGGCCCCGCCCGGTGGCGCGGCGCCGACGACGGGCTGGGCGACTGGCTGGGCGGGGACGACCGGGTCGGCTGACCCGTCGCGCGGTCCACACTCGACGCATGGGCGAGCCTCGAACACTGGTGCTGTACGCGCGGGACGAACACAGCCGGACCGGGCTGCGGGCGGCCGCGACCCGCCGCGGGCTGACCGTCGTCGAACCGGGCCCGACCCCTGCGGAGGTGGCGGCGGCGGCGGCGCCCGGATCGGCGTTCCGGGCGCCGGGTGGACTGCTCGCGCAGGCGCTGGACCGCGGCGTCCCGCTGCGGCTGTCCGGACCGACGCCGGAGTGGTTCGCCGGTCTAGGGCCGGCCGTCACCGGCCGCGCCTGGCACCGCGTCGGGCCCGCCGGCGCCCGGGGGATGCTCACCACCGGCCCGGTCTTCGTCAAACTGGCCGACGCCAAGAGCCGGCTGGTGCCGGCTCGTCGGTATCCCGGTGTCGCGGAGTTCGACGCCGTGATGGCCGCGGCCGGGAACCTGCCGGTCGAGCTGCTGGCCACCCGCGACTGGCTGGACATCGACTCCGAGTACCCCGTGTTCACCCGGGGCCGCGAGGTGCTCACGGCCTCGGCGTACCGGGTGCAGGACGAGCCCTGGGGACCGCTGCTGCACACCCACCGGGCCTCGTTCCACGTCGAGGCGGCTGCGCACGTCGCCGACCTGCTGGGGGGCCTGAGCGGCGACGCGGTCCCGCCGGCGGCGGTGCTGGACGTCGCCCGGCTCGCCGACGGCCGCCTCGTGGTGCTCGAGGCCAACCAGGCGTGGGGGTCGGGCCTGTACGGCTGCGATCCCGACGCCGTGCTCGGCGCGGTGCTGGCGGCCAACGATCCCGGCGTGGCCGAGCGCTGGCGGTGGCGGCCCGACCCGGCGGCGGTGCCGCCGCTCTGAACCCGCCGGCTGCGGGCGTCGACCGGCCTCACCCACACGGCGCGGCGACCGGTGCCCGGTATCCAGGTGCGCGGAGGCTCGGGCGTCGGCCGGCCCGCACCCGGACCCAGCCGGTTCAGCGGGGGAGCCGCAGCACCACGTCCTCGCCGGACAGGACCTCCAGCTTGCCGATGTCGTCGCCCGCGATGGCCGTCGAGGCGTCCATCGTCGTGGTCCGGCCGGGGACCACCTTCCAGGTGCCGACGATCTGGGAACCGCCGGAGCGGTCGAAGACCCGCAGCGCGTAGCTCTCGTCGCTGTCCTCGTCCTCGGCGTAGCGGCACCGGACCTCGATCCGGGCTCCCCAGCGCACCGCTTGCACGCCGGCCTCGCCGGCGACCGTCGTGTCGCCGACCTGCTGCATCGGCGACAACACGACCGCGTCGGCGGGTTCGGGGGGGAGCGTGACCAGGGCCAGGCCGGCGGCGCACGCGGCCGCGGCCAGCCATCCGGAGGCGCCCACCAGCCGACGGCGCCGGCGGTCCCGACGGGCCACGGACAGCAGCGCGGGCAGCAGGTCCGGCGCCGGCTCGTCGGCGGGGTCGTCCAGCGGCGGTCGCGCTCGCGTCAGCAGCCCGGGGATACCGGCCAGCTCACCCACCGCCTCCCGGCAGGCGGTGCACTCCCGCAGGTGTTCCTCGAAGTCCGCGCGGTCGTCCTTGGACAGCGCCCCCAGCACGTAGGGGCCGTCCCAGGTGCGGAACGGGTCGTCAGACACCGGTGACCCCCATCTCGTCGAGGATGAGCCGCAGCGCCCGCAGCGCGTAGTGACAGCGGGACTTGACCGTCCCGGGCGGGATGCCCAGGTTGGTGGCCGCCTCCTGCACGGAGTGCCCACGGAAGAAGCACTCCGTCAGCACCTCGCGGTGTGGGACGGACAGCCGGCGCATCGCCTCGTCGACCTCCCAGGCCTGCAGCCGGGCGTCGATGTCGTCGACGGTGGCGCGCTCGGGCAGCTCGGAGGTGGTGGCCTCGAGGCGGCGGCGGCCCTTGCGCCAGTCGTCGATGACGAGGTTCTTGGCCACCGTGAACAGCCAGGCCCGCGCGGAGTTCCCGGACTGGTCCAGCACCCGCGGGTGCCGCCACGCGCGCAGCAGCGTCTCCTGGACGACGTCCTCGGCGAACGCCCGGTCCCCGGTCAGCCGGACGACGTGCGCCCACAACGCCGCGCTGTGCTCGTCGTGCAGCACCCGCATCAACTGCAGTTCATCGTCGGGCACGTCGGACCTCCATGCCTGCACACACGGTCGGCGGGGCCGTCCGGTTCAGTCGGTCGGCCCGGCGCCGGCAGCGATGACCGCGGTCGACCGCGGTCGTCCGCGGTCGTCTTAGGGCGACTTGGGTTGTCTGCGGTCGACTGCGGTCGACTGTGGTCGACTGCGGGTCAGTACATGGACACGTGCACGTGGTCGTAGTGACAGCCGGTCAGGTTGGCCGGGTTCGGGCACCCGTAGGCGCTGGAGGTGTAGACCGTCCACGGACCGGGCCGGGACCGGGCGTTCCAGATCATGCCCTGCCAGATCACGTACTTGACGCCGAGAGCGGCCTGGTTGGCCACCAGCCAGTTGGCCGCCCGCCACCCCGCGGACACGCCGGCGGCCGAGTTCGGGTCGTACATGAAGTCGCAGCCGCGGCCGCCCGGGTGGTCGGAGTTGGGATTGGCCGCACGCCCGGAGACGCACTCCACCGCGCTGAGCCGGACGAGGCCGGCGCTGATCGCCGACTCGTACATCACCGACGTCCGAGGCGTCACGAGGTTGGTGCGGGGATCGGTGGTCCGGTCCGGGACGGCGGCCGCCTCGGTGGTCCAGCTGGTGTCGGTGACGAGGTCGGCCGGCACGTACAGCGGCTCGTCGGTGCCCGGGGGCTGCAGGCCGGTGGCCGGTCCGGTGTCACCGCCGTCCTCCACGGACCGCCGGGTGGCGTCGATGATCTGGATGCTGGCGAGCACCTCGCTGGCCGGATCGCCGATCTCGATCACCGGGGCCGGCGCCGCCGCGGCCGCCGGCGAACCGCCCACCGCCGTCGTGAGGGACGCGAGCACCGCGACCGCCAGCACCGCCGCCGTCGGCGCCGCGCCGCGTCGACCGGACTTCCACCGCATACAGACCGCCTCGTGGTTATGGTTACCGATTGCCATCAACTATGTACGTTGGGTAGCACCGTGACAACAGGGCGGACCTGGATTCACCGGGTGATTCCGTGCGCGGCCGAGGTGACCCAGGGTGTGCCGGATCCCGTACCGGCGCGGTCAGGCCGGGCTGCGACCCCCGTTCGCCACGCCGGCGGACACACCCGGTGAGCGCCGCTCAGCGGCCCGCCGCGGGGCGGCCCCAGGCGATGGCCAACTCCACCGCCCGCCGCCACGAGGCCAGTTCGCGGTCACGGCGTTGCGCGTCCATCCCGGGCAGCCATTCGGCGGCCACGTGCCAGTGCCGCCGCAGCGCCGCCCGGTCGGGCCAGTACCCGACGGCCAGCCCCGCCGCGTAGGCCGCGCCCAGGGCCACCGTCTCGGCCATCATCGGCCGCACCACCGGGATGTCCAGGACGTCGGCGACCATCTGCATCAGCAGGTTGTCGGCGGTCATGCCGCCGTCGACGACCAACCGGGAGGCACGCAGGCCGGCGTCCCCGTTCATCGCGTCGACCACGTCGTAGGTCTGCCAGGCGGTCGCCTCGAGCACCGCCCGGGCGATGTGCGAGCGGGTCACGAACGAGGTCAGCCCGATGATGAGGCCCTGCGCCCCGGCGTCCCAGTGCGGCGCGAACAGGCCCGAGAAGGCCGGCACCACATAGCATCCGCCGTTGTCGGGGACCTGTGCGGCCAGCGTCTCGATCTCCGACGGCGTCTTGATCAGGCGCAGGCTGTCACGGCACCACTGCACCAACCCGCCGGTCATGGCCATCGAGCCCTCGAGCGCGTACACCGCGGGCTCGCCGTCGATGCGGTGCGCCACCGTGGTGATGAGACCGTGGCGGGAGTGGGTGATCTCGGTGCCGGTGTTGAGCAGCAGGAAGCCGCCGGTGCCGAAGGTGCACTTGGCCTCACCTGCGTCGAACGCCCCCTGACCGAACAGCGACGCCTGCTGGTCGCCGATCAGGGCACCGATCGGGATGTCGGCCACCGGGTCGACGGTGGTGCCGACCACGCCGACGGTGGACCGGATCTCGGGCAGCATCGACCGGGGCACCCGGAAGATCTCCAGCAGCGCGTCGTCCCAGTCCAGCGTCTCGAGGTTCATCAGCATCGTGCGGCTGGCGTTGGTGACGTCGGTGACGTGCCGGCCACCGGCCGTGCCGCCGGTGAGGTTCCAGGTGATCCAGGTGTCCATGGTGCCGAACAGCAGTTCGCCGCGGGCGGCGCGGTCGGCCAGGTCCGCGTCGGAGTCCAGCAGCCACCGCAGCTTCGCCCCACTGAAGTAGGTGACCAACGGCAGTCCCGCCCGGGCGCGGATCTGCTCGGCGGCGTCGGTGTGGTCGAGCTCGGCCAGCAGCCCGGCCGTCCGGGTGTCCTGCCAGACGATCGCCCGGTGCACGGGGACGCCGGTGGCCCGGTCCCAGACCACCATGGTCTCGCGCTGGTTGGTCACCCCCAGGGCGGCGATGTCGGACGCGGCGATGCCGGCGTCGGCGACGGCCTGCCGGATCACCCGCTGCACGGTCGTCCAGATCTCGACCGCGTCGTGCTCCACCCAGCCCGGGCGCGGGTAGTACTGGCGGTGTTCCCGCTGGGCGATGGCGATCATCCGGCCGTCGTGGTCGAACACGATGCAGCGGCTGGACGTCGTGCCCTGGTCGAGCGCGGCGACGTAGCGTCGCTTCACAGGCCGCGTCCGTGGCCCAGCTCGCGGGAGATGTCGCGACCGGCGCGCACGACGTGGGAGACCAGCGTGGGACGGGGCCGGCCGCGCTCGTCGCAGATCCGGTCCTTGGCGCCCTCGATGCCGACCACCGCCACAACGTAGCCGCCACGGTCCCGTACGGGTGCGGCGATGTCGGCGACGTCGGGACCGGCCTCGTCCACCGCGGCCGCCCAGCCGAGATCCCGGACGCCGGCCAGGTCGCGGTAGAGCGCCACCCGGTCGGTGACCGTGCGGTAGGTCAGGCTGGACAGCTCGCGCCCGACGATGCTGCGGGCGGCCGCAGGCTCGAAGGCCAGCAGCACCTTGCCCAGGGCGGTGGCGTGCAGTGGCACCTCGGTGCCGGTGAGCAGCCGCTGCCCGCTGCGGTGCTCGCCGGCCACCCGGAACACGTGGTGGGCGACGACGGCCCGGCCGTCGCGGAACACCGCCACCTTCGCGGCCTCGCCGCTGCGCGCGGCGAGTGCGTCGGTCCAGTTCAGGGCCCGGGACCGCAACTCGTTGGCGTCCAGGCGGTTTCGTCCGAGGCCGGCCATGTCGTCGGACAGGCGGTACGGCCCGGCCGGGTGCGGCTGCTCGACGAACCCGACGTCGGTGAGGGTGCTCAGCAGGCCGTGGGCCGTGCCCTTGGCCAGGTCCAGCGCGCCGGAGATCTGCAGCAGGCCCATCGGGTCGTCGCTCTCGGCCAGCAGGCGCAGGATCGCCGCGGCGCGTTCGATCGACTGGATGGACCCCGGCACGCCGTCACAGTACCCCGATCCGGGGATTGCGTTCGGCAATGTCGAACCGGCGCGCGTTCGGCATTGTCGAACCCCGTGTGTTGTCGGGGTCACAGGACGCTCCTAGGTTCGTGTCATCCCTCTCGCCAGCAACGGCGCGGCCACCATGGAGGAAATACGCAATGAGTTTCGTCTCCGCCGCGATGAGCCCGTCGGCTCGTCGTCAGGCCCTGCAGGATCTGTCCACCACCGAGTTCGACGTGCTGGTCATCGGGGCCGGCGTCGTCGGTGCCGGTGCCGCCCTGGACGCCGCCAGCCGCGGGCTCAAGGTCGCCATCGTCGAGGCCCGTGACCTCGCGTCGGGCACCTCCAGCCGCTCGTCCAAGCTCGTCCACGGCGGTCTGCGCTACCTCAAGCAGCTCAACTTCCACCTCGTGTTCGAGGCGCTGCGCGAGCGGTCGCTGATCCTGGACGACCTGTGCCCGCACCTGGCCAAGCCGGTGCCGTTCCTCTACCCGCTCGAGAAGCCGGTCTACGACCGGGCCTACGTCGGACTCGGCATCGGCGTCTACGACGTGCTCGGCGCCGGCAAGGGGGTGCCCGCGCACCACAAGCACCTGTCGAAGAAGACCGCGATGAAGATCTTCCCGGGGGCCAAGAAGGGCCAGATCCACGGGGCGATCAAGTTCTACGAGGGCCAGATCGACGACGCCCGGCACACGATGATGATCACCCGCACCGCCGTCGCCTACGGCGCCGTCGCGGCCACCAGTGCCCGGGTCACCGGCTTCCTGCGCCAGGGCAACCGGGTGACCGGCGCGACCGTGAAGGACCTCGAGAGCGGCAACGACTTCGAGGTGCGCGCCAAGTGCGTGGTCAACGCGGCCGGCGTCTGGACCGACGAGATCCAGCGGATGATCGGCGGCAAGGGCTCGTTCCGGGTCACCGCGTCCAAGGGCGTGCACGTGCTCATCCCGCGGGACAAGATCGACTGCCAGTTCGGCCTCATCACCGAGACCGAGAAGAGCCTGCTGTTCATCATCCCGTGCCCGTGGAGCGACGACCTGTGGGTCATCGGCACCACCGACACCCCGTGGAGCCTGGACCTGGCGCACCCCGCGGCCAGCGAGATGGACATCGACTACATCCTCGACCACGCCAACGGCCTCCTCGAGACGCCGCTGACCCGCGCCGACGTGGTCGGTGTGTACGCGGGTCTGCGGCCGCTGCTGGCGGGCGAGAGCGACGACACCTCCAAGCTCTCGCGTGAGCACGCCGTCGTCGCGCCGGTGCCCGGCCTGGTCATCGTGGCCGGCGGCAAGTACACGACCTACCGGGTGATGGCCGAGGACGCCGTCGACGAGGCCGTGAAGATGCTCCCCGGTGGCGCGCCGAAGTCGGTCACCGACCGGACCCCGTTGATCGGTGCCGACGGCTACCGCGCGCTGCTCAACAACAAGGACAAGATCGCCGCCGACAGCGGACTGTCCGTCGACCGCGTCGAGCACCTGCTCGGCCGGTACGGCAGCGCGATCACCGAGATCCTGGAGATGATCCAGGACCGCCCGGAGCTGGGCGAGGAACTGCCGTCCGCGCCGAAGTACCTCAAGGCCGAGATCGTCTACGCCGTCTCGCACGAGGCCGCGCTGCACCTGGACGACATCCTGGCCCGCCGCACCCGCATCTCGATCGACACCTGGCACCGCGGGGTCGACTCGGCCGAGGAGGTCGCCCAACTCGTGGCGCCGCTGCTCGACTGGGACGACGCCGCCGTCATCGACGAGGTCGAGCACTACCGGGCGCGGGTCGATGCCGAGCGCGACTCGCAGGTCCAGCCCGACGACCGCACCGCCGACGCCGCGCGGCTGGGCGCGCCCGACGTCCGCGTCGGGGCGAGCGCCGCGGTCGGAGGCACCACGGGCGCCTGACCCCGGCGCACCACCGGGCGCCCGGCCACCCCGGCCGGGCCCCTCACCGAGCGCGCCGGCATCGACGCCGGCGCCCGTCGAAAGGACACCGTTGTCCCCCTCACTCGGCACGATCTTCCTCTGGGAGACGATCGGCACAGGAATGCTGATTCTGCTCGGTACCGGCGTCGTCGCCACCGTCGTCCTGCAGAAGTCCAAGGGCACGAACGGCGGATGGCTGCTCATCAACTTCGGCTGGGCGATGGCGGTGTTCGTCGGCGCCACCGTCTCGTGGCGCTCCGGCGCCCACCTCAACCCCGCCGTCACCATCGGTCTGGCCGTCTCCGGCGGCACCCCGTGGAGTGACGTCCCGATCTACATCCTGGCGCAGCTGCTCGGGGCGTTCATCGGTGCCGTGCTGGCCTGGGCCGCCTTCAAGAAGAACTTCGACGAGGAGCCCAACCCCGAGGGCACCCTGGGCATCTTCTCCACCGGCCCGGCCATCCGCAGCTACGGCTGGAACGTCGTCACCGAGGTGATCGGCACGTTCGTGCTGATCTTCTGGATCCTCATGACCCCGGAGAGCAACTCGGGCCTCGGCTACGCCGGTGTCGCGTTCGTCGTCCTCAGCATCGGCAACAGCCTCGGCGGCCCGACCGGGTACGCCATCAACCCGGCCCGTGACCTCGGCCCCCGCATCGCCTACGCGATCCTGCCGATCAGGGGCAAGGGCACGCCGGACTGGGGCTACTCGTGGGTCCCGATCGTCGGCCCGATCATCGGTGCCGTGCTGGCCGGCCTGCTGTACCTGGCCACCAAGGGCACCCTCGACCTGCCGGTCGTCTCCTGACCCGGCGCACGCCACCCCCCGCTGCCGTCCCTCCTCTTCCCACCGCGTCACCTGAACAGGACAAGGAAGTCCCCGCATGAGCGAACAGTTCGTCGCCGCGATCGACCAGGGCACCACCTCGACCCGCTGCATGATCTTCAACCGTGAGGGCCGGGTCGTCTCGGTCGCCCAGAAGGAACACGAGCAGATCTTCCCGAAGGCCGGCTGGGTCGAGCACGACGCCCTGGAGATCTGGGACAACACCCGTGAGGTCGTCGCCGAGGCGCTGGCCCGGGCCGACCTCAAGCCCGCCGACATCGCCTCCGTCGGCATCACCAACCAGCGCGAGACCGCACTGGTCTGGGACCGCACCACCGGTAAGCCCGTCTACAACGCCATCGTCTGGCAGGACACCCGCACCGACGCCATCTGCCAGCAGCTCGGTGCGCTCGGCGGCGGCCAGGACCGCTACAAGGCCAAGGTCGGCCTGCCGCTGGCCACCTACTTCTCCGGGCCGAAGGTCCGCTGGATCCTGGACAACGTCGAGGGCGCCCGGGAGAAGGCCGAGGCCGGTGACCTGGTGTTCGGCAACATGGACACCTGGGTCGTGTGGAACATGACCGGCGGCGTCCAGGGCGGCCTGCACATCACCGAACCGACCAACGCCTCCCGCACCCTGTTGATGGACCTGGACACGCTGTCCTGGGATCCGGAGATCGCCGAGGAGATGGGCATCCCGATGTCCATGCTCCCGGAGATCCGCTCGTCGTCGGAGGTGTACGCCAAGGTCCGCGAGCGCGGCGTGCTGGCCGGCGTGCCGGTCGCCGGCATCCTCGGCGACCAGCAGGCGGCCACCTTCGGGCAGGCGTGCCTGTCCAAGGGCGAGGCGAAGAACACCTACGGCACCGGCAACTTCATGCTGCTCAACACCGGCACCGAGAAGGTGCCGTCCAAGAACGGCCTGCTGACGACCGTCTGCTACAAGATCGGTGACAACGCGCCGGTCTACGCCCTGGAGGGCTCGATCGCCGTCACCGGCTCGCTGGTGCAGTGGATCCGGGACAACCTCGGGATGATCAAGGACGCCTCCGAGATCGAGGACCTGGCCAAGGGCGTCGAGGACAACGGCGGCGCCTACTTCGTGCCGGCGTTCTCCGGGCTGTTCGCGCCGTACTGGCGGGCGGACGCCCGCGGCGCCATCGTGGGCCTGACCCGCTACGTCAACAAGGGCCACCTGGCCCGCGCCGTCCTGGAGTCGGTGGCGTTCCAGACCCGCGAGGTGCTGGACGCGATGAACGCCGACTCCGGGGTGGACCTCACCGAGCTCAAGGTCGACGGCGGCATGGTCGTCAACGAGACCCTGATGCAGTTCCAGGCCGACATCCTGGGGGTTCCGGTCATCCGGCCGGTCGTCGCCGAGACCACCGCCCTCGGTGCGGCCTACGCGGCCGGTCTGGCCGTCGGGTTCTGGGCCAACGAGGACGACATCCGCACCAACTGGGCCGAGGACAAGCGCTGGGAGCCGCAGATGGACGCGGCCGACCGCGAGAAGGCCTACGGCCAGTGGAAGAAGGCCGTCACCAAGACCTTCGACTGGGTCGACAGCGACTCCTGATCCGCCCCGGGATGCCACACCGCCCCCGACCGCAGCCGCGGTCGGGGGCGGTGTCGTCCGCGGTGGGTCAGCCGGCTCGGGTCGCCGACGGGGTCCCGGCGGCAGCGGCGGCCGCGGCACGGCGGCGCAGTTCGGAGTTCATCCGCACCCACACCAGGGCGCTGATGCCGGAGATCCAGGCGCCCGTCGACGTCGACACCGCGTCGGTGAGGATGCCGGCGATCCCGACGACGGCCAGGAAGCCCGGGACCCAGATGACCAGTGCGAAGGCCGAGGCCGGCGGCTCGGTCGGCTTGCCGACGCGCTGCAGGACCGTGGCCCTCTTCCACTGCGGGTACCACTCGGTGAAGGCCAGGGCGAACAGGTTGGCGGCGATCTGCAGCACCCAGCCGGTCCAGAACGTGTTGCCGCCGTGGTTGAAGAGGTATCCGGCGAGGCTGCTCAGGGCGCCGAAGACGAAGGACAGGCCCCACACCAGGCTGATCCGGGTGCTGATGGAGATGAACAGCGGCGACGTCCACATCTCCGGCGGCGTCTCGCGCTTGGCGTAGGCGAGGGTGAAGGGCCTGCGGCGCAGGATGCCGATGAACACGAAGGCGGCCAGGGCGCCGAAGCTCAGCTCACCGCTCCAGTCCTCGAACCAGTCGATCTGCGCGTCCGAGGCGACGTACCCGACGCCGATCAGCAGCACGAACCAGGCGATGTCGAACACTTCCAGCGGCAGGATCCGCCGCTTCCCGGCGTGCCGGTTGGTCAGCAGGAACAGCGTCAGGCTCAGACCGAAGCAGGTCCAGGCGGCCAACTCGAACCGACCGGGACCGCTGAGGAAGCCGTGCACGATCCACGGCACCATGCCCGCGAACACCGAGTTCACGATGACGTCCAGCAGGTTCGCCTTCGGCCGCGCCGACGCGGCGGGGAGGGCCGTCGGGAATTCCGTGGCCGGTGGCCGGTGGTGCGGTTCGATGGTGGTCATGGTCTGGGACGCCCCTCCGGAGATCAACAGGTCATGAGGGGGACTCATGGCACCTGATGTGATCACGCGGTTACGCAGAGAAACACCTCGTCGCCGGTCAGCGGGCCTCGGCGCCGATCGCCGCCACCCGGTTGCGACCCTCGCCCTTGGCCCGGTACAGCGCCTCGTCGGCGAGGCCCATCGTCGCCGTGAGGGCCTGCGCCAGCTGCTGCGACCCGGTCGGCGGGCACCCCGCCACGCCGATGGAGATGGTCACCCGGGCTCCGTTGTGCCGGGCCTCGTCGGCGACGCGGGCACGGATCCGGTCGGCGACCAGCACCGCGTCGCGCACCGACGTGTTCGCCAGCACCAGCACGAACTCCTCGCCGCCCCAGCGGCAGGCCAGGTCCAGCGGCCGGATCGAGGAGATGAGGATGTCACCGACCTGCCGGAGGATCTCGTCGCCGGCCAGGTGGCCGTAGGTGTCGTTGAGGGCCTTGAATCCGTCGAGGTCGGCCATCAGGATGGCCACCTTCTGCGTACGGACCAGCTTCTCGGTCGCGTCGCGCCACGCGGCGGGGGTGAGCAGACCGGTCCGGCTGTCGGTGGAGACCAGGTCGCGCAGCTCGATGAACTCCAGGATGTACTGCAGCCCTGCGGCGGCGACGAACATCGGGAACGCGAGGAACACCGTGAGCACCGGATCGGCGGCCCAGCTCACGGTCAGCACGATCGCCAGCGGCACCTCGGTGAGGCACATCGCGCCGAGCACGATCAACGCCTGGGACAGCCGTCGTGGCGCCCGGTTCAGGGCGACGTGCAGCTCGACGGCGATCACCGTGACCGCCTCGAAGACGATCCCGGCCAGTAGCCAGGTCTTCCAGGTGGCGGCGTCCGGACCGCCGTCGACCGCGACGACCCCCCAGGCGGCGACCAGCGCCACCGTGGTGAACGCCGCGTTGAACCCGGCCCGGGCCGGCACGAACGGGCGGTCCTCGACCCTGGTCTTGGTCACCGCCTCCGACCACAGCACCAGCGCCAGGTTCACCACGAGGGCGGCGGGGAGGTTCCAGATGAACAGCGCCGACAGCGTCCACACGTCGCGCATGGTGACGGTGCCGGAGCCGTCGGCGAGTTTGCGCAGCTGCAGGCCGATGCTGAAAGAGGTGAGCGCCGCCAGCACGGTCCAGCCGGCCACCGACAGCCAGGGCGTTTCGGTGCCCGACCACCCCGGTTGGAAGGCCGCGGCGGCCAGCGCCACGACACCCACGGCCATCATCACCAGGAAGTAGATCCGGGACGGCCGCGACTGCGAGGTCAGCCAGCCCGATCGGCTCGGCGGCGGGCCCCCGGGGCCACGCGCGTCGCTTCCCTCCACCGGTGCTGATCCTTCGCTGCTCGTCGTCCGCGGGTCGTCGACGGACGTCCGTCCGCCGGGGTTGTCAGCGGCGCACGGATGCGGCGCGATCGGCGACGTCGACAGCAGCTCCGTTACTCACCGCATCGTTCGAGCACCGCGACGACGCAGCCCAGTCTAGCGAGTCGGCCCCTGTTCGGCGGCAGGATCAGCAGATCCGTCCTGGCCCTGACCACACGAAAGGATGAAGTGACAGCCCAGCGTGACGTCGAACGGGTCCGACCGGACGCACAGCGTGCGGCACCGGCGTCGATGCGCGCCCGACCGTGGAAGCGGGCGGCCGGTTGCTCTCAGTGAGCGACATCGCCGTTCACCTGGAGCGTGACCTCGGTGCCCGTGCTGACCGTGCGGCCCACCGTGCAGTGCTCCTCGACCGACCGGTGGACGATGGTCAGCAGCCGCTTCAACTCGGCGGGCGACAGCCCCGCCACATCGACCAGCAGGTTCTCGGTGATGGCCGGGTACCGGTCGGCGTCGACGTCCTTGGCGCCCTCGACCGTGATGGTCGCGTCGAAGTCGTCCCCGAGCCGGCGGGCGAGGACGGCGTCGGTGGTCAATCCGGTGCAGGCGGCCAGGGCGATCTTGAGCAGCTCGCCCGGGGTGAACGAGCCGTCGTTCTCGATCGGGCCGATGCTGACCACGGCGCCCCGGCTGTTGCGGCCCGTGTAGGTGCGGGTGCCGGTGCGCTGGACCCACAGGTCGGCCGACTGCGCCGCAGCGGCGGCGTCCGTGGTGACCGCGTTCTCGGTACTGGTCATGGTGGATCGTCCCTCCCGGTGCGGCAGCGGTTGCCGCACCACGGTAACCAGCGGGCGGCCGCCGATCTTCCCGGTCGCGCCCGACGACGACGCCGACCCCGGTCGCGCGCCTAAACTGCAGCAGGTCATGACGGAGAACAGCGGTACCCGGTCGGTCACGGAACACAGCCACCACGACAGCGGTCGCGAGAACAGCGGTCCCGAGAACACCGGTCCCGAGAACACCGGTGACAGCGGCACCGGCACCGGCAACAGTGGCACCGGCACCGGCACCGGCACCGGCACCGGCACCGGCACCGGCACCGGCACCGGCACCGGTCACAGTGGCAGCGGCACCAGCGGCACCAGCGGCACCGGCTACGCGGCGCAGCTCCGCGCCCGCATCGACGAGCTCGGGGCGCGCGACGCCGAGACCCTGGGCCGCCGCATCCGCAAGACCGGCGGCGTCCGTGACAAGGCAAAGCGGCGGGAGGCCCTGGCCGAGATCGAACGGGCCGTGACCGGCGCGGAGGAGCGGTTGGCGCTGCGCCGTGCGGCCGTGCCGGCCATCCACTATCCGGACGAGCTGCCGGTCAGCGCCCGGGTCGACGACCTCAAGGCGGCCATCGCCGCGCACCAGGTCGTCATCGTCGCCGGGGAGACCGGCTCCGGGAAGTCCACCCAGCTTCCCAAGATCTGCCTGGACCTCGGCCGCGGGGTGCGCGGCCTGATCGGGCACACCCAGCCGCGGCGGATCGCGGCGCGGGCGCTCGCCGAGCGGATCGCCGACGAGACCGGTACCGAGCTCGGCGACGCCGTCGGCTACACCATCCGTTTCGGCGACCACACCGGCCCGAAGACGCTGGTCAAGCTGATGACCGACGGCATCCTGCTGGCCGAGATCAGCCGCGACCGGCTGCTCTCCCGCTACGACACGATCATCATCGACGAGGCCCACGAGCGGAGCCTGAACATCGACTTCCTGCTCGGCTACCTGGCCCGGCTGCTGCCGCGGCGGCCCGACCTGAAGATCATCATCACCTCGGCGACCATCGACCCGCAGCGGTTCAGCGAGCACTTCGGCGGCGCGCCGATCGTGGAGGTCAGCGGGCGGACGTACCCGGTCGAGGTGCGCTACCGGCCGTGGGGCGCTGCGGTCGTCGGCTCGGACGACCCCGACGACGACGGCAGTGACGACAGCGCCACCCGCTCCGGCGAGATCGACCAGGGGCAGGCCATCTGCGCCGCCGTGGACGAGCTGAGCGCCGCGCCCGGCGACGGCGACATCCTGGTGTTCCTGTCCGGCGAGCGGGAGATCCGCGACACCGCGGAGGTGCTCAAGGGCCACCTGGCCGGTCGCCGCCGCGGCTACGAGGTGATCCCGCTCTTCGGTCGGCTGTCCAGCGCCGAGCAGCACCGCGTGTTCGAATCGCACACCGGCCGCCGGATCGTGCTGGCCACCAACGTCGCCGAGACCTCGCTCACCGTGCCGGGGATCCGGTACGTCATCGACCCGGGGACGGCCCGGATCTCCCGGTACTCCCTGCGGACGAAGGTGCAGCGGCTGCCGATCGAGCCGATCTCGCAGGCGTCGGCCGGGCAGCGGGCCGGCCGCTGCGGCCGTGTCGCCAACGGCATCGCCATCCGGCTGTACAGCGAGGACGACTTCGCCGCACGGCCCGCGTTCACCGACCCGGAGATCCAGCGGACGTCGCTGGCCTCGGTCATCCTGCAGATGGCGTCGCTGGACCTCGGGGACATCGGCACCTTCCCGTTCCTGGACCCGCCCGACCAGCGCCAGATCGGCGACGGCCTGACCCTGCTCGCCGAGCTCGGGGCCCTGCGGGCGGGCTCGACCGCCGAGCAGGTCGCGCTGACCCCGGTCGGCCGGACCATGTCGGCACTGCCCATCGACCCGCAGTTCGCCCGGATGATCGTGGCGGCGAACGAGCTGGGCTGCATCCACGACGTCCTCGTCATCACCGCGGGGCTGGCCATCCAGGACGTCCGCGAGCGGCCGGTCGAGGAGCGCGAGAAGGCCACCGCCAGCCACGCCCGCTTCAACGACCCGCGCTCGGACTTCCTGTCGCTGCTGAAGCTGTGGGACTACCTGCAGGAGGAGGGGCGCAACCGCTCGGGCAACGCCTTCCGCCGGATGTGCCGCACCGAGTACCTGCACTACCTGCGGGTACGCGAATGGCAGGACCTCGTCGGTCAGCTCCGGCAGATCGCCCGCTCCACCGGGTTGACGGTGGAGAAGGAGACGGTCACCGGGACCCCGCGGGAACCGGACGCGACCCGGATCCACCAGGCGCTGCTGTCCGGGCTGCTCGCCCACATCGGCAGCTGGGACGAGGTCAAACGCGACTTCCAGGGCACCCGCGGCGCCCGCTTCTCGATCTGGCCGGGATCGGTGCTGGCCAAGCGGCAACCCAAGCTGGTGATGGCCGCCGAGCTGGTGGAGACCTCACGGCTGTGGGCACGGATGGTCGCGTCCATCGAGCCCGGCTGGGCCGAGCAGGTCGGTGCGCACCTGATCAAACGGTCCTACTCGGAACCGCGCTGGGAGTCCAAGCGCGGTTCGGCCGCGGCGACGGAGAAGGTGACGCTGCTCGGCGTCACGCTCGTCGCGGCCCGCTCGGTCGGCTACGCCTCGATCGACCCGGAGCTGTCCCGCGAGCTGTTCATCCGGCACGCGCTGGTCGAGGGTGACTGGCGGACCCGGCACCCCTTCTTCCGGCACAACCAGGAGCTGCTGGAACGGATCGCCGAGCGCGAGGACCGCGCCCGCCGCCGGGACATTGCCGTCGACGACGAGACGCTGTTCGCGCTGTACGACGCGCGTGTCCCGGCGCAGGCGTTGTCGGCCACGCACTTCGACGCCTGGTTCCGCCGGGCGTCGCCCGCGGACAAGGCGCGGCTCACCTTCACCGAGGCCGACCTCGTCGCCGCCGGTGCCGCCGACGTCGACGCGGACGCCTTCCCCGACCGCATCTCCAGCGCCGGGGTCGACCTGGACCTGAAGTACGTGTTCGACCCGACCCGGGCCGACGACGGCGTCACCGTCACCATCCCGTTGACCGTGCTGCAACGGGTCGCCCCGGAGCACTTCGCCGCGCAGGTCCCGGGACTGCGCACCGACCTCGCGGTCGCGTTGATCCGCTCGTTGCCCAAACAGCTGCGGCGGGCGTTCGTCCCCGTCCCGGACTTCGCGGCCGCGGCGCTGCAGCGGATCACCGCCGACGGCACGTCCGGGGCGCTGCCCGACCAGCTGGCCGAGGCGCTGACCCAGCTCACCGGGGTCGTCGTGCATCCGGGGGACTTCGATCCGACGAAGATCCCGGCGCACCTGCGGATGACCTTCGAGATCGTCGACGCCGGCGGTGCGCCGGTGGCGGCCGGCAAGGACCTGTCGGCGATGCAGGAGCAGCTGCGCGGCGACACCCGGCGGGCGGTGGCGAAGGCGTCCGGGTCGGTGGAGCGCACCGGGCTGACGACGTTCCCGCCGGAGCCGGTCCCGCGGACCGTCGATTCCACCGTCGACGGCTTCGCGGTGCGCGGCTACCCGGCGCTGGTCGACGAGGGCACGACGGTCGGGGTGCGGGTGTTCGCCACCGAGGCCGACCAGCTGCGCGCCGCCCGGTCCGGCACCCGGCGGCTGCTGCAGCTGACCCTGCGGTCACCCGAGGGGTACCTGCGGCACACGCTGCCCAAGCCGGTGCTGCTGCGGCTCGCGGTCAGCGGCCGGCACGCCGGTTTCTCCGAGCTGGTCGCCGACGCCACCTTCGCCGCGATCGACGCGCTGCTCGACTGGGCCGGTGGTCCGGTGTGGGACCAGGCGGCGTTCGCCGCCGTCCGGACCCGGATGTCACCCCACCTGGACGCGTCGACGATGGACGTCGTGGTGGCCGCGTCGGACGTGCTGACCGCCGCACAACGGGTCGAGTCGACGTTGGCCGACCTCCGCGGTGGCGTGCTCGCGGCCTCGATCATCGACGCGAAGACGCAGCTCGCGGCGCTGCTGCCGCCACGGTTCATCAGCGCCACGGGGTCCGCGCACCTCACCGACCTCAAGCGCCACCTCGAGGCGCTGGACCGCCGACTGGTCCGACTGCCCACCGATCCCGAGCGGGACAGGGCCCGGATGGCCGAGGTGCTGCCGTGGGAGGAACGGTTCCGGGCGGCGGTGGCGGCGCTGCCCGCGGAGCGCCGCGACGACCCGGACGTCCGGGAGGTCCGGCGGCTGCTCGCCGAATGGCGGGTGTCGCTCTTCGCCCAGCCCATGCGGACCGCCGTGCCGGTGTCCGCGCCGCGGGTCGAGAAGGCCATCGCCGCCCTCGGCTGAGCCCCGGCTGGCTCGGAGATCCTGGCGGTTCCCGCACACGGAGGAACCGCCAGGACCGGGATGGGTCCGGGCCGGTCGCGGGTCAGACCGGCGGGGTCACCGGCGGTGCGGCGGGCGGCGGCACCACCGGGGGAGTGGCCGGGGTGGCCGGCCCGTCGGGAGTGCGGTCGCCGGCGATCGTGTCGACCAGGCCGCCGATCTTGTCCTCGATCGGGTCGACCTTGTCGTGGCCGATCTTGTTGCCGACGAACTCGCCGACCTTGTCGACGCCGCCCTTCACCTGCTCGGAATGTTCGGCGACCAGGTTCTTGGCCTTGTCGGCGAGTCCGGAGAAGTCCACCATGCGAGTCCCTTTCCACACGGGCGGCCGGCGAGGACGGTCGCGGGACGCCACCCGGGCCGACCGTCGTCCGTCCTTTTTCCACGGTGCGGGTGCACCGCCGCGGGCCAGCCTAGCGGCGGCCGGTGGTCCGCTCTCGGGGATCCGGGCCGGCGTCTCCCGCCCGCTGCGTCCGTTCCGGCGGCAGATCGACGAACCCGGACGGCCAGGTGACCGGTAAGGCCCGTGAGGTTGCCCTCCGCGGGGTTGCCGCCGGTTCAGCCGACCCGGTGGGAGGCGCCGGGCACGTCCACGACGAAGAACTGCGGATCGACGGTGAGCGGGCCGTCCCCGTCGGGTCCCCGGTGGGAGACGAGGCCGTCGCCGCGGAAGGTGTAGTGGTGGGCCACCGGGCGCACGGCGAGCGTCGGGAACGAGATGCACGCGACGACGACGGTGAACTCGGTCCCGGGGTCGTCGTCGTGGCCCAGCACGGCCAGCCGCCGCAGGGGCAGCGAATGGGAGAACGTCGAGGCGTCCAGTCCGATGTCCACGGCGGCGTCCAACGCGTACAGCGGGTTCGAGCCGCTGGTCGACTCGACGACCCAGGGTCCGCCCGGGCTGCGGGTCAGGGACAGGTGCCGTTCGCCCTCCAGCGAATCGGACTGGGCGGACAGCCGCCGGGTGCGTCCCTTCGCGTCCACCAGCAGCGAGTAGGAGCCGCCGTAGGGCTGGTCGCCGGCGTCGACGATGTAGCCGTTGGCGCGCAGTCCCCGCTCGGTGACGACCGCGCGGACCGTCTCCAGCCGCTGCCGGCCCTGCGAGCTCCACGACAGGATCGTCGCGCCCGGCTGCGCATCCATCACGGTCCTCACGGTAGGCGACCCCGTCCGTGCCGGCAGCGTTGCGTGACGTAACGGTCACCGAACCGTTGCCGGGCGCCGGGGGCGACGCCCGGGCAGGAACCGACTTGACGCGGTCCCCGTCGTCACCGCAGGGTCGCCCCATGGGTCATCTGGAGGTCAGCGGCATCAGCTACGCGTTGTCGGACGGGCGGGCGCTGCTCGCGGACGTCAACTTCCGGGTCGGCGACGGCTCGGTGACCGCGCTGATCGGGCCGAACGGCACCGGCAAGACGACCCTGTTCCGCATCATCACCGGTGAGCTGACGCCCGACGACGGCGCGGTGAGCCGCTCCGGTGCGATGGCGGTGATGCCGCAGTTCATCGGCTCGGTGCGCGACACCTCGACGGTGCGGGACCTGCTGCTGTCGGTGTCGCCCGAGCCGATCCGGGCCGCCGCGGCCGCCCTCGACGCCAGCGAGCTGGCGATAATGGAGAACGACGACGACGCCACCGCCATCCGCTACGCCGAGGCGCTCTCGGACTGGGCCGACGTGCACGGCTACGAGCAGGAGACGCTGTTCGACACCTGCACGGTCGCCGCGCTCGGCGTCCCCTACGACCGGGCGCAGTACCGGGACGCGGCGACGCTGTCGGGCGGCGAGCAGAAGCGCCTGGTGCTGGAGCTGCTGCTGGCCAGCCCGGTCGATGTGCTGCTGCTGGACGAGCCGGACAACTACCTCGACGTCCCCGGCAAGGTGTGGCTGGAGAACAGGCTGGCCGAGACGAACAAGTCGGTGCTGCTGATCTCGCACGACCGCGAGCTGCTGGCCCGAGCCGCGGATCGGATCGTCACCCTCGAACCGGGGGTCGCCGGCGCGGTCTCGTGGATCCACGGCGGTTCGTTCGCGACCTATCACGCGGCCCGCGCCGACCGGAACTCCCGGCTGGAGGAGCTCAAGCTCCGCTGGGACGAGGAGCACGCCAAGCTCAGGACGCTGGTGCTGACCCTGAAGACCAAGTCCGCCTTCAACGACGGGCTCGCCTCCCGGTACGCCGCCGCCCAGACCCGGCTGGCCAAGTTCGAGAAGGCCGGGCCGCCGCAGGCGGTGCCGCTGGAGCAGAAGGTCGTCATGCGGCTTTCCGGCGGGCGCACCGCCAAGCGGGCGGTGACCTGCACGGGCGTGGAGTTGACCGGGCTGATGAAGCCGTTCGACCTCGAGGTGTTCTTCGGCGAGCGCGTCGCGGTGCTCGGCGCCAACGGCTCCGGGAAGTCGCACTTCCTGCGGCTGCTGGCCGGTGGCGGCTCGGACCCCGACATCGAGCACCAGCCGGTGAGCGACGAGACGCTCGAGCCGGTGCGGCACACCGGGCTGGCCAAGCTGGGGTCGCGGGTGCGGCCGGGGTACTTCCGGCAGACCCACGCCCATCCGGAGATGCACGGCAGGACGCTGCTGGAGATCCTGCACCGCGGCGACGAGCGGCGTGACGGGCTCAGCCGGGAGCCGGCATCCAAGGCGCTGGACCGCTACGGTCTCGCGCTCAGCGCCGAGCAGATGTTCCAGACGCTGTCGGGCGGGCAGCAGGCGCGCTTCCAGATCCTGTTGCTGGAGCTGTCGGGGGTGACGCTGCTGTTGCTGGACGAGCCGACCGACAACCTCGACCTGCACTCGGCCGAGGAGCTGGAGAACGCGCTGCAGCGCTTCGAGGGCAGCGTCGTCGCGGTCACCCACGACCGGGCGTTCGCGCGGACCTTCGACCGGTTCCTCGTCTTCGGCGCCGACGGCCGGGTGGTGGAGACCGACGGCCCGGTGTGGGACGTGGCCCGGGTGCAGCGCGTGCGCTGAGCCGCGACCGGGGGGCTTCGTCGCCGCGGACGCCGGGGGACCGGCAGGCGCAGGGGCGGGGTCCGCGTCCGGCACGACCGGGCTCGGACGCACGTCAGCCCCCGGCGCGCGACGCGACGGGGGCCGACGGGGTGGGTCAGAGCTTGCCGAGGCCCGGGGCCGGGGCCTGCGCCAGCACCTCCTCGTAGCGGGCCTGGCGCAGCCCGGCCACGAAGTCGTTGGCCTCCTCACGGTCCCGGACGACCTTGGACACGACGACCGTGGCGAACATCGAGCACAGGATGCCCATGCCGATCGTGTAGCGGTCCTGGACGGCGACGTCGAGCATCGTGAGGTTCGCCAGGTTCCACACCACCGTCACCGCCATGAACACGACGGAGGCGCCGAAGAACGCGTTGGTGTGCTTGCTGGTGACCTTGGGTTCGGACACGGGACAGCCCTTCTCGTGGACGTGCGGGGACACCCGGGCGGCGGGGTGCCGTCGGGGGCGGTCGTGCGGAGGTGCGGAGGCAGAGGTACGGAGTCAGCCGAGGGTGCGCCGGGCGCGGCGCAGGGGGCGCGCGGCCCGCCGGTGTTTCGCCGAGACGACCGCCTTGGCCATGGCGTGCCGTCGACCGTCGAGCTGGTGCACCTTCAGCACCTGCTCGAGCTTCGTGTGGCGCAGGCGGCTGGCCTGCTTGCTGATGCCCTGGGCATCGCCGATGTCGGTGTAGCTGGTCTGCGGGATCGTGCTGCGGAGGTTGTGCACGGTCTGGCCCTCGATGATGTCCAGGACCAGCCGGGCACGCGAGACGAGCTGGAGCTTCCTCAGTTCGAAGGCCTCCTCGTCCTCGTCGCCGGGCCGTTCCGCGGCCTCGGCGACCAGTTCGGCGATGTAGTCGAACATCTCCGCGAGCTCCATGGACAGAGTCTGCCCCGCGACAACACAAGTTGTCAACGACAATCTTCATTGTCTGTGGATGGCGGCCGCCACCGCCGGTGCGGGACACTCACCGCAGGGAGGGCACCATGCGCTGGACGTTCGACGACGACACCCGCTGGACCGCGGCCTGGGCCGTCCTGCGCCGGTCGCCGACCGAGGAGGCGCGGCGGATCCGCACCGCTGAGCAGTGGCGCACCGCCGGCATCTCGATCGCGGCCGGCGTCGCCGTCGTGGTCGCGCTGGGCGCCACCGGACTGCACGGACTCGTCCTCGGTGCGCGGGGTGAGGACCTGCAGGGCGGCTGGCGCACGGCGCTCTCGATCGCCGGCTACGGCCTCGCGGTAGCCGGACTCGTGCTGTCCATCCCGCGCCGCTACGGGCTCGACCGGGTGGCCGGCCTGCCCGGTCGCGCTCCCGCCGAGGTCCTGAGCCGGTCACAACGCCAGCAGCTGGACCGGCAGATCACCGGCGCCGATCCGCTGGACCCCGACCTGCTGCCGCTGGCCTTCGACCGGGCGGCCCGGCGGATCAACGAACCGTTGCCGGTGCTGCGGGCGTCGGTCGGTGGCGTCCTGCTCGGCTCGGTGGCGCTCCGCGGCACCGCGGGGGCCGTCCTCGCCCTCTGGGTGCTCACCCTCGTGGCGCTCGCGTTCGTGGTCCCGCAGCAGCTCGCCGCCCGGTCCGCGGCGCTGGCCTTCGTCGACCGGCACGGACCGGACGTGCGGTGATGCGCTGGCGGTTCACCGACGACGAGCGCTGGGCGGCCGCGCGGGAGCTGACCCGGGGACGGGAGACGCCGACCGCCGCGGCGATCCTGGTCGGGCGGCACGTGCGGTCCGGCCTGGTGCTGGTGGCGGTCGGGGTGACCCTGGCGCTCGTCCTGACCCGGACGTCGGTGTTCGACGTGGTGTTCCCACCCCGGGCCTCGTCCCGGGAGCCGTTCGGCTGGCAGTTGCCGCTGGGCGTGGTCGGGATGATCGTCGGTGGGGTGGCGGTGATCTGGCTCCGCGGGGCCAACCGGTTGTCCGACGCCGGCCACGCGCTGCCGACGCGCGACCCGCGGAACGTCCTCACCTGGCGGCAGCGACGCGAGCTCGACCGCCGGATCGGTACCGGCACCGCGGCGCCGCCGTCCTGGGCCCCGGTGGCCTTCGATCGCGCCCTGCGGTTCATCACGCTGCCGTTGCCGTCGTCGAGCTGGGCGACGATACCGCTGGCGCTGGCCTCATTGACCTTCACCTACCGGGGACCGGTCGCGTTCCTGATCGTGGTGTGGATGGTGCCGCTCGTGGCCGTGGCCCTGACCCGGCCGCCGGAGAAACGCTTCGCCGCCGCCGCGCAGCGCTGGACCGCCACCCACGGCACGGTGTCCGGACCGGTGGCGGCGCCCACACCCGGCACCTGACACCGGCGTGCGGCGGTGCCGCTCTGTCACCATGGACGGGTGACGACCCGCCGTTCCCTGCCCGCGACGCCGGGTCCCCGGCCGCGGTTCGCCGGGATGGTGTCCTCGGCGGGCTGGTTCGTCGTGCTGCTCGCCGGGGTCGCGGTGGCCACCGCCCTGATCGCCGAGACGGTCACCGGAGCCGCGGCGCTGCCCGGTCTGCCGGCACCGTCGGTGGCCGTCAAGTACGGCGTGCCCGTCGTCCGGGTGCTGCTGGACGTCAGCGTGGTGACCACCATGGGCCTCGCCCTGCTGGCCAAGTTCCTGGGCTTCGACGACCCCGACCGGACGGAGCCGGTGATGCGCACCGCGCGGCGCGCGGCCCTGTGGTCGTCGTGGACGTGGGTGGGATCGGCACTGGTCAGCCTGGTGCTGCTGTCGGTCGAGGTCTATCCGACCGAGTTCCCGACCCGGACCTCCCCGGCGCTGGACCTGCTGACCGCCCCGCTGTCGTTCCTGCAGTACCTGGTGGGCTCACCGGATCTGGTCTTGAACTACGTCGTCGGGGTGCCGGCCGGCAAGGGCCTGCTGACGGTCGCGGGCATCGGCCTGCTGTCGGTGTGGCTGTGCCGGGTCGCGGTCCGCCGGGGCGAGTCGGTGCCCGCGGAGCTGCGCGCCGGTGTCGCCGCGTTCGGTCTGCTCCCGATCCCGCTCACCGGGCACGCGACCGACTGGATCTACCACGACCTGATGATGATGTCGATGGAGCTGCACCTGATCGGGGCCGCCGCGTGGGTCGGCGGGCTGGGCGCGACCATCGTCTTCCTCGCCCGCCGGCCGCACCTGCTGGCGGTGGCACTCCCGCGGTTCTCCAAACTGGCCACCTACTGCGTGTTCATCGTCGCGGCCAGCGGCGTCTTCAGCGGGCTGTCGATGCTGGCCACCGCCGACATCACGGTGCCGCTGCCGGACTCCCTCTGGACCACCCACTACGGGCAGCTGATGATCGTCAAGCTGGTGTGCGTCGCCGTCATCGCCGCCCTGGCGGTCGGCGTCCGGCGCGGGATGCTGGTCCGTATCAGCGACCGCAGGCCGACCGCGGTGGCGGTGTGGTGCGGCTTCGAGCTGGTCGTGATGGCGATCGCCTACGGCGTCGCCGTGGTGCTCACCCGCTCGGCGCCCTACTGACCTGTGGCCCGGGTCGGGCCGCCCTTCGGGTGCGGCGGTGCACGTGCCGCCGGGACACGGTGCCCGGCGGCGGCACGCGAGCCTGCGTCAGCGGCTCCGGGCGCCCGAGCGGGCGCGCGGACGGTGCCCGGTGTGGCCGGCCCGCGGCGTCGGCGGGTTGAGCGGCGCACCGGTCAGGTGGCCGTTCAGGCCGCGCTCCGGCTCGGGGGCGAAGGTCACGGCGAGCGCCGGCGGCCGTGGGGTGTCGACACCGGTCCAGCGCTGCAGGAGATAGGTCATCACCAGCCAGGTGACCAGCGCACCCGGCAGCGCCCAGACGATCGAGCCGAAGTCGACCGGCACGGCGGCCAGGTTGCGGCCGCTCTCGTAGGCCTCGCGCATCCGGGCGACGTCCATCGCACCGAGGTCGGTGGGGGTGGACGACAGCAGGTTCTGCACCCACAGCGCGCCGTAGCCCACGGCGGTGACGGCCAGCCCGCCGATCGCGGCCCGCAGGTACGGGTTCACCCGCACCAGGAACACCGCGTCCACGGCCAGGCCCACCACGACCATCCAGAACGGCACCACCGAGGGCGGGAAGTCGCCGACCACCAGCAGCGGCCAGATGACCGAGCGGTACAGCACGTAGGCGCCGGTGATGACGGTCGCAGTCCAGACCTTGCCGACCATCACCCGCGCCACCATCAGGATCGGGACGCAGACGACCATCGCCCAGATCGGGTAGACCCACGGCGGGATGGGGAGCGCGAAGCCCTCGAGGGCGATGTCGTCGACGCCGCGGCCCAACTGGTCGGCGGCGAAGGTGAGCAGCTCGCTCTCCGCGTACGGCGTCCCGCGGAACCAGGACGCCATCTCGAGGATGCCGTACTCCTGCTGCAGCTGCGCGAAGTGCGCGTTCTCGAAGAAGAAGGCGAACAGCGCGACCAGGCCGCCGGTCCACTGCCAGCCGAAGCGGCCGTCGTGCGGGTACAGCAGGTACCACGCGCGGATGATGCCGGCGATCATGATCGCGGTACCGACGTAGAGCATCGCGTGCGACGGCGACCAGGCGGTGAGGTCCAGACCGTTCACCCGGTGGTTGATGACGTCGATGGGGGCGGCGATGAGGAAGACGCCGGTGCCCCACTGCATGATGCGCAGCGACAGCCGGTCCACCCCGTAGCCGGTGAACGAGTGCACCAGGACGAGCGCGACGGCGATGCCCGTGCCGACGGTGTTGATCAGGTGCGGCGGCGCCAGGTCGTCGCGCAGCCACTTGAAGTGCCATGACACGTCCCAGCTGGAGCCGATCAGCTTGAACGCCAGGGCGGCCACCCACCAGCGCAGCATCAGCACCTGGACCGAACGCGGCGTCGGGCGGCCCGGCTCCCCGCGGGTCCAGTAGGTCTTGAGGAAGGCGCCGAGTCGCTGCATGAGGTCGAGGATACGGCCCGGACGGGCGCCCGTCCGGGTCATCCACGCGGGGTCGGCGTGCATCCGTGCAGTTCAGCGCCCCCCGCCGGCCGTCAGTCCAGGCCGGCCGGGTCGGGGTAGTGGGCGTCGACGAGCGGGGCGTCGTCGGGGCCGGTGATCCCGCTGACGTGGCCGCCCGCGACGCCGACGGACAGCAGCTGGTCGACGAGGTCGTCGCCGTCGAGCTGGACGGAGATGAGGTCAGCGCCGCGCCCCTCGAACAGCATCCGGGCGTCGTGGCCACCGGAGGTGATCTTCTGCAGCGAACCGGTCGACGCCAGCGACGCCCGGGCCACCCCGAGGATGCCCAGCACGTCGTCGAGCGCGTCCACGAGCGCGGCGGCGTTGTTCTCGCACATCGCCCGCATCAGCTCCGGCCGGGTGGCCGCGACGCGGGTGCCGTCGGCGAACGAGCCGGCCGCGAGGGCCATCGCGAGCTCCCCGCCCATCTCGCCGACCTGCGCCATCGCGCACGCCATCAGGTGCGGGAGGTGGGAGATCCGCGCCGCCGCGCGGTCGTGGGCGACCGCCTCGCAGGGGACGATGCGGCTCCCGACGGCCAGACCGAGGCGCGCGACCGGCACCCAGTCGGCGACGTCGGCGTCCTCGTCGAGGCAGGTCACCCAGGCGGCGCCGGCGAAGAGGTCGGCGGATCCGGCCTCCCAGCCGGAGTGCTGGGTGCCGGCCATCGGGTGCGAGCCGACGAACCGGGTCCGGGGGGCCAGTTCGGCGACCCACTGCGCGACGCTGCCCTTGACACTGGCGACGTCGGTCAGCCGGACCTGCGGGGCGCGCTCGTGGACCGACTTCAACAGCGTGCGGAAGGCGGTGACCGGCGAGGCCAGCACCACCAGGGCGTCGTCGGCGCGGGCGCGGTCGAGGGTGGCGTCGAGGTCGTCCAGCACGGTGAAGCCGTCCCCGGCGGCGGCGGCCCGGGTGTCCGCGCTGCGCGACCAGCCGTAGACGGTGGTGGCCGGCGCGGCGGCCCGCAGCAGCGATCCGCCGATCAGCCCGAGCCCGAGGACGCACACCGGCGGCAGCGTGCCGCCCGGCGGGGGAGTCGACAAGATGCCTCCAGAGGTTGGCCCGTCACCCTGGTGGGGCATCGACGAGGAAGTCACGAGCCACGATCCTGTCGCAACGATGGTCCGGCCGCCAGCATCCGGTGTGGACACACCCCGGAACGTGCGCGTCGGCACGGGTCGCCCGGCCGTGTTGGCCGTCCCGCACCCGCCCGCGTACCGTTCCCCGCGTGAGCACCGACGGTTTCGCTGTGGCGGTAGTCCGCGCCGAAGGTAAGTGGCGCTGCTCGCTGCTCGCTCCCGAGCTGCTGGACGATCTGGACGGCATCATCACCGGCCTGCGCCGGGTCGCCACCGAGGGCGCGGTGTTCGGGTTGGTCTGCATCGAGGACGAGTTCTTCGTCGTCATCCGGCCCGTGCCCGGCGGGGTGGCCCTGTTGCTCTCCGACGCCACCGCCGCGCTGGACTTCGACCTCGCCGCCGACGTGCTGGACCTGCTGCACGTCGAGACCCCGGACGAGGACGAGGTCGACGACGACGCCTGGCCGGAGGGCGACATGGCGCTGCTGGCCGACCTCGGGGTGCCCGAGCAGGAGATGCAGCTCATCGTCGACGACGACGAGATGTACCCCGACGAGCAGCTCGTGGTGATCGCCCGGCGCGCCGGTTTCGAGGACGAGCTGCAGCGCGTCATCGACAAGCTCTGACCCCTTGCGGCAGCAGCTGGAGCCGCTGGTCCGCCGCGCGCTGACCGAGGCCCGCCACTCGTTGCCGTCCGGTGACGTGCCGATCGGCGCCGTCGTCCTCGACGCCACCGGTGCGGTGGTCGGACGCGGTCACAACCGGCGGGAGGCCGCCGGTGACCCCACCGCGCACGCCGAGATCGAGGCGCTGCGCGACGCGGCCGCCCGGCTCGGTGCGTGGCGGCTGACCGGATGCACCCTGGCGGTGACCGTCGAGCCGTGCACGATGTGCGCCGGGGCGATCGGGCTGGCCAGGGTCGAGCGCGTGGTGTTCGGCTGCTGGGAACCCAAGACCGGCGCGGCCGGGTCGTTGTGGGACGTCCTGCGCGACCGTCGGCTGACCCACCGGGTCGAGGTCGTCGGCGGGGTGCTCGAGGACGAGTGCGCCGCGCTGCTGCGCGACTTCTTCCGCACCCACCGCGACGGCGATCCGGCCTGACGATGGTCCGGAGCACCCCGCGGCTCCGGTAAAGTGCTCCGCGGTGGCGTGTCCGAGCGGCCTAAGGAGCACGCCTCGAAAGCGTGTGAGCGTGAAAGCGTTCCGTGGGTTCAAATCCCACCGCCACCGCAGTTGAGCAGCACAAACGCCGGGCATCCCCTCCACGGGTAGCCCGGCGTTGTGCGTCCAGTCTCAGTTCCAGTCTCGATAGGGCCTTCGCCAGCCGCACGCGAGCGCATCGGCCGTGACGGAGAAGCCCAGGCCGTCAACTGCGCAAACGAAAGAGGCGCCCACCGTCGGCGGGCGCCTCTCGTACTCCTCGCATGCACTCCGGGGGGCTTGAGCACCACCCGCCTTGTGCCGCGGCCACCGCCTACCGACCGTCGCCAGGACCAGACCAGATCAGGCCGCCGACGCGGTCCGCGATGTCCCGCTGAATAGCCGTGGTCACATGCTGGTACCGAGCCGCCATCGCGCTGTGCGACCAGCCCATGATCCCCATGACCGCCCGCTCCGGGACCCCCAAAATCAGCAGAACCGTGGCCGCGGTGTGCCGGGCATCGTGCAGCCGAGCATCCCGGACGCCGGCGGCCAGGAGAAGGCGCTTCCAGTCCGTGTAATCCGTGCGCGGGTTGATCGGCGCACCCGTCGGCGTCGCGAACACCCAATCCCCGTCCACCCACAACTGCGCCGCCACCAGGCGCTCACGCTCCTGCGCCACCCGATGCTCCCGCAACAGATGCACCAGCTGGCCCGGCAGACCCACCGCACGCCGCCCCGCCCGCGACTTGGTCTCCGAGGTCTCGGACCGCTCAGCAACGCGCGACGGGCACTGACCACCGGTCTTCCGGCCGCATGTCCCGCCGCAGCCGTGACCCCACCGCGGGCGCAGGCGTGCTCGCCGGACCATCAACGACCCGGAGTCCAGGTCGACATCCGACCACTGCAACCCCAGCGCCTCGCCCTGCCGCAGCCCCAACGCCAAGGCCACCGCCCACCGCGCCCCGTTCCGCACGGTCAGCGCCGTCTTCAACAGCAGCTGCACCTCCTCGACCGTGAACGGTTCCATCTCGTGCTCGACGAGCCGCGGAGCCTTCGCAAGCACCGCCGGGTTGCGGCTCAAATGCCCCCGCCGAACCGCCTCGTTCAACGCCGTCCGCAGCGTGCGGTGCGCCTGATGCGCCGTAGCCGCCGACTTTCCGTCTCGCATCATCCGCACGTACAGCGTCTCCAGGTGCTCGGGCTGCAACCGCTCCAACCGGTGCCGCCCCACACCCGGGATCAGGTGCACATTCACCGCCACCCGATACCCGGCGATGGTGTTTTCCCGCACGAACGGGGCCGCAATGTTCTCCAGCCAGTGCGTCAACCACGCCGCAACCGTCCACGAGCTGCCCGACTTACGGACCGACCCGTCGCCCCGCTGCCGCTCCAACTCCCGGACCTTCTTCGTCACCACCGCCTGCGACTTGCTCATCACATGCCGACGATCCGACCGCCCATCATCGGTGACACCCACCGTGACCCGACCGTGCCAATAACCGTCCGCGCCCTGGTAGATGCTCGAGGCGCCGTTCGGCTTCCGTGCCACCGCCATCACCCCGGGTCCCTGACCAGGCCGACGCCGCGCAGCCGAGCAACGAAGTCAGTCAACGCGTCTGTCGGCACCCGGCGCAGCCGGCCGATCTGCACCGACTCCACTTCGCCGGACGCCACCAACGAGTACATCAACGTCCGCCCGATCCCCAGCCGTTCCGCGGCCTCCTCGATCGTCAGCACGATCCGCGCCGTCGCTACCTCAGTCATCGCCGTTCCTCCTGGTCCTGCGTCCCGTGCGGGCGCTGGTCTTCTCATCTGAGCCGGAGCCGGTGGGTCCACGGGATCCAGTCAGCTCGCCGCCCATCAACGGCACCGCCGCGTCGCTGCGCGATGCCCCGGCGGGCCCTTTGACTCCGTGACCCCCCAGCCGAGAAGGCACCCGCCCCGGGGCTGGCTGCACGGCTCCGCCCGGCATCGGCGCAAGGTCGAAAAGCGGCAACTGCGCCCGCTCCATCTGGCGCCGACTCACCGCCGCGCCGCTTCCCGGGCCAACGACCGGTCCACCAGGTGGTCGGCGTACGCATGCGCAGCCAGCAAGGCATCCCCGGGCGTCGTGTACCCGAGCCCTAAGAACTTCCAGTCACCCACCACCTCGATCACCTCTTCCGGGTCTCCGCCGGTCGACAGCTCCGACTCGGTCGCCGGATCGAGCAGAGTCCCGCCGCAATCCGGGGTGTCGAGCTGGCCAGCACCGGGCGTAACCGGTGTGACGGGGGGATCGAACGATTCGGCCGGCTGCTGCCGACGGCTTGCCTGATAGTCCCGCCGCGCCTGCCGCAGCGCCCCCAGCGTCACCGAGAAGCTCCGCGACTTCGTCGTAAAATGACCGCGAAAGCCCAACATGTGCAGCCAGCGGATCATGCCGGAGTAGTGCTCCAAGCCGCCCAATTCCTCAGCGGCCGACATCAACGCCACGGTGTGCGGCCGGAGTCCCGCCGTATGGGCCATCGACGAGGTCCGCACCGTCGAATGGAGCCCGAAGTCCTCCGCGGCCTTCGTCGCGTACTTCGCGATGTACGCCGCGACCATCGCCGACGACACCCCACCGGCCCCGTCGAGAACGTCAGCCTGAACGATGGCCCGTACGTCGACCTGGCGGCCGAACCGCAACACCGTAGAAGTGCCATGCCTGTCGGGGCGGTCACCGCAACGTCCCCGGCCGCCGCCCGGATAGCGGCGGCGATCTCCGGCTCACCCAGCCCGATCCTGACCGGAACATGCCCGTCCCCGGCGCCGTCCAGGCGGATGATCGCGTGGAAGTGCACCACCCCACGCCGCTGGAACTCCGCGACCTTCGCGTACGAGACCCGAACCCGTCGACCGAGCTCAGCCTCCGAGATACCCAACCGACCAGCCAACCGCCGCCGCAGCGCGATCGTGAACCGCCGCCACAACTCCGGCGCCGCCCAATTGAAAGCCACCGAACCCGGGTAGTCGTAGCAATCCGGGCACACCGCCTCACCCAGCATCGGATCGTTCTCGCAGTGGACCGACCCGCACACACGGGGCCGGCCATGCACGCACGTCACCTGGGCGCTGCACGCCCGGCCTCCGCTGGCGCTCCGCCCGGACCCTCCGCGCCCGCACCCCGCACCATGCACCGCACCGAAGCCAGGGCCAGTCAACGTCACGAACCACATCGGGTGCGCGGCAACCGACTCCGGCATCCCCTTCGAGCCGCCGGCCGTTCCAGCATGCAGCAGGTGCCACACATCGCCCTTGTACTCCCGGCTGCACGGCGGACACACCGACGCCCGACGGTTCCCGCACCGAATCAACAGCACCCGATCCGGCTCACCGTCTGTGCGATACACCTGGCGAAGACCACTGGCACCCAGCACCGATCGACCACCCGACACACGCACCGGGCGCGCACAGAACCCAGCACCCCGGGCCTGCGCCTGCCACCGCCAGTAATCCACAGACAGCACCCGCCGAGCCGCTTCCCGAGCCGTCTGCACGTCCAAGCCATTGCAGTCCGCTATCGCCCGCGCTGTCGCCGCGACCACCGCAGCCGCCGGACCGACGCCGCCATCAGCCGCACCCACGCCGGTCATGCCGCACCCTTAAGACCCGATTCAGCCCCGGCGACGGGGGAGTGGTCCGTCAACTCGACGTCACAAGTAGCGTGGGCCGGCGCCGGGAAAAGTGCGGCCACTTCCTGGATGTCAGCGTCCGACACCCACCCGGCGCGAACACGCATCGGCTCTCGTACGTCCTGCACCGTTACGAAGCCGACACCCGGCGAGGAGCCAGGGATCTGGTCGGCTGCAGCGCCCATCGCGTGCATCCCATCCCCGAGCACCATGTCGACCTGTGACGGGGTATCCAGCCGCAGCGCCACCTTCGTGGGGAACAGCGAGCGGAACGACACCACCTCCTTGCGGGGGTCCTGGGCAGCCGCCAGCACCACCACCGCCGCCGCCCGGCCCCGAGAAAGCAGCGCCGAGATCGCCGCTGTCGCCCGGGCCCTCAATTTGGTGTCCGTCTCGTAGGCGGTCAGCGAGGCCAACTCATCGATCACCAGCAGGATCAACGGCTCCTTGTCCGTTGGAACCTGCAACCGGCTGTGGCCCAGCAGCTTCCGACAGCGCGTATCCATGATGCGGACCGCTTCCTCCAGCAGCGCCACCATCGTCTCGGTCGACTCGTGAGCGAACCGGGCGAACATCGGCCGCCCGAAGCCCAGCTCCATCCCACCCTTCGGGTCGACCGCCCAAACCGCGACCAGCCCCGACCGCACCGGCACCGCCAGCGCCCGCAGCACGGACCAGATCACCGATCCCTTGCCCGACCCGGTCTCACCCGCGACGAACACGTGCGTGCCCAACAACGACAGCACCCACGGCTCCCCGTCCTCCCGCAAACCGACCACCACCCCCGACAGATCGGGTTCGGCGGGAATCGGCAAAGCCGGCACCACCGATGCCAACGCATCGGCCCGCGCCAGTTCAAGCCACACCCGGCCCGGACGGTCTGCGAACACCCGCGCCGACTGCGCGCCGAACGCCGCCGCCAACTCCGGGCATGCACGCTCGTAGTCGCGAACGGACTGCCCCATCACCAAGTGCACCAATAGCCGGTCCCGAAGCGTCCCCACCTGTACGGCCCGCAGCCGCGGCACCAACAACTGGCCACCGCGGGACATCGCCAGCCCACACAGATCAAGCGCACTCGCCCACCGCCGCCGATACCGCCGCCGCGCCCGCGCACGCCGCCACGGGTCGACCAGAAGCCGGTAGAACATCGACCGCCACAGCAAGCCGAGGCCCAGCACAGAGACGACCAGCAACAACGCCCCCACCGCAACCCCGCTCCAACCCCACAGCCCGAACATGCCGCCCAACACGAGCAGCACCGCCAGCAACGCAGGACGCAGCGCCAGCCACCGCACCACGACCCACAGCCCCCGGAGGAGGGCCACGATCAGATCCCCGACGAAGTCGTCGTGGTCCTCGTTCTGCCGCACCATCACGCGGCCTTCCCATCACCGGTAGCCCGGCCCCCAGCTGCGAACGGCTCGACCCTCGACGCCCGGAACGACATCCCGTGCCGATCACCCATCTCCCACGACCGGGCAACCAGATCGTGAATCCGCACCCGCAACCCGATGTCCACACCAGCCGGCTGACCAGCGACACGCACCGTCAGCTGCTCCGGGCGCTCGCCAGCCGCCACCGCCATCACATCCACGTCGAACATCTGCAGACCCGTCGCCTTGTCCAGCACCGGTGCGTTCGACTCGAAACCCACCACCCCCCGAACGCCGCCGACAATGAAAGTCGTCCCCTGTGTGTCCACCCGAAACTGCATCTCGTTCTCCTTGCTGTCGCTGTGTTCCGCTCATGTCCGGCGGGGGACGCCCTGGTCCTCCTCACCCGTTCCGCTGCTTGCACGAACAGCTCATCCCGCGGCCGATGCCACGGCTAGTTGGCTGGAGTCGGCTCCGGTTGGCTTTTGCTTTGCAGCGCTTGTGCGCTGTCGGTGCCATTCGGCATGCACAACGTCCGACCGGACCCGTGGGGGTTCGCCGCGGTACGTGAGGAGTCCCAGGTGTCCCAGCTCAGAGCTGCACGCCTCGAACGGAGCTGGACGCAGATTCAGTTGGCGGCCCGTCTCGCGGCTGTTGCAGCCAGAGAGGGCCAATCGATCCCGCGCCCCGAACTGCTCAATTCGACAATCTCGCGCTGGGAGAACGGCAAGGCTGAACCCGACGCCACCTATCGACGCTGGCTGGAACACGTTTTCGGCGAGGACATTTTCGATGCGTCTCGTTCGTCAGGCCAGCCAGCCTTCGTGTTGACCTCGATGTTGGAACAGTCGCAATTTGGCGTGGAGCAAGCGACGGATCACCTGCGGCGCCAGGTGCAGGTGGTTAGGGAGCTGGACGGATCCTTGGGTGCGCCCGCTGCTCTGAACCAGGCGCGAACGTTGCTCGATGATGCGAACAACCGGTTGATGTTCAGTCTTAACCCCGAGGATCGCCGCAGGATGGCTATGGTCATCGCCGATTTGGCTTCTCTGGTGGGTTGGCAGTTACTCGATGCTGGTGACGTCAGAACGGCTTGGGTCTCGTTCGAGCAGGCCAAGGCGGCGGCCCGGGAAGCCGGCGATTCTGCTCTGCTGGCTCATGCGATGGGAGAGCAGTCGTTCGCCCTGATTGACGCCGGGCGCTGCGGTGACGCTGTCGCTTTGATTAGGGCGGCGAACCACGAGTCGGAGTTGCCGAAGCGGCTGGTCGCTTGGCTGGCGGCCGCAGAAGCGGAAGCGCTGTCCGGGCTGGGTGAAGCCACGGAGGCCCGCCAACGCCTACGGGACGCCGAACAGGGGTTGCCCAGCGCGGGCGACGAGCAGCTGACGCCCTACCTGCGGCTGGACGATGCCAACCTCGCCCGCTGGCGTGGTCACACACTCGCTCAACTTCTCGATCCTGCAGCGGGGCCCGAGTTGCGTGCGTCGTTGGCATCAGTCCAGGGGAGGTTCGGTCGGGCCGAGGCCGGTGTGCTCGTCGACCTGGCGGCGGTTGCCTTCCGGGAGGCCGACCAGGAGACCGGGCGCCTGCACATCAGCCAGGCGAAGCGAGTGAGCATCCGCACTGGGTCCGTACGCCAGCAGCGTCGGATCGCGGCCCTGCAACGGGCTGCTTAATCCTGGGGGTGGTCTACCAAGTAGCGCAGGAGGCCGGTCACAGACCCGCCCCCGAGCACTTCGCCGCTGTCGATCATTCGGACGACATCGCTCAACGGGATCCAGCCCACGGTGCCAGCTTCAACGGCGTCGGTAGGCTCACCGACGTTTACCACCTGGTCGAACACCCACACCTCGTGCGGGGTGTCCACCATGCCGATCATCGGCTGGAACTCCACCAGCTTGCGCCCCGCCCCGACCGGCCGATACCCGGTCTCCTCCTCCGTCTCGCGTGCCGCCGTCGTGACCGAGTCCTCGTTTCCGTCGACGATGCCGCCCGGCAACTCCCATCCGACCTGATCGGTGACGAACCGGTGGCGGCGAAGCATCAGCACCTCACTGCCCCCAGCTCGCAGCGCGACCGCGAGAATCACCCGCTGCAACCGCACAACATGGTGCTCGAACCGGCTGCCATCGGGCGGCTCGACGTCGACCATCACAAGGCGCACCCACGGGTTGTCGTATAACGTCCGTTCCCCGAAGACCCGCCAGCGGGGCGGCTCGTGGCCTGGTGGGGTAGCGCTCACCGGACGGACACTACTGGTGACCGGACGGACAGCAGATGACCGGCCCGTGGGTGGGGCTTAGCTACGACAGCAAGATGATGACGGGGGGTGGGGGGAATGGCACACGCGGAACCGGCCGCGCGGAGCCTTATCGTCCAGCTGCGTGCCGAGTCGACTAATTCAGATGGATGAGGTGTGCGAGCTGGTCGTTACGGCGCCGGACGAAGCATGGATGGCCGAGTTCACCAGGTCGCTCGTGGACCGCCGCCTGGCCGCGTGCGGTCACATTCTGACGCCAATCCGCGCCATCTACAGGTGGAGCGGCAAGGTCGAGGACGAGCAGGAGGTGCGCGTCGCGCTCCACACGCGGCTGACTCTGGTGGACCGCATCGTCGATGAAGCCAACCAGCGGCACAGCTATAAGGTGCCGTGCGTCATCGCTACCCCCATCGTTGGCGGCAACCCGGCCTACCTCCGCTGGGTTCTCGACGAGACTGACGCGGACGCCGCCGGCGTGGTCGACTCGTGAGGACTTTCTCTACTCATTCAAGCGGCTCGGGTGCGCGGAAGTTGAGTCCGCCAAACCTGCCGAATCATGCGCATAGCGATGGCCTCGTGGACAAGATAGTCGCTCGACCAGAACGGCAGAACATGGAGAAGGAAATATCCAGCGGGGGTGCAATTGCCTGAGTACGATTTCCGGACTCTGTCACCGCGAGATTTCGAGCTTTTGGTTTGCGACCTCTTGCGCGAGAAGTTGAATGTCGCTTTCGAGGCTTTCGCGCACGGACCTGACGGTGGGGTGGACCTACGATCAACGATGGGCCAGACAAAAATTGTAGTGCAATGCAAACATTACCGCGGGTCCACCTTCAGCGAGCTCAAGCGGGCCGCTCGGCAAGAAAAGCCGAAGATGGACCGAGAAGCACCTGACGAATACTACTTCGTCACCTCCCAGGATTTGTCGATCACGCAAAAGGACACCCTAGTCGACGCCCTAGAGCCCCATATATCAGACTCCAGCCAAGTGCTTGGACAACGCGATCTTAATCAACTTTTGACCGATTTCCCAGAGGTGGAAATCAACCACTTCAAGCTATGGATGGCCTCCGTTGGAGTTATCAAGAGAATCGTGCAGAGCGGCATCTGGGAGCGCAGCAGCGCCTTGATGGAGGAGGTCCAGGATCGTGTCCGCCTGTACGTGCATACGACAAGTTTTGCTGTCGCTCAACAAGTGTTGAGCGACAAGCGAGTCTGCGTAATTACGGGGGCACCAGGCGTCGGCAAAAGCATGTTAGGCGACATGCTCGCTCTGACCTACTGGGAGGAAGGCTGGCAGATTGTTCCCCTTGCGTCGCACGAAATCTCCAAGTGCTGGGATGCATGGACGGGAGAAGCGAAGCAGTTATTTTATTTCGACGATGTATTCGGCCAGACCGATATCCAGGAGCGGCTCAGCAACGACAGTGGTGCGACTCTCGCACGCCTGATCCGGCGCGTAGGCGCCTCAGATGAAAAGCGACTTGTAATCACTACAAGAACCCATATACTTCGCGAAGCCGAGTTGCGGGACGAGCCAATCGAACGCGCAGGCTTGCGAGCCCGGGAATGCGTGGTTCAGGTCCAAGATTACAAGAAAATACACCGCGCTCATATATTATATAATCACCTCTACTTCAGCGACCTCGATAGGGGACTGATTCAAGATTTCGTATCAAAAAAAGTTCACCTAAGAATCGTCGAGCATGCGAATTTCACGCCGCGCCTGATTGAGCAGACGATTCGACAGGAGGAGAGTGGCATCTCGCCGGGGCCGCTAGCCACCCGGATGCTCAACGCGCTAAATCACCCAGTCCTCCTTTGGGGTCCGAGCTTCCGTGAAGCGCTTAGTGAGCCGGCTCGTACGATCTTGATGCACCTAGCGTCATTCCCCACGTCTGGCGCGCCGATGGCGGAATTGCGCACAGCTTCCAAGAGAGAAGCGTCTCCAATCGAATATCGACGCGCGATCGCCCAGCTGGAGGGCAGTTGGATACGAATTGCGCAGGGCATCCCCGCGTTACTCGGCCTGGTGGTGACATTCCATGATCCGAGCTGTCGCGACTTCGTGCTCGCCTTCCTAGACTCCGAGCCAGAGTACGTGGCGGACGTCCTCAACCACGCCACGGACGGCGTGCAACTGGCTCAAATCTTGGCCTACGCCAGACCTTCGAGAACTAACGTGGAACTGAAATATCCGGGGCTCGATTCGGCCATCAGACACGACCCAATTAAGATAGCTGGCTTAGTCCGTGCAGCCTGGGAACGCGGCTCCGACCAGCAGCAATTCGTCGCGACAGAGATCCTTCAATCCCTCCTGGAGTCCAGCTCGGTTTTCGATCTCCATATTGATGGCTGGATTGCAGATCAAGTTCTCCGACTTCCGCCGGTTCTCAGCCGTTACCATTATCCCGATGCGGACTCGATACGTGCCCTAACGGACCTTCTTAAAACGTCACACAAGGTGCCTACTACGGTCGAGGAGTTCGACAGTTGCAGACAGCTATTCCAGGATTGGTGCCAATGCGTGACCGAGGAGTCGGAATGGGACCACGTACTCGCCTTCAAAACTTGGGTCGAAGAATGTGTCGGCTACCGTCCGGATTCTGCGGACGAGGAAGCGTTCCGCGATAGCTTCGAACAGTGGCTGGACAGCGAATTCGATGCGATACTCGATAGCGTCGACGGGCGCGACCCCGCGAACGGGTGGGTTAACCACTTAGAGGTTGTGTCACAGCGGTACTTTAGCTGGACACAGTTTGAGTCCGCTTTCCAACAGGTTCGGGTCCGCATCAATGAAAAATGGAATGACAATTACGAACCAGACGACACCGACTATCGTGCAATGCGTTCGTCGCAAGCCGTCGAACGCGGCCGGTCAGAGCCTTCCTCCAAGACTCGCTTGATCAACGCGATCAACTCCATGACGGAAGCTCAACGAACAGACAGGGAAATCGGCCAGATGTTCACTCAGCTGTCGTAGTCCTCGCTATCGTGGGGTCGACGGCAGGTTGTTCCGCAGATGACAGAAAGTGCCCTCGGTGACGTTGGAGCTGACTATCAGTGTGTCATCGCATCGACGGTGTAGTGCTGGTCTGAACCCGCCGTTCCCGAGCAGCGATCAGGCGTTGTAACTGGTTGGGTTGCGGAACCCGAGGGCGGGGCCTCGAAGGTGCTCGAGTCGGCCGTACATCGCTCCCGCGGGTCCGTTGCTGGTGTCGAGCCGATGGCCATCACCCAGAACGATCACGACGTCGTTGCACATGTCACAGGGCTTGGCGGCGTCGCAGTGGTGCCGACAATTAGGTTAACGTGTGCGTCGAACATCTGGAGCTATTTGAGCACGTCAGAGGATGTTTCGGAGGCGTAGAAGGGGCGATCGTGGAGCTAGGAAGTATTGAAAAGATGCGGGACATCTTGGCCAAGGGGGGCAACCCGTACGAGGTCGATCCCGAGGACCAAGGCGCCTACAACGAAGCGCTAGCTGCTCGGCTCCAGTTCGTGCCGCGAGACTTCGAGTTTGAAGAGACCGACGAGAGCTTGATCAACGCGCTGGAGGCGGCAGAGCCAGGTGAGGCAAGGCGCAACTACCAGGAGCAGGTCTACGCCGATCTAGAGGAAGAGGCCGATAACAATCAGGCCCGTCCGGAGATTCTGGAGAACCTGAAGGTCGATGACTGGGACGAGATCCGGGCCAGCAAGATGAAGCGGGAGGGCACGAAGGTTCCCGGCATGGAGCTGTGGTTCTCGATGAACAGCTTTAAAGACAAGATCACGGGCGTCGTCTGGACGAACGTCGTGCTGCTGTTCGGGCTGCACCTCGCCGTGCCAATTGCTGTGCCCGTGAGCGTGGCAGTGAACGCGTTGCGCAGCGTGAAGCGCATGACCGAGCCGCAGATGGAGGTCTACCGCACGTTCGTGCGCCTGTCGGACGAGAAGGACCAGAACCCGTACAGCGATCGACTCAAGCTCGCCGAGCTGCTGGCCTCGCTGCCCGGCGAGTCCGACAGCAAGAACAAGGTGCTGCTAGACGAGATGAAGCAGGCCAAGATTCTCCAGAGCGCAGGCGACGAGTGGTGGTTGCAGCGGTGAAGCTGTTCATGTCCCATAACCACCGCGACAAGCCACGAGTGCGAGCGTTGAGCCGTCAGCTCCAGTTGGCCGGCGCAGATGTATGGCTCGATGAGTGGGCGATGCGACCGGGCGACTCGATCCCGCTGAAGGTCAACGAGGGCCTGGAGACAATGGACCAGATCTTGGCCTGCTGGTCTACCAACGCCAACGGTGCACGGTGGGTGGAGACCGAGTTCGCGACTGGGCTGAACAGGAGCCTGGCTCCTGCCTCAACAGTGCGGGTGATCCCGGTGATCCTGGACGACACGCCACTGCCGACAATCATCAGTCACCTCCTGTGGGTGGATCTCCGGACCGACGATGTAGACGCGGCAGTCAACCTCATCATGGGCTTCCGGAACAATGCTGAGCGCCTGATGGCTATCCAGGAGGCGCTGGTCGAGTCGGACATCCAAGTCCTGACACTGCCAGGCGGCGAAATTTACGTGTGCTGTGATAACTGCGGAGCGCCAATCTCTGAGCTGGTTGTGCAGCAAGACGTCGACGAAAAGCAAGACGACATCTACTACTCGGTGACCTGTAAAGTTTGCGGACGGTAGGGCATAAAAAGCACTAGTACACGATTCGGGGTGGTCGGATTTTGACCCCTGGTTAGGGCTAGCCGCCGGTCGCCCGCTGATCGAGCCGGCGGGTTTAAACCAGCACGAGACCGTAGATTGCGATGAGCCCTATCTGTATCAATTCAATCTCGTTCGTTGGTGTCCGGCGCGGTTCCACCGCCCTCTCGGCCAGGCTGCTGCTCTCGGTCGGAGGCCAAGCGATTCAGCAGCGACCTCGTCGCGCAGACGTCGGAGGCGTGTCATTGCAGTGTCCACAGGCTCAGCACCCTGCGCCACATGCGCACCTCAGGCACAGTGCATGACGCCAACTCGGTTGCAGCGCAACGGATGTTGTTCTGCCCGTTACCTGGGGGTCAAGGGCCCATTGCTGCCGGGATCCGCAGACCAGAGAGCCCGGGACAACAGCGCCGATGGCATGATTTACGAGCCGTGCCTAGGCAGAAAGGTTCCGCGCCGCGGCGACGCCGCAAGTTCCGGTGTGCGTCCGACGGTCGTTTTTCGCCCTAGTTGCTTAGGCCCATAGTCTCAGTTTCAGTCTCCTTCGCTGGCGTCCGGCGCAGTTCAGCCATGCTCTTAGATTGGCCACCGCCACAGGTCCTCGACCATGCGGTCCTCGGCGAATGCTGCCGTGCGGACCTCGAAAGCGTGTGAGCGTGAAAGCGTTCCGTGGGTTCAAATCCCACCGCCACCGCCATGAACGGGCCCTCGGCCGGAGATCGATCCGGCTGGGGGTCCGTCGTGCATTCTCCGGCTCCCCGTACGCGGCGGACCCGGGGGCAGCCGCGGCGTCGAACGGGCAGCCGGCCGATCCCCCGGGGGCACGCGGACCCCGATGCATTCACCGTTCGTCGCCGGGTCCGATGAGCCCTAATTGCTGCGCCTTCACGACGGCTTCCAGCTGGCTGCTGACCCCCAGTTTGAGGTGCAGGGACTTGATGTACCCACGGCAGGTGTTCAGCGTGATGCCGAGGATCTGACTGGCCTGGGTCGCCGTCGTCCCGCGTCCGAGCAGTTGGAGGACCTGCAACTCCCGCTGGGTCAGGTTCGCCTGCGTCTCCGGCTCGTGACGGTGGGTCGACGTCGACGGGCCGAAGACCGACGGAGCCACCAGCATGTGCCCCTGGCGCACGCGGCGCAGGACGCCGATCATCTCGTCGAGCGAGCCGTCCTTGGGGATGAACGCCGAGGCGCCGGCCTGGGCGGCCTTGGACACCCACTCCGGGTCCCGGTGGGCGGTGACGACCGCGACGATGGTGTCCGGGGACGCCTCGCGGATGCGTCGACTCCCGGCCAGCCCGTCCTGCCGGGGCATCTGGATGTCCATCACCGCGATGTCGGGCTTGAGGCGGGCAGCCAGCGTGATCCCTTCGGCCGCCGAGCTGGCGGTACCGACGCACCGCATCCCGGACACGCTGTTCAAGGCGACGGACAGCAGATCGGCGAACGAACGGTGATCGTCGACGACCAGGATCGTCAGGTCCCGGAACCCGGTTCGACGTGCCTCATCTGATCCCATTGGGGCATCTAAGGTCATGGCAGTCCCGAGTTCTGTGCACGGACAGTAACAGTCGCCTTCCGATTCGTCCCCATGGGGGCGATTGACGACGAATGTATCATCCGTTCGTGTCGGCCGCTGGGAGGGCCAACCGGCCGTCGGTGCCCGTGATGATCGTGGATCCCGCGCCGGTGCTCCCGTGCAGACGCCCCCGGATCCGGCCGGTGAGGCTCGCCCGCAATCAATCGGTTTCCCCAAATATGGGGGGCCGCGGACCCCCTCTATCGGGCTGCCGACGGGGGGCCGGCGACGTCGACTGTGGAGGGCATGGACCGCAGAGGTCACGTTCCCCTCGGGACCGAGTCCCGCCTACGTCGCAGGAGACGCGCAATGAGCAGAATCGAACGAGGGGTGGCCACCACCCCGTCGAGAGGAACCGGGCATCGCCGGCTCCCGATGATTGTCGCCGGAGCGATGGGCATCCTCAGTGCCGGTGCAGTCGGCATGGGCGTCGCACAGGCGGCGGTACCGACGTACCCGGACAACGTCGTCGTGTTCCCGGACCGTGACTTCGTCACCATCGAGGGCTACCAGGACCACATCGGCGAGACGGCCACCGTCACCGTGACCCGCGGCAGCCAGGTAATTGGGTCTGCGGTCGGCACCGTGGCCGAGGGCGACGTCGCCTTCGAGATCAACCACCCCGGCGGGGTGTGCTGGGGCGCGGGCACCGGCCTCAACGTGACCCCGGACATCCAGAAGGGCGACAAGGTCTCGATCACGTTCTCCGACGGTGCGAGCGGTGACACCATCACGAGCACCGGCAGTGCGGCCGCGCACGCTGCCCTCAGCGGGAACACCGTGACCGTCACGGGCACCTACGGCCCCGACGTCATCGCCGGCCAGGCGGAGGTGCGGATCGTGAACCCGGACCTCACCGCCCTCGTCGGCAAGCGCGATGTCCGCGCCGTCACCGGTGGCCTCGCGCCGGCCCCCAAGGGTGGCTACTCCTCGAACCTGGAGATGGCCGACGGGAGGTTCACCGCCACCTTCGACTTCGACACCCTGAAGGCGGCCCAGACCGCCGCCGCGACGCAGGTCGAACGCTTCATGTCCTGGCAGGTCGAGGACGCGGACGCGAACCGCCAGGGCCTCACCATCTCCGAGTTCGGCGAGTTCGGCGGCCCCGGCATGGGCGGCTGCCCCGCCGGTCCCGCTGACTCTGCCCCCCCGAAGGCCAGCTACACCGTGACCCGCTCCGCGGACAAGACGAAGCTCGCCGTGAAGTGGACGCCGGCCGATACCCCTGCGGGTACGCCTGCCATCACCAATTACAATGTCGCGGCGCTCAAGGCCGACGGCACATTCGTCGGCAGCCGCGTGGGTGCAAGCGCCACCGGCGCGACCCTGGCCGTCGACCCGGCGGTGGCTGACTACACGGTCGAGGTCCGCTCGGTGGCCGGCGCCAAGATGGGCGACCCGTTCGAGCCGGCTCCCACCGCAGGCACCGGCGAGCTGCCGGCCGACCAGACCGCGCCCAACCTGACCATCAACCCGGCGGCTTCGGGCAACACGGCCGAGACCGCGGTCGAGGCAACCAGCGTCACCCTCGGCTCGGAGAGTGCGGCCGACGTGTACTTCACCACCGACGGCAGTGAGGCCGTCCTCGGCGACCTGCCCGGCGACACCGCACAGCTGTACAGGTCCCCGATCGCCATCACCGCGCTGACCGAGATCCACGCCGTCGCCATCGACCGGGCCGGCAACATCTCCAAGCAGGCCATCGGCTTCTACAAGCCGGCCGGCGCCCAGGTGCTCAACGCCCCCACCGGTCTGGCCGCCACGGCCGGCATCGGCCAGGTGGCGCTGAAGTGGGTCGCGCCGTCCGGTAGCAGCACCCCGGTCACCGGATACCAGGTCGAGGCCTCGACCGTGGCCGCCGACGGCACGATCACCCCGCTTGCCACCCAGCCGGTCGTCACCACCGACACCAACCAGATCGTCACCGGGCTGGCCTCGGACACGAAGTACTCGTTCACGGTGAAGGCGCTGTACGGCGCGTCGTCCAGCGCTCCATCCGGTGCGGCGACAGCGACGACGCCGGTGGCCTCCGCCAAGGTCACCATCAGCTCGGGCCGGTGGAAGAACGCCGACACCCGCATCCAGGGCACGACCGACCAGCCGGCCCTGACCTCCAGCGTCGTCCGGTTCTACCGCAAGTCGGCCGACGGCACCTTCAGCACCCAGTACGCCGGTCCGACCGCACTGGTCGCGGCGGTGGCCCCGGCCACCGGCTCCACCTTCGACGGCCGGTTCCGTACCACCGCGCTGACCGGGACCACCAACCCCGGCCAGATCGTCGCCAAGCTGTTCGACGGCAGCGGCAAGGAACTGGGAGTCAGCGCTCCGTTCGCTCTGACTGGCTGATCCACCCCGCACCCAAGCGTGCGGCGGGCCGGCAGGCCCGCCGCACGCTCTTCTGCGTTCCCGGCCGTCGGTGTCCTCGAGGCGCATCGGCACGACCAACAGGGCGCTGGGCCGCACGGCCTCGGCGACGTGTGTCGTGGGCGTCGACGCGCAGACCGGCTCTCGGCGTCACGCGGTGAGCGCTGTCGCGCCGGTCCGTGGACACCACGGCGCGACGGCGGCACCCGACCGGCCGAGCCGCTTCCGGCGTGGCGGAACAAAGCCGCCCGTAACCCGGCCACGTGGGCTCCTGCGGTTCCACCGCTGTTCCGGTGGGTGCGGACAGCGACCCGAGGCACGCCGGCGCCCCACCGGGGCGAGCACACCATCCACACCCACGACGAGTTGGACGTCCCGTCTCCGGACCGACCGGGCGACACCTCTCTGCGTCCCGGGCCGTCGCGAGCTCCACCGGCAGACGGTGCGGTTGACGAAGCCATCGACTCCGTGAGCGGGTTCAGGGTGTCGGCGACGTCCGCGACAGCGGCCTCACCCCAGGAGCGCAGGGCCCGTTCCGGCTCCGCGTCGAGGATGCCGCACGCCGTGCGCGGTGAGTGACCGCTCGCAGGGCTCGATGCGCGGATGTCCGGTTTCCTGCACGCACGTATACCAAGTCGGTGACTGGGTGTCACGTGCTCCCCAACTTTAGGGGACTCCATCCCCCCCTGATCGGGGTTCCTGATCGTGAGCCGCTCCGGGATTCTTGACCCAGTGGCGGGGACGGTCGACGAAGACCTGAGTCCTGGATCGACATATCGCCATCCCACTCGTCAACGTCTCCGGGTCGAAGGAATTCTCATGGCTGTGTCACGGCGCGATGTGTTCAAGCTCGGCGGTCTGGCGGCCGCCGGGGCTGCGGGATTGGCCCTGCCCTGGGGTGCTGGCGTCAGCGCCTCCTCGGCGAGCCTGCTCCCGACGTCCAAGATGCCCAAGGTGTTCGCCGCACCGTTCACCCGGCTCGGCGTCCTCACGCCCACCGTCGGCACGGATGCCGACGGCCCGTTCGACGAGTACCACATCAAGGCCGTTCCCGGTCTGGCCGGCATCGTTCCCGGTCTGCAGACGCCGGTCCTCGGTTACGACGGACTTGTACCCGCCAAGCGGATCGACGTGCAGCAGGGTCGCCGAATCAAGATGACCATGTACAACAACCTGCCGCCGGCGCACCCGACATTCGGTACCCCGATGGGTATCTCGACCCACCTCCACGGGTCGGCATCGCTTCCGCAGTACGACGGTTACGCCAGCGACGTCACCGCCCCCGGCCAGAAGAAGACGTACCAGTACCCGAACTTCCAAAACGCGCGCACGCTCTGGTACCACGACCACGGCGTGCACTACACGGCGCAGAACGCCTACTCCGGCCTGGCGTCGCAGTACCACCTGCACGACCCGCAGGAACAGGCGCTGCTGCCCCAAGGCGAATTCGACGTCGCGGTGACCCTGTCCGACATGATGTTCGCCGCCAACGGATCCCAGATGTACGACGACCGCAGCCACTCGGGCTTGTGGGGCGACGTGATCCTGGCCAACGGCACGCCGTGGCCGGTGATGAAGGTCAAGAAGCGGGTCTACCGCTTCCGCTTCCTGAACGCGTCGATCTCGCGGTCCTACCGCCCGACGACCTCCCCCGCGGCGCCGATGTACATGGTGGCCACCGATGGTGGATTGATGCCGAAATCGCAGCAGGTGACATCGTGGCGGCACGGCAGCGCCGAGCGGTACGAGGTGTTGATCGATTTCCGGAACTTCAAGGCCGGGCAGCGCATCGAGTTGCGGAACCTGAGCAATCCGAACAACCGCGACTACGACTTCACGGGCAAGATCATGGCATTCGACGTGGTGGACGACCCGTTCGACAAGAACGACCCCACGTCGTCGACGATCCCGGGAACGCTGAACCCCGGCAACGAGGTGATGAACCTCGTCGACACGGGCAGGTTCAAGGTCCGCAACATCCGCGTGCAGCGCGACGACACGACCAACGAGTGGAACCTCAACGGCGAGAGCTGGCACGACGTCGTGGATTCCGGATACAAGAAGGTGCTTGCCGATCCGAATCTGGGTGACACCGAAGTCTGGGAGATCCAGAACAACTCAGGCGGGTGGTTCCATCCGGTGCACATCCACCTGATCGACTTCAAGATCCTCAGCCGGAACGGTCGCGCACCCTTCAACTACGAGCTCGGCCCCAAGGACGTCGTCTACGTCGGTGAGGGCGAGACGGTCAAGGTCATCATGAAGTTCGGGCCGCACAAGGGCAAGTACATGGTGCACTGCCACAACCTGCCGCACGAGGATCACGACATGATGCACCAGTTCAGTGTCGGGCTCAAGGAGAGCGACCTCGACGACAACGATCCGATCTGGGCGGACCCGCCCACCCCCATCTGACATGCAGCGGGCCATCGGCCGGCGTCGGAACCGGAAGGCCTTCCTGGCGGCAGCCATCGTGGTGATCGCGGTGGTCGTCGTCAGGACGCAGGTCATCGATTCCGTGACGGTGACGTCGGACAGCATGGAGCCGACGGTGTGCCGGGGCGACACCCTCGCCCTCGCGAGAGGTCAGGGTTCGCAGGGCATCTCGCGGGACGACATCGTCACCTTCTCCAGCCCCTCCGACGGTGACCTCGCGATCAAGCGGGTGGTGGCGACAGCGGGACACCGGGTTGCGATCAAGGACGCCCAGCTGGAGGTCGACGGGATCGCGGTGGACGAGCCCTATGTGGACCACGCGAGCATCGACGGCGTGTACTTCGGACCGGTCACCGTCCCGGCTGACACCGTCTTCGTGATGGGTGACAACCGGGAACGGTCCATCGACTCCCGCGTCTACGGGCCGATACCGGTGTCACAGGTCACCGGTCGGCTGCTCTGGCGGCTGTCGTCCGCCTGTGAGGATCAGGTCGGCGGCTCCTGAGCGTCCGGCGCCTCCGGCAGTCCTGGATCCTCGGGCAGCTCCGGCTCCTCCGGTAGGTCCGGGACTTCCGGATCCGGCGCCATGCGCTCGTCGAGCTGGACCACCCCGGCCTCCACCAGGAACGCACCCATCCCGTACCCGGGCTCGCGGGTGAATCCGGAGCTGAAGTACGACGTCGGGTCGAGCGCGATGAAACCGAGAATGCACTCGGCCACGATGCGGGCACCGACCGGGCCGAGGACGCGGCTGCCCTTGAGTACTTCGGCTTCTCTGAGGACGTAGTACCAGAGCGGCACATCCCCGCCGAGCTTGGGGTCGTTGACTCCGAGCTGCTGGTCGGTCAGCGGCGTGAGCCGCATGGCCGTCGCGACCGCCTTGCCGCCGGGCAGGCCCAGCCGCACGGACCGCAACAGGTTCCGCTCGGCCAGTGCGGCGACAGGTGAGTCACCGACGACGGTGGCGGGGAGCGTGGCCAGCGGGAGCGACAGCTTGGCGTCGACGAGCCGCGCGAAGTTGCGGCCCTCGGGAACCGACATCCCCGGTATGTCGAAGAAGTAGCTCCAGTCGATGCGGTCCTCCCGCTGCACCGACCGGCGCCCCCGCAGGTCGTAGCCCTCGGCACCGAAGATCGGCTTCGTGTGGTTGTCGTGCAGCTCGTACTCCGGCCGGATCATGGTGTGGCCGAAGCGGTAGGCCGCGACGGCGAACTCGAGCGGCATCATCGGCTTGGTCAGGTTCTGAGGCTTGTACAGGCTGTTCTTGAACCGCAGGCCCAGGCCCGTCTTCGGCCGTTCGAGCATGGACTGGACGACGTCCGCACCGCACATCCGAGGCAGGTAGTCGTTCACGACCAACCACTGATAGCGCCAGGTCACCTGCTGTCGTGCCGCGGCGAAGCTCATCCCGCTTTCCATCAGCGTGTTGTGCAGGCAGAGGAATGCAGCGTGCAATTGCGCGATGATCAGGTTTTCGTCGTTGCGTGCGTCCCCGACGACAGCCTTGCCGCTCGCGTCCCGAGGTAGATCCTCCACGCCGTCACGGATGTCCACCTTGAGGAACCCGGCGGGTCTGCGGGCCGTGTCGTACAGGTGCGGGTCGGCGGTAGGGCCGCGGCCGTAGACCGAACCGAGATCCAGTGCCGGCGATTCGAAATTCCGGATTCCCTGGGGATCGGCGGTGGCCTGTTCGAGCGGTGTGTGGTCGAGAGTGATGTCGTGGTCGATGAACTGACCGAGGAAGGTGTACCCGGACGGCACGGCGAAATTGTCGAAACCATCCCGCGCGGCGGACGGATCGGGTGCGGGTGGACGGCGGTCGACCATCGTGGCCGCCAGCCTCGTCAGGGCCGATTCCGGCGGCGTGTACGGCTTCAGATTCGGGAACATGAGTCCGAACTTGCCCTGGCGCGTACGGCCGAGCTTGACCACCACATCGGCGCCGCGGAGCGTGGCCGCACCGCCGTGCCCCCACGCGCCGGTGGGAACGCCGGCTTCCGCCCTGCCTCCGCCGAGGACCAGCGAGGTGGCGACCGCTGCACCGGCTGCGCCGGTGATCACCGATCGTCGACTGAACCTGGAACCACCTGTCGCGGCCTCGGACATGGTCGGGGCAACCTTTCGCTGCAGGGGTCGTGCCCACCGGGGTGTCGATTCGTACGGAGAGTGACCACCGCCGTCTGTCGACCCCTCGACCTGATTATCGACCAGCCGGTTCGGGCTGGCAATCGGGGTGGAGTAGAGAAAATGTGCGGCTGGATTGGTCCAGGAGTGTGCATCGACGCGTGAGCGGACGGGGTGGAGCAGAGGGTGAACGAGAGACTGCCGTACCGGCTGGTGCGGGCGACTGCACGAGGGCAGACACTTCTGACGCCAGAATCGAAGCGGTGAGCGGGGGTGCTCGGTCGGTCGAGCGGACCACCGCTGCGACGTGAGCACCTGATCGCCACCGCCACCGTCAGAGGCCGCGCAGCAGGAACCGTTGCCGCCGGAGGCCCGACGACCCGATCCTCCACCGGCGGGCTGTGGAACTCAACGACGCGGAATCGCGATCGGTCGGGATCCTGGGCGGCGGCGTCACCGGGTTCGGCGGGGCGGGATCAGGCGGGCCGGCCGCCGCGCACCGCATGCCTGGCGGGCCACGCCGTGCCGCCGTCGGCGACATCCTGGACGGCAGCGAGCAAATTCCGCGGATCGCCGCCCTTCAACACGAAGCCGCTGGCTCCGGCGAGGGCCGATTCCTGGAGTATCCGTGCGTTGACCGAACCACTCAGCATCAGCACCCGCACGCCGGTCGTGATGCGGAGCAGATCCCGCGTGACGACGATGCCCGAGGTCGTGTTCAGGTTGACGTCCATGAGGACGACGTCGGGACGGAGCCGGCGCGCCTGTTCCGGCGCCTCGGCGCCGTCGGCGCACTCGCCGACCACCTCGAATCCCGCTGTCTCGCGGAGGAGGAACGACAGGCTCGCACGGATCAACGCGTGGTCGTCCACCAGCATGACCTTGACCATCCGGCTACCTCCTCCTGTCATCCGCGAGAGTCGTCCTGCCGACGTCTCGCCGGAGCAGTCGGGTCGGCGCCGTCACGCGCACCCGCCGACTTCGAGCATCCTGGGCGGGTTCTCCGGTGTCCACCCCTAATGAGGGGGGTGCCCCGCGCGGGCGGCACACCGTGGCGTCGCGGCCGGGTGGAGCCTCCGCCGCCGGAACACCACCGGTCGCGTGGGTCACGACGTCGCCGCAGCCGTCCCGCCACCCCATGGAAGTGCGGCACTCACGCGGGTTCCCGTATCACCGGCGGGGCCGATGGCGAAGGTGCCGCCCAGCGATTCGACCCGGTCACGCAACAGACGCAGACCGAGGTGGCCCTCTCCCCGCCGGTCGAGGTCGCCGACATCGATGCCGACACCGTTGTCGGTGACGCTGAGGACGATGGTGCCGCCGTCTCCGCTGCCGTCGCCCCCGGTGTCGACCGCCAACCTGACGGTCACCGCGGTGGCCCGGCTGTGTTCGGCGACGTTGGCGAGCGCCTCGCGGGCCACCCGGTACAGCGCGGTGACGGTGGAAGGGTCCAGTTCCGGCATCGGCTCGTCGTCGAACTGCACGTCGACCGCGATGCCGCTGTCGCGCAGCGGGACGGTCAGGTCTGCGATGGTCGCCGGCAGCTGGGCCGCGTTCAGGTCGGGCGGGTACAGGTCGACCATCATCCGGCGCAGCGAATCGATGGCGCGGTGGACGGAGTCCTGCACGGTGCTCAGCACCGGCTGCTGGGCTTCCGCGGCGGACACCCTGACCGCACCGAGCGCGTAGCCGATGCCGGCGAGGTCCTGGATGGGCCCGTCGTGCAGATCGGCGGCGATCCGGATGCGCTCTTTCTCCGACCCGGTCAGGCTGCGCTCGAGGAGGGCGGCGCGTTCGGATTCGTGGCGTTTCACCCGACGGGCCAGCGACACCGCGATCGGGACCTGGATGAGCTGCAGCATCACCAGCGGGATCAGCACCAGGGGCAGCAGGCTCCGCAGGATCGAGTTGGCCATCTCGTTCACCCGGCCGTAGTCGTAGTACGCCTCGAACGCGAGCTTCGGTTGTCCGGCCACCGCGAGCGGGACGTACACCTCCACGTAGCCGGATCCCGACGGGCCGTGATCCTGGGTCGCCGCCTCGCGTTCCTCGGCGAAGTCGGCACTCCGCACGTCCTGTGTGATCGCCGCCGCCACTTCGACCGGGGTGTCGACCTGCATCCCCACGTCCGCGGCGTCGCTGGCGTAGACCACCGTGCCGTCCACGGTCCAGACGGTCACCTCGGCGAGGTAACCGTCGGCGATCCGGTTCGCGACGGTGCGGTCGAGCTCGACACGGCGCGCGACGTCACCGGTGAGCGCATCGCCGAGCAGCGGGGCGATGACCAACCGGCCCAGCCGGTCGGTCATCCGTTCCGCGTCCTGCAGCGCCTGGTCGCGGGCGAGCGCCCGACTCGCGAGCACGGCACCGGCCGCGATGAGCAGCAGGACGAGGAGCGCGACGCCCCAGAACATCCGCAACCGGCCACCCACGCTGAGCCTCCGCTCGGTGACGGATGCCCGGGCGCTCGGCGGTGCATTCATTCGGGCTCCTGGTGTGGCTCGGAGAGGGCTTCCGCGGCGGACCGCGACGGTGCAGTCAGCGGGCGGACGGCCGGGCGTGCGGCGTCCGCGGCGTCGTTCGTCCACGGCGGCGGTCGGCATCGGCGGATCAGGACGGCCGGTGACGCCGTCGCAGCCGACCGGTCGATCGGGCATCGACGACGGCGAGGTCAGGCCGGCCTCGCGGGGCCGACCGTGGGCTCACCCCAGCGTCGACCGGTCGGCTCCCGTGCATTTCAGGCGGCGAACCGGCATCTGCACACCCCCCGGCTTCGTGGTGACTCTGTGTGCTCTTTCTGCACCCGATCGTCGCGTGACCCCCAGTTCTGGGGGGTCAGGACCCCCCCACGCGAGGGCTCCGGTGACTGACCGTGGCCGTCAGACTAGAGGTACCGGTGAGCTTTGGCCATCGGTGTCCGATCCTTTCGCGCGGTCGTGCCCGTCCGGACCTCCGGGCGGCCGTGGTCCGACGGCGGTGGATCACCGTCGCGCACGACGGCACCCACCGTGTCGTGCCGACGGGGCGCCGCGCCGAGGACCCCGCCGCACCGCAGCTCGCCGACCACCGGATGACGTCCCGCCCGCCCGCGCAGTCCGCCGTGACCCGAGACCCAGGAGATGTCCGATGGTCCAGCTGCTCGACAGTGCCCGGCCCCGCGCCGAGGTGCAGCCGCCCACCGATGCCGTCGCGTCCCACGGAGGCGCGCCGCAGGTCGGTCGACGACCCGGCGCCCGCTTCGTCGTCATCGCGATGGTGCTCGCCGGGGTGACGGCGACGCTGGTGTCGCGCTGGCTGACCGCGCCGCCGGTGCCGCCCGTCCTGGTGGGGTTGCCCGACGCCGGCGCCTTCACCCGGGCCGGCCTGCCGGTGGCGCAGTTCGTCCAGGAGCTCGCGGGGATCGCGGTCGTCGGGGTGTTGTTCGTGCGGTGTCTGACCGCGACCCGCCACCCGGATCCGGCCGGCCCGCACCTGCGGCGGGTGGCGTTGCGATGGGCGTGGGTGTGGTTGGCCGGCGCGACCGCGCTGTCGCTGTTGACCCTGTCCGAGCTCGCCGGCGTCCCGGCCGCCGAGGTGTTGTCCCGTCCGGAGCTGATGCGTGCACTCATCGGCACGGACCGCTTCATGGCCGGTGCCGTCACGCTGTGGGTCGCGCTGCTGCTCGTCCTGTTCGTCGAGCGTGTGTCCGGTGCCCTGGGCACCTGGCTGCTGGCGGTGGCCGCGGCGGGTGCGCTGCTGCCCGGCGCCCTGACCGGTCATGCGGCCCATCACGACAATGCGATCGTGGTCTCCGCCCTCTCCCTCGGCGTCCACATCGTGGCTGCGGGTGTCTGGATCGGTGGTCTGCTCGCGCTCGTCGTCCACCTCCGGAAATTCCCGGAGCAGCTCCGCCGGGCCATCCCGCGGTTCAGCGCGGCGGCACTGGTGTGTGTCGCCGCGGTCGGTGCCTCGGGTCTGCTCGCGGGGATCCTGATGCTGGACGGCTGGGAAGCGCTGTGGACGAGCCCCCGTGGTCACCTGATCCTGGCCAAGACCGTGGCGCTGGTGCTGCTCGTCGTGATCGGCCACCTGCACCGCAGGCGGACCCTCGCCGCCGCCTGCAGCGGTCGCCTGGGGCCGCTCATCAGGTTGGGCGCGGTCGAACTCTCCCTGATGGGCGCCACCCTGGGCGTCGCGGTGGTGTTGTCCACGACGGCGTGACCTCCGCATCGGCCGGCGGGATCGAACCGTCGTCTCCGGCGGGCGGCAGAGATCCGGCCGTCCGGCGATCGCTGCCGCTCAGGCACCGCCATCGGAGGCGTCATCCCCGGCCGGCGTCTCCGGGGGCACCACCAGCGCGACGGTCAGCGCCGCCACCTCGTCGGGATCGTCCCACCGGCTGCCGAAGTGCTCCCGGAGCTGGCCCAGCCGGTACCGCACCGTCTGCGGATGGACGTGCAGCGCGGCCGCGACGTCCTCGCGTCGACCCTGGTGCAGCAACCACGCCCGCAACGTCTCGGTGAGCCGGTGCGCGGTGGTCGGGCGCAGCCCGGCCAGGGGGGCCAGCACACGGGCCTGCAGGTCAGCCAGTGCTTCGGGGTCGGCGGTGACCACGAGCGCGGGGAGGTGCTCGTCGGTGTCGCAGGCGACGCCCGCCCCCCGCAGACCCCACCGCCGGGCCCGTAGGGCACGCAGGTAGGACACCCGGGCCTGCGTCCACGGCCGGGCCGGGCCGAGGTGTGCGTCCAGCCCGTCCAGTGACCGCAGGACAGCCGGCCGGCGTCCCACCGCGGCGTCGGCGACGAGCAGCACGCTGAGGTCGGACTGCTCGTCCTCGGTCAGGTCGGGCAGGTCGTCGTCGATGCGCAGGGTGCGGCCGTCCAGGGCCGCCATCGCCCGCGCCGCCTGCCCGCCGGGCAGCACCACCACCGAGAACGTCGCCGGCGGCCGCCACCCCGCCCGTTCGGCCAGCTTCTCGAGCCGGTCGGCGGGCTCGCCGGTGACCACCCCGAGGCCCAGCTGGCTGAGGTAGCGCTCCCGGACGCGGCCCGAGATGGCCAGCTCGTCGGCGTGGCCGGCGGCGCTGGCCGCCGAGAGGCCGTCGATGTAGGCGAAGACCAGCTCGGCGAACCAGGCCATCCCGCGGGCGCTCACGCCGGTCTCCAGTGCGGTCCGGGAGAACTCGCGCCAGGCCTCGCGGGTGCCGGCGCGGTAGGCGGCGAGCAGCGCGTCCATCGTCCGTCCGCCGCGGGCCTCGCCGCGTCCGAGGTCGTAGGCGCCGTCCAACGCGGGGGTGCGGGTGCGCCCGTCGGCGGCCGGGTCGGCGGCCGGTTGCGAGGCCAGCCGGAGGAAGCCACGCAGGGCGACCTCCACCGCCGAGGTGATCGTCGCACCCAGCGGGCCGGCGAAGGCGGCGCGGTAGGCGGGGACCTCCTCGGTGATCGCCCGCACGGTGTGCGCGGCCAGATCCGGCAGCCGGGCGAGCAGGAGTGTGACCGTCGTCTCGTCCAGACGGAGATCATCGGCGATTGCACCACCGTCGACCTGGGCAGCGCCCGCCGGCAGCACGTCCATTTGTCCTCCGAGAACAGTTCCGTGCGGGAGATTCACGTCCCTCGGTCATGAAAATACCCGCAGACCTCAGGAAACTGGAAGAGTGAGCAGTATCAGCGACAGCAACACCGACGCCGGGCCCCGCCCGTCCTCCCGGGGACCCCTGCGCCGCCGGCTGTGGGCCGTGGCCGAGTCCCTGGCGTCCCCCCGCACGCCCGCGGACTACCTCGACATGTTCTCCCCGCTCCGCCGCGGGGCCGATCTGCGGGCCCGGGTGCTCGAGGTCCGGGCCGAGGTGCAGGACGCCGTCACCGTCGTCCTGCAACCGGGTGCGGCCTGGCGCGGGCACCGCCCCGGCCAGTACGTCCGGGTGGGCATCGACGTCGAGGGTGTCCGCCGCTGGCGTTCCTACTCCGTGACGTCCGCGCCGACCTCGAGCGATCCGACGATCTCGGTCACCGCCAAGGCCGTCCCCGGCGGGCTGGTCAGCGGCCACCTCGCGCAGCGCCTGCAGGTCGGCGACCTGGTCATGCTCGACCAGGCCTGCGGCACCTTCGTGCTGCCGGAGCCGGTACCGGCCAAGACGCTGTTCATCACCGCCGGCAGCGGCATCACCCCGGTCGTCGGGATGCTCCGCGCCGGCCTCGACCGGCTCCGCGACGCCGTCCTGGTGCACTCCGACCGGACCCCCGGCGACGTGCTCTTCGGCGACGAGCTGCGCGATCTGGCGGCCGAGGGCCGGCTGCGGCTGGTGGAGAACCACACCGACGTGCAGGGCCGGCTGGATGCCGCGGCCCTGGACGCCCTCGTCCCGGACCTCGCCGAGCGGCACACCTGGGCCTGTGGTCCCGCGGGCCTGCTGGACGCCGTCGAGGAGTACTGGGCCGCGCGTGGCCTCACCGACCGGCTGCACGTCGAGCGGTTCCGGACCGCCCGGGTCGAGCCGGGACAGGGCGGCAGCGTCCGCTTCGGCGACGCGGGCACCGAGCTGACCGTCGACGGGGGCACCTCACTCCTCGACGCCGGCGAGCAGGCCGGCCTGTTGATGCCGTCCGGATGCCGCATCGGCATCTGCTTCTCGTGCGTGCTGCCGCTGCGCGAGGGCGCCGTCCGCGACCTGCGCACCGGCGACGTCACCACCGCGAGCGCCGGCGACGGCGTGCTCGTCCAGACCTGCGTGTCGGCCGCGGCTGGCGCCTGCCACATCGACCTCTGACCGATCCATCTCCCCCCACACCCCGAGGAAGTCCTCACCCGTGACCGTTCTGCAGAAGAAGACAGACAACCCCGTCGCGCACCTCTCGCCCGACGACATCGAAGACATCGGCCGCCGCCTCGACGCGATCCGCGCCGAGGTCGTCGGCAGCCGCGGCGCGGCCGACGCCGCCTACATCCGCCGGGTCATCGCCGTGCAGCGTTACCTGGAGATGACCAGCCGGGCGGTGCTGCTGTTCTCGAAGTTCAAGCCGGCGTGGTGGATCGGCACCGCCGGGCTGTCGATCGCCAAGATCCTGGAGAACATGGAGATCGGGCACAACATCATGCACGGTCAGTGGGACTGGATGCGTGACGACAAGATCCACTCGACCACCTGGGAGTGGGACAACGCCTCGCCGTCGGACCAGTGGAAGCACTCGCACAACGAGCTGCACCACACGTACACCAACGTGATCGGCAAGGACAACGACCTCGGCTACGGCATCATGCGCGTCGACGAGGATCAGCGCTGGGTGCCGATGTACCTGGCCCAGCCGCTGTGGAACTTCCTCAACGCCTGCTTCTTCGAGTTCGGCATCGCCGCCTACGACCTCGAGCTCGGCAAGAACCTCAAGTCCAAGCGCCGCCGCTCGAGCCCCGACTTCAAGGCGCGGGCCCGCCAGACCCTGCGCAAGATCCGGGCGCAGGCGGTCAAGGACTACGTCGCGCACCCCGCCCTGTCCGGGCCCTCGTTCGCCAGCACCATCAAGGCCAACGCCGTGGCCAACCTCGTCCGCAACCTGTGGACGCACTCGGTGATCATGTGCGGCCACTTCCCGGAGGGCGTGCAGACCTTCGAGCGCCGCTCCATCGACGGCGAGACCCGCGGCGAGTGGTACCTGCGCCAGATGCTCGGCTCGGCCAACATCAGCGGCAGCCGGCTGACCCACATCATGACCGGCAATCTGTCGTACCAGATCGAGCACCACCTGTTCCCGGACCTGCCCAGCAACCGCTACCAGCAGATCGCGCCGAAGGTGCGGCAGCTGTTCACCGACTACCAGCTGGCCTACGTGACCGGACCGCTGCCGGTGCAGGTCGCCTCGGCGTGGAGCAAGGTGTTCCGGCTGTCGCTGCCCAACGGTTTCGCGACGCAGCTGCGCGGCCGGGTGGGGGAGAAGATCGGGGGCCGGCTCGGCCGCCGGTTGGCCGGAGGGCCCCGCGCGGTGACGCCAATCGCGGCTGAGCGCCGGGCGCTGGTGGGCTCCGCCGCCTGAGCCCCTCCGTCCGAGTCCCGTGAGAAGCCGGACGACGGCGGGATGCCACCCCGGGGGTCGGCGTCCTCGCCGTCGTCCGGCTTCTGCGTCGGTGCGGAAAGGCGGTGATCAGCCGTCCGCGGCGGCGGCTCGCGCGAGCACGGTGAGGTCGGCGACCATCATCGCCCGGGACGTGTCCCGGTCCTCCGGGGTGCGGGCCCGCAGCACCGCCGACGGATGGATGGTGGCCAGCGCGAACGCGATGTCGGCCGTCTCCAGGGTGGCCGCGGCGAACGGACCCGCGGCCGGCGGCCAGGAGAGCAGCTCGCCGTGCTGCTGGGTGACCCGGAACGACGGCCCGAGCAGTGACTTCGCCGCCGTCGCCCCCAGCGCCACCACGTAGCGCGGGGCGACCGCCGCCAGTTCCGCGGCGAGCCACGGGCGGCAGGCGTTGACGTGCCGGGTGCTCGGGGTGGCGTGCAGCCGGCGCGGGCTGTCCATCGTGGTGGTGAACCGGAAATGCTTGACCGCGTTGGTCACGTACACCGCGCTGCGGTCGATACCGGCCTCCTCGAGCACCCCGTCCAGCAGCCGCCCGGCGGGACCGATGAACGGCTCGCCCTCGCGGTCCTCCGAGTCGCCGGGCTGCTCGCCGACCAGCATCACCCGCGCCGCGGCGGTGCCCCGGCCGAAGACCGTCCGGGTGGCGTCGGCGAACAACTCACATCCCTGGCAACCCGACGCCGCCGACTCCAACGTCGACAGGTCCAGGCTCGCGGGAACGAACGGTGCGGCGGTGGGGGCGGTGGCCATGGTGGTCAGCTACCCGTCGTCGCGGTGCCGTGAACCCCGATGGACACCGTCCGGCCCTACGATCCCAGGCATGACATCAGCGGCCGTCGGGCCAGCGTCGATCTCGGCTCCCGTACCGCGGAGCACGGTCTTCGCGTGGGGGCTCTGGGACTGGGGGTCGGCGGCCTTCAACGCCGTCATCGTCACCTTCGTGTTCTCGCCGTACCTGACCAAGGTCGTCGGTGCCGACCTGCCCGGCCGGATCAGCGCCAACACCTGGCTCGGCTGGTCGCTGGGCATCGCCGGTTTCGTCATCGCGGTGCTGGCACCCGTCGCCGGTCAGCGCGCGGACGCGAGCGGCCGGCGGCGACGGTCCCTGGCCACCTGGAGTGCGCTCACCGCGCTGGTGATGGTCGGGTTGTTCTGGGTGCGCGACGACCACACCTACCTGTGGCTGGGTCTGGTCCTGATGGGCCTGGGCTCCATCACCTTCCAGTTCGCCGAGGTCTCCTACAACGCGATGATCCGGCAGGTCTCGACCCCGGACAACATCGGCCGGGTGTCGGGTTTCGGCTGGTCGATGGGCTATTTCGGCGGCATCGTGCTGCTCTTGATCTGCTACGTGGGCTTCATCGCCCCGGACGAGGGCTGGTTCGGTGCGGGCGACGACGGCGGTCTGCGGTACCGGATGGTCGCGCTGTTCGCCGCCGCCTGGTTCGCCGTGTTCGCCGTGCCGGTGCTGTTCCGGGTGCCGGAGGTCGCGGCGCCGCCGACGGCGCCGAAGGTCGGCTTCGTCGCGTCCTACCGGCTGCTGTTCGCCGACCTGCGTGACCTGTACCGCACCGACCGGCACACCGTGTTCTTCCTCGGGGCGAGCGCGCTGTTCCGGGACGGGCTGGCCGCGATCTTCACCTTCGGCGCGGTCCTCGCGGTCACCGTCTACGGCATCAGCGAGGCCGACGTGCTCATCTTCGGGGTCGCCGCGAACGTCATCTCGGCGGTCGGTGCGCTGGTGGCCGGACGCTTCGACGACCGCACCGGCCCCAAGTCGGTCATCGTGGTGTCCCTGGTGGGCCTCATCATCACCTCGATCGTGCTGCTGTTCGTCTCCGGTCCGACGTCGTTCTGGATCTTCGGCCTGATCCTGTGCCTGTTCGTCGGCCCGGCCCAGTCGTCGTCGCGCACCTACCTGGCGCGGCTGTCCCCGCCCGGCCGGGAGGGCCAGATGTTCGGTCTCTACGCCACCACCGGCCGCGCCGTGTCGTTCCTGGCCCCCGCCCTGTTCGGTCTGTTCACCTTCCTGTTCGACAACGACCGCGCCGGCATCATCGGCATCCTCGTCGTGCTGCTCGCCGGACTCGCGGCGCTGTGGCCGGTGCGTCCGCCGCGGGACTCCGCTTCCCCGGCCCCGGCGGCGCGCGCCTGACCCGTCGCGGCGGGGGAGGGGATCCCCGGACGGCCGGTCGCGGGTTCACGCACAATGCGGGAGGAGCACCGGAACCTTCGGGCCCTCCGGCGCATCTGACGCTGTGACACCCCCACGGTCCGGGTACACCGACAGCACCGGACCGCGGCACCGACGGCACCGGCGCGGCCACCCGCAGCCGCCCGCAGCACACGGAGGACCCCGATGCACGTTCATGCTGGTCGCACCGCCCGGCGTCGCCGCGCCGCCCTCGGCTTCGGGCTGGCCGCCGTGCTGCTCGCCGGCTGCGCCACCGGTATCGCCGGTACCGCGGCGCCCGACCCGGAGGCGGTCCCGCCCGCGGGCAAACCCGCCGGCTACACCCCGTCGGACTTCCCGATCGAGTTCGCCGAGGAGGGCGGGGCCGACCAGATCGCCCGGGACGCCCTCGACGACGTCGTCGCGCACTACTCGTCCTGGTACCCCGACGTCTTCGGCCACGAGTTCGAGCCGCCGACCGGCGGCTACTTCTCGATCGGCCCCGGCGAGGGCAACAAGTCGGGCTGCATGGAGAGCCCCGACGACCCGATCATCGAGGAGAACGCCTTCTACTGCACCCGGGACGACGAGGTCGCCTACTGGCGTCCGCTGCTGGACCGGTTCGCCGGCGAGTACAGCGACATGCAGGTCGGTCTCGTGCTGGCGCACGAGCTCGGACACACCATCCAGGAGCGGGAGGGCATGTTCGACGTCCGCTCGATCGTCGCCGAGACGCAGGCCGACTGCTTCGCCGGCGTCTGGGCGGCCGGTGTGCGCGACGGCGAGAACCCGCACTTCCGCTTCGACCCGGCCAACCTCGACGAGACGATGCTGGCGTGGGCGCTCGAGCTGCCCAGCGAGGTCGGCTCCGATCCCGACGCCCAGGGTCAGCACGGGAGCGCCTTCGACCGGGTCAGCGCCATGCAGGAGGGCTACGAGCAGGGACCGGAGGCCTGCCGCGACAACTTCGACGACGACCGGGTCTTCACCCAGGCCGAGTTCAGCCAGCAGGAGCTGGCCAACCCCGACCCGGGCGACGCCTCCTACGACTCGTCCCTGGATTTCGCGCAGGCCATCTTCGGGCAGTTCTACGCCGACCAGTTCCCGGAACTCGGCGGCACGTGGGAGGCCCCCAAGCTGGTCTTCGGCGGCAGCGGTGACCCGTCGTGCAGCAGCAACCGGACCGTGTCGTACTGCCAGGGTGCCAACGCCGTGGTCATCTCCGACGAGTCGGAACTGCAGGATGTGCACGAGGAGTACGGGGACTTCGCGATGATGACCGCGCTCGGCCTGGCTTACGGGACCGCGGCGATCGTCGAGCTGGGCTTCTCCGCCGACGATCCGCTGGCCATGTCCGCCGCCAGCTGCCTGACCGGCGCGGTGGCCAGCGCGCTGACCCGCGACAACCCGTACGAGGTGTCGCTGAGCCCCGGTGACTTCGACGAGGCGACCGTGATGCTGCTGTCCGCCGACGACCAGAACACGGTCGTCGACGCCGGCGACGTGACGGCCTTCGAACGGATGGACGCCTTCCGCGCCGGGGTCAACGGCGGGGCGACCAGCTGCGGCGTCTCCGGCTGAGGCCCGGCGCTCCGGTCCGCCGGGGATCCCGCGGACCGGGCGCAGGACCGCTGGTCAGCCCGTCGGACGGCGGTCCGCCCGGCCTGCCGGGCGGGCCCGTCGGGCTTGCGCGGCCCCGCGGGCGGCGGCTCGGGCGGGACGCCGGCGACGAGCACGTTCCCGGGGTCAGGCGGCGTGTTCGGCTTCCAACCGGGCGGCCTTGCGCGCGTCGTGCCGCTTGAGGTTGGCGACCAGGCCGAAACCGATGGGGATGATCAGCCAGGCCGACATCAGCCGGTACACGACGACCGCGGCCGCGGCCGGGCCGTGTGCGGCGCCCGAGGACACCAGCCCCGCCAGGAGCGCCGCCTCGACCAGCCCGATGCCACCCGGGGTGAACGGCACCTGCCGGACGAGCTGCACGCTCAGGTACACCACGGACAGCTTGACCAGGTCGGTCTCGATGTCGAACGCCCAGCACGACGCGAGCAGGCAGATCGCCTCCGCCGCCCACTTCAGCAGGCTCCAGCCGATGGCGATGGTCAGGTAGCGCAGTCGCACCAGGCGCGCCTGACGGACGGTCTCGAGGCCGTCCCGGGCCAGCGCGCCGAGCTTGGGGTAGCGGCCCTCGAAGCGGTCGAGCTTCGGCGTCGGCCGGTCCATGATGTCGGTGGGCTTGCCCTTGATGCGCCGCTTCAGGTAGATCCCCACCAGTCCCACGGCCGCCAGCGCGACCAGGCCGAAGACGACGGGGTTGTTGCGCAGCAGCGTCAGGAACGCCCCGCCGGTGGCGGCGCCGATGACCAGGAAGTACATCACCGCCAGCGACCCGATGGACAGCAGTCCGGACAGCACCATCACGGTCGCTGCCGTCGCGCGGTTGGCGCCGCTGGCGCGGTACTGGGTGAACGAGTAGCCGGCGGAGACCGCGGCTCCGGCGGGCAGGCTGTTGGTGAGCGCGGTGCCGCCGTAGGTGATGATCGTGATCCGCTTGCGGCTGATGCGGGTGTCGAAGGCCGCGAGCAGTTGACGCTGCTGCTCGGCGAACGCGTAGATCGACACGACCATGGCCACCGCGCCGACGAGCACCCACAGCCAGTTCGCGGTCAGCAGGGCCGCCCACACCTCGGACGGCTTGGGCAGCTTGCCCTGCAGCGCGAAGCCGATCACCACCAGCATCACCAGGATGCCGACGATCTTCAGCGGCGTGCGCCACCTGGACCGGGGCTTGGGGGTCTCGTCGTGCTCGTCGTGCTCGTCGTGCGGGTCAGCGGGATCGACGTCGGCGCCGGGTGCGGCCGGGTCCTTGGGCCAGGTCTTGTGCCACCGGGTCTGCCGCGGCCGCTTGCGGTCGGCCTCCGGCACGGGTATCAACGAGGCACCGCCGGGCAGCGCCCCGACGTCCAACGACAGCCCCGCCCGCGACAGTCCGCGGTCGGCGGGTTCGCTGTCGTCCAGCTCGCTGACGTCCACCCTCTGATGGTGCCTGGTGTCTTGCTGCGCTGTCACGTACATACCCCGCGTTCAGGCCCGGATCAGGGAAGAATCAGGGGCAGTGGTGGGGGTTGTACCCAGTGGGGACCCCTGGTGGTCATTCGTGTCGGTCGTCCCGGCGGCCTGTCGCGTCGGTGTCCCGGTCATCGAACGGCCGAGCCCGATCCGGTCGATGTGTCCAGGTGGGGAACGGCGAGCAGCTTCTCCCAGACGTCCACGAGGTCGGCCGGCAGCACCGCGCGCAGCAGCAGCAGCCGCTCGGCCGAGACGCCGGCCGCCGCCGGGCCGTCCGCCAGCGCCAGGGCCACCGTGGCCAGGCTCACGCCCGCCGGGTCGACGTCGACGAGTTCCAGCGGGTCCTCCGGGCCGGCTCGGCCGGCGCGCACGACCCGCAGGTGGAAGCCCGTCCGGCCGCCGCGCTGCAGCCGGACGGCCACGTCGCGGCCCGCCAGCCCGGGATCGGGCTGCGCCGGCGCACTGACCTGCAGCTCGGCGGTGCCCCAGCGGAAGGTGTCGCCGACGAAGACCTCGTGCTCGAGCAGTCCGACGGTGGTCAGGTGCTCGCCGAACGCCGGCTCGTCCAGCGGGGGCAACCCGGCGGCCGACCAGGCCGCGTAGTGCTCCCACGGGTGCACCGTGACGGCCCGCTCGACCCCGCCGTGAGCGTCGTCGTCCCCGAGCCCGCCGGGCGTCACCGGGTGCGGGGCCGTCACCGGGATCCGGGTGCCACCGACGACCACGCTGACCTGGTGGACGCGTCCCGTCAGGTGGCGTCCGTGTCCCCACCGGGTCGTGGTGTCGGCCTTCACGGACCGGATCCTACGTTCACGTCACCCGGTCGGACCAGCGAACGGGGCAACTGTGAGCGGTGCTTCAGACCGGTCGGAGCCGCTGGACGTCGGGCACGTGGGTGGCGGTCCAGTCGAAGACCTCACGGAAGAAGCGGTTCCGGACAGCGGTGGGTGAGAGCGAGAGGTCGTGCAGGCCGCCCTCGACGGTCACGACGGTGACCTCGGGCCCGATCACCCGGGCGCCGCGCCACATGTGCTCGACGTCGAGCACGCAGTCGGAGTCCCGGTGGTGCGGACCCGGCGTCCGGCCATCCCCGGAGCGGGCCGAGGTGATCACCAGCACCGGCACGTCGATGGCGAGGCCGGCGTTGAGTCGCTTCTGCCCGCGCCGGACGGCCCGCAGCCAACCGGCCCGCACCGGCGACTCGGCGATCGACTTCCAGGAGGTGTCGAAGTCCCACTCACCGCCGTTGGTGGTGTGCAGTGCCTGCGCGTAGGCCGACGCCAACGACGACACCACCAGCCGCGGCAGGAAGCGCCCCGCCACGTCGATGACCCGGGTGAGCAGGCCCCGCTCCAGGGCGGTGCCGTTGAGATCGAAGAACGGGCTGTTGAGCACCATCGCGTCGATCAGGTGCAGGCCCCGCCGGCGGTGCGCCCAGAGCGGTGCGATCAGGCCGCCGGTGGAGTGCGCCAGCAGGACGACGACGTCGTGACCCTCCTCACGGATGATCCGCACCGCCTCGTCGATCTCCTCGTCGTAGTCGGCGAGATCGGTGACGTCGTTGACGGTCTGGTGGGCCCGGATGGAGCGGCCGTACTTGCGCAGGTCGAGGGCGTAGAAGTCGTACCCGTGGTCGACCCACTCCTGCGCGACGTGCACGTGGAAGAAGTAGTCGACGAATCCGTGCAGGTAGAGCACCGCGCGGCGGTGCCGGCCGATGGGGGTCCGCCGGACCAGGGTCGCGACCACCGGGCCCTCGTCGTCGGGCCGCAGGTTCAGCGTCTGGGCGCTGAACGGGGCTCCGAGGACATCCTCGACGGGGGTGGTCACGGCGTCATCGTAGGCGTGATCCCGACCCGGCGTCCGCCGCCGCCCGCGCTGCCGACCCGGGCCGATCACCCTTACCCTGCAGGGCATGTCCCGCAGCGTGTACGTCGCCTCCCCCGAGGGGAACTCGGGCAAGTCCACCGTGGCCTTCGGGCTGCTCGACCAGCTCACCCGCAGTGTCGAACGCGTCGGGGTCTTCCGCCCGGTGACCAAGTCCGACACCGAGACCGACCGGGTGGTGGAGCTGCTGCTGTCGCATCCGGCGGTCGAGCAGGACTACCGGAGCACCATCGGCATCAGCTACGACGCGCTGCACCGCGATCCGGACGGCGCGCTGTCGGAGATCCTGCGCCGCTACTACGAGATGGCCGAACAGTTCGACGTCATCGTGGTCCTCGGCAGCGACTACACCGACATCGCCACCGGCAGCGAGCTGGCCTTCAACGCCGAGGTCGCCGCCAACCTGGGGTCGCCGGTGGTGCTGGTGGTCAGCGGCCAGGGCCGCACGCCCGAGGAGATCCGGCTGTCGGCCGAGCTGGCCCGCGCCGAGTTGGCCGGCCTGCACGCGAACCCGGTCGCGGTCATCGCCAACCGGGTCGACCCGGACGCCGTGGCGCAGGTGCGCGAGCTGCTCGCCGCCGACGGGGCGCTCGGCGTCGGCGCCATCCCGGAGCTGCCCACGCTGATCGCGCCGTCGATCGGCCAGCTGATCGCCGCCTGCGACGGCCGCATCGTCCGTGGCGACTCCCCGGAGGCGCTGGCCCGGGAGTCCATGGGTTTCGTGGTGGCTGCGATGTCGATGCCCAACGTGTTGGTCCGGCTGCACGACAACTACACGGTGATCGCTCCCGGCGACCGCTACGACCTGCTGCCCGGACTGGTGCTCGCGCACTATGCCGGCACCTTCCCGCCGCTGGCCTGCATCGTGCTGACCGGCGGCTACCTGCCGCCGGAGCCGGTGCAACGCCTGATCGACGGCCTCGTCGGTGACCTGCCGATCATCGTCACCGACCTCGGCACCTACGAGACGGCGACGGCGCTCAGCCAGGTGCAGGGCAAGCTCCGCGCGGGGTCGACGGTCAAGGTCGACACCGCGCTGCGGGTGTTCGCCGAGAGCGTCGACGTCGACGCCCTGATCGCCGGCATCGAGATCAGCCACAGCGAGGCCACCACCCCGCTCATGTTCCAGTTCCGCCTCATCGACCGGGCGCGGGAGAACCGCCGGCACATCGTGCTGCCGGAGGGCGACGACGACCGCATCCTGCAGGCGACCGATTCGCTGCTGCGTCTCGGCGTCGCCGACATCACCGTCCTCGGTGACGAGAACGCCGTCCGGACCCGGGCCTCGACGCTGGGCCTGACCCTGGGTGGGGCCCGCGTGCTGTCCCCGCAGGACCCGGAGCTGGTCGAGCGGTTCGCGGTGGAGTACCAGCGGCTGCGCGCACACAAGGGGATGACGATCGAGAAGGCCCGGGAGGTCGTCACCGACGTGTCCTACTTCGGCACGATGATGGTGCACCTGGGCCTGGCCGACGGGATGGTCTCCGGTGCTGCGCACACCACCGCCCACACCATCAAGCCGTCGTTCGAGATCGTCAAGACGGTGCCCGGGACGAAGATCGTCTCCAGCGTGTTCCTGATGTGCCTGGCCGACCGGGTGCTGGTCTACGGCGACTGCGCCGTCAATCCCGACCCGACGGCCGACCAGCTCGCCGACATCGCCATCTCGTCCGCGGCCACCGCGGCACAGTTCGGCGTCGACCCGCGGGTGGCGATGCTGTCGTACTCGACGGGCACCTCGGGCAGCGGCGCCGACGTGGACAAGGTCCGCGAGGCCACCGGCATGGTCCACGAACGCCGGCCCGAACTGCTGGTCGAGGGCCCCATCCAGTACGACGCCGCGGTGGACCCGTCGGTCGCGGCGTCCAAACTGCCCGACTCGCAGGTGGCGGGCCGCGCAACCGTGCTGATCTTCCCGGACCTCAACACCGGCAACAACACCTACAAGGCGGTGCAGCGCAGCGCGAACGCGGTCGCCATCGGCCCCGTGCTGCAGGGCCTGAACAAGCCGGTCAACGACCTCTCCCGCGGTGCGCTGGTCGTCGACATCGTCAACACCGTGGTCATCACTGCCATCCAGGCGCAGGCCCGCGCCCGGTCCGTCGACGCGGCGTCCGCCTCTTCCGAAGGAGTGCCGGCGTGAGCCGCAACGTCCTGGTCCTCAACTGCGGCTCGTCCTCGATCAAGTACCAGCTGATCGACGCGGACTCCGGTGCGGCGCACGCGACCGGTCTCGTCGAGAAGATCGGCTCGGTCGACGGGGTGGTGACCCACCGGGAGGGCGCCGAGAGCGCGCGCATCGAGGGGGCGATCGCCGACCACGCCGTCGGGTTGACGCTGATGCGGCAGGCGTTCGCCGATGCGGGTGAGGACCTCAACGACCGCGGTGTGATCGCCGTCGGGCACCGCGTCGTCCACGGCGGGACCACGTTCACCGGACCCGTGCTCATCGACGACACGGTGGTCGCCGAGATCGGCGAGCTGTCGGTGCTGGCGCCGCTGCACAACCCGGCCAACCTGGTCGGCATCGAGCGGGCGATGGCCAACTTCCCGCACCTGCCGCACGTCGCCGTCTTCGACACCGCGTTCTTCGCCGACCTGCCGCCCGCCGCGTCCACCTACGCGATCGACCGGGCGCTGGCCGACCGGCACGGCGTCCGCCGCTACGGCTTCCACGGCACCTCGCACAGCTACGTGTCGCAGGAGGTCGCGTCGTTCCTGGACCGGCCGTACGGCGAGCTGAACCAGATCGTGCTGCACCTCGGGGCCGGCGCGTCGGTGACCGCCATCCGCGGTGGCCGGCCGGTCGACACCTCGATGGGCATGACCCCGCTGCAGGGCCTGGTGATGGCCACCCGCTCCGGCGACATCGACCCCGGTGCGTTGTTCCACCTGCACCGGGTCGCCGGTCTGTCGGTCGACGAGATCGACACCCTGTTGAACCGCCGGTCGGGGGTGCAGGGGCTGTCCGGGGTGAGCGACTTCCGTGACCTGCACCGGCTGATCGCGGCCGGCGACGCCCACGCGCAGCTCGCGCTCGACGTCTGGGTGCACCGGGTGCGCGCGTACCTCGGCGCCTACTACGTGCTGCTCGGGTCGGTCGACGTCATCACCTTCACGGCGGGGGTGGGAGAGAACGACGCCCGGGCGCGGGAGCTCGTGACGGCCGACCTGGAGGGGCTGGGGATCGCGGTGGACGCGGCGCGCAACACCGCACCGTCCCGGGAAGCCCGGGTCATCTCCCCGGACGGCTCGAGGGTGACCGTGATGGTGATGCCGACCAACGAGGAGCTGGCGATCGCGCGGGCCACGGTGGCGTCGATCGACTGACCGCCGCGCCCGGGGCTCACCCCCAGCGGCGGTTGCCGGGCAGCGGCCAGCTGCTCGACCGGGAGAGGTACACCGGCTGGTCGCGTTCCTTGCTGCACCGGGTGCACGCGCGGTACCCCTGCTTCTCGAGTCCACCGGACTCGGGATTGGGGTCCGGGAAGTCGACGAAGTCGTGCCACCCGATCCGGCAGCGTCGTGGTCGCGGCATCGTGCCCCCTCGTCCGGGTTCCTCCGATGCGCCCAGGCTAGCCCCGCGTCGGACGGCCGACGAGGGTGGCCCGGACGTCAGCCGACGGGCGGCCGGCTCCGGACGAACTGCCGGTACCCGGCGAGGGTGCCGGCGACGACCACACCGGCCAGCAGCACTGAGGCGGTGACGTCGGTGAACCAGTGCACGGCCAGGTACAGCCGCGTCCAGATGACGATCAGTGACAGCAACACCGCCACCGCCACCAGCAGCACCGCCGCGAGCCGGCTGACGGGACCGAAGAAGCCGATGAGGACGACCACCACGACGCAGCCGTACAGGCTGACGGCACCGGCGACGTGCCCGGACGGGAACGACGGCTCGACGGTGAGCACGACCTGATCGATCTGCGGCGGGCGGCTACGGGGGGTCAGCAGCTTGCTGAGCCGGACGAGGAGGCCGGCGACCGCGGGCCCGATGAAGACGATCAGGGCGGGAACCCACGACCGGGTCCGCCAGGCCAGCACCGTGGCGAGCACGATGGCCAGCACCGTCGTCCCGAACGGGCTGACCAGGTTGGTGATCACGACGACCGTGGAGTTGAGGCCCTCGACGCGGTGCCGGACGAACCAGTCGTGGACCGGGTCGTCGAAGGTGCGGGTGATGAGGCCGTCCTGGTGCACGTCGAGGGCGAGGGCGACGACGGCGAGGAGGAACACCCCACTCACCACAGCCGGGATGACGACGCCGCGCCGGTCGTAGGTCCGCGGGTCGACCCAGCGGGGCAGTTCGCTCCTGCGGCGGACGGCGTGGCGGACCGCGTACAGGGCCACCGCGGCGAGGACGGCGCCGATCAGCACCTTCGCCCACATCGGTAACGACGCCGAGAACGACACCGGCGATTCGTCCACTACTCGATCAGCTCCTCGAAGGCGGCCACGGTGGCCGCCCACGCGGGCGCCGTGGTGTCGACGAGGGCCATATGCCCACCCGTCACCTCGATCAACGCCACGTCGCCGCCGGTGACGGAGGCCAGCGCCAGGTACGTCTCGGACTGGGAGAACGGCACGTCCTCGTCGTCGCGGGCGTGCAGCAGCCGCACCGGGACGGGGAGCGGGACCCGGGCCAGCGGGTCGGCGATCACCCACTCCTGGCGGTGCTCGTCGGCGCCGGCGCCCATCAGGTCCTGCATCGCGCCGTCACCGACGCGCTCGTCGGCGGCCCGGAGGAGGGCGACGACGCCGGCCTGGCTGACCGCGCCGGTGACGGTGACGAGGGGCCGGGCGCCGGGCGCGTCGGCGGGGAGCTGCGGGCGCCCGGCGGCCCAGACGGCGAGCTGGCCGCCGGCGGAGTGGCCGATGGTGACCACGCCGGCGAGGTCGAGGCCGTCGACGGTGCTCAGCAGGTCGATCCCGGCGGCCACGTCGAGCAGCGTCTCGGGGTAGCCGCCGCCGGCGCCGACGCGCCGGTACTCGAGGTTGACGGCGACGTGTCCGCGGGCGGCGAGGTCTGCGGCCAGCGGCACGCCGAGCGCGGCGTCGTAGCGGCTGCGCCAGAAGCCGCCGTGGATGATCACCGCGACGCCGGGACGTCGCGGCACCGACGGCAGGTACACGTCGATCCACTGGTCGGGGTGCGGGCCGTAGGAGTGGCGGGTGGGCATCGGCTCAGAACCCACCGCTGCTGCCGCCGCCGCGCCGGCCACCGCCGCCCCCGAAGCCGCCACCGCCGCCGCGCCGCCCGCCGCCGAAGCCACCTCCGCCGAAGCCACCCCCGCCGAATCCGCCGCCGCCCCAGCCGCCACGTCGTCGGCGGCCGCCACCGGAGAGCATCCCGCCCAGGACCGCCCCGCCGAACCCGCCGCCGAAGCCACCGCCGCCCGAGTTGTCGCGGTTCCGTGCTTCGGCGAGCTCGCGGGCGGCGCGATCTCGCTCGGCCTGCTCCTGCTGCTGGCGTTGGATGGCCGCGAGATGGGCGTCCACCTCGGACTGCTTGGCCGCGACGGCGCTGTCGACGCTGTCCAGGATGGCGATGCCGTCGGCGACGGAGGTGCTGCCGTCGCGGACCGCCGCCGCCATGGTGGCCAGCTGCGCGTCCAGCGGGCGGGTGTCCATCGGCTCGAACGCCTCCTCGTCGATCAACTGTGCCTGACCGCTGGTCAGCGTGCCGATCCGATGCCGGGTGCCGGCGACCGCGTCGTTCCAGGCGTCCTGCCAGCCGGTGTCCTGACGCAGCACGGCGAGCCGGGCCGCCACCCGGTCGGACACCGCCTGCAACCCCGCGAGATTCTGCGTATCCTGCTCGACGGGGACCCCGAGGTCCGTGCCGCTGAGGCCGCCCCTTTCCTCACGCCGCCGCAGGGCCACGTCGACGTCGGACAGATCGTTCTCGAGGGGGTCGCGGTGTGGCCCGTCGGGCACCGTCTCCATGAGCACCTCGAGTTCCTCGATGCGCTGCCGCAGGTTCACCGCCGTGAGCTGGTTCGCCGCGGCCTGCTGCTCGTCGGCGGCCTTCTGGCGTTGCCGCGCCTTGGCCGTCTTCGCACCTCGGTACACCAGAAAACCGATCACCAGGACGGCACCCGCGGCCAGCACCCAGAGCCATGTGTAGGACGCCGGTGCGGGAGCAAGCGTGGACTGCACCTCGGTGATGGCGGCGACGACGCCGGCACTCCAGTCGCCGCGCTGGAAGTCGCTGGTCATCGCGGCGCGGATGGTCTCGACGTTGTTCTCGATCGACGTCGGAGTGCCGCCCCCGTAGTAGACGGCCGACCGCCGGGACTCGACGTTCACCGCGATGACCACGGCATTCGACAGCCAGTCCGAGCCGTTCCACCCCACGTCGCTGCCGAGGGCCTTCACGTCACGCTCGATCGAGGTGCTCGATGATTCCAGCGTGACGACGTAGAAGGTCACGCCCTCGACGGGGGCCGCGGCCTGCGTCACGCTCGACCCATTCAGCACGTCGGCCTGGTCGGTGATGTTGACCGGGGCAGCGAAGGCCGTGCCCGGTAGCAACCCGATGAACGCGAGCGCGGCGAGCAGCGACAGGCCGGTACGAGCGAGCAGCGTCATAGGCGAACTGTAGTGGCCGGTACCGACGGCGCCCCGGGTCCGCGACCCCCGTGGTGGCGGCGCACGGTCGCGTCGCGCATTCTCGGAGGTGGGCGCGAGCAGGAGGAGCGGACATGTTCCAGCGGTGGACGAAGACGCGAGGCGGCGCAGCCGGGCGGTCGGCGCCGTTCCCGTCCGCGGCGCCCGGGCCCGACCTGTCGGCGATACCGCCCTTCCCGGCCGCGCTGGACGGCGGCCTGCTGGCCGTCGATCCGGCGGTGATCGGCCGCTACATCGGGATCCCGGTCACCTCGGTGGCGCCGTTGGACGGCACCCCCGACGGCGCCGGACCGGACACCCATCCGACGCTCGGCGCGCTGGTCGCCGGCCAGCAGGAGGCCCGCAAGGCCAAGCTCCGGGCCAGCGGGATGTCGGAGGACCAGATCGAGATGGTCGTCACCACGATCAGCGAGGCGGCCGTGCAGCACCGGCAGCACGCCTGGACGGTGGTGTTCGGCAACGGCCGACGCGCCTCCGTGCAGGTCTTCCCGACCGGGGACACCAGGGGTGACTTCGCCGGCTACCAGGCCCGGTTCCGCGAGCAGTCGGGCCGTTCCCGGCAGGCCGGGCACCCGATCCTGGAGGGGACGGTGACCGACATCCCGGAGGCGCACTACGAGACGTACCGGCTCGGCGGGATGGTGGTCGCGATGGGTCGCGGCCACGAGGCGGTGGTGAAGACCCACCAGTTGGAGGTGCCGCGGGCGGACCTCACGCTGGCCGCGCTTGCGGCACTCGGGCTGTGGGCCGTCGAAGGGTGACGCCCCGGTCAGGGATGTCGTGGCGGAGGATAGGGGATTCGAACCCCTGAGGGAGTTACCCCAACACGCTTTCCAAGCGTGCGCCATAGGCCACTAGGCGAATCCTCCGCGGAGGAGTCTACCGGCCCGGACGGGGTGGTCCGGACCTCCCGCCGCCGCGACCTCGGCGGGGGTGCGGGGCGCCCCGGGGAGCCGTTATGCTTGCCGACGGACCCCCGCGGCGTCCATCTCCTTAACTCCCCCAGGGTCGGAAGGCAGCAAGGGTCCGGGAGCTCTGACGGGTGCGGGGGTCCCCTTTCGTCTCCGGCCGGGTGGCCGTGAACCGGTGTGTGCAGCCCGGAGACCACTGTCGGACCCAGCACGTAGCCTTCATCCGTGGCTCTCGCTCTGTATCGCAAATACCGCCCGGCGACCTTCGCCGAGGTGGTCGGGCAGGACCACGTCACCGAGCCGTTGCGCACGGCGCTGAAGGCCGGCCGGGTCAACCACGCCTACCTGTTCAGCGGTCCCCGCGGCTGCGGCAAGACGTCCAGCGCCCGGATCATGGCGCGCTCGCTGAACTGTGTCGAGGGCCCGACGCCCGATCCGTGCGGCGTGTGCCCGTCGTGCATCGCGCTGGCCCCCGAGGGGCCGGGATCGCTGGACGTGGTCGAGCTCGACGCGGCCAGCCACGGTGGTGTCGACGACACCCGCGACCTGCGCGACCGCGCCTTCTACATGCCGGCCGAGTCGCGGTACCGGGTGTTCATCATCGACGAGGCGCACATGGTCTCGGCGCAGGGCTTCAACGCCCTGCTCAAGATCGTCGAGGAGCCGCCGGAGCACCTCGTGTTCATCTTCGCCACGACCGAGCCCGACAAGGTCATGACGACCATCCGTTCGCGGACGCACCACTACCCGTTCCGGCTGATTCCGCCGGCGACGTTGCGCACGCTGCTGGAGAAGCTCTGCGCGGAGGAGCAGGTCCAGGTCGAGCCGGCGGTGTTCCCGCTGGTCATCCGGGCCGGCGGTGGCTCCGCCCGGGACTCGTTGTCCATCCTCGACCAGCTGCTGGCCGGAGCCGGCCCCGGGGGTGTGACCTACCGCCACGCCGTCGCCCTGCTCGGCGTCACCGACTCCGCGCTGCTCGACGAGACGGTCGACGCGCTGGCCGCCGACGACGGCGCCTCCGTCTTCGGCGCCATCGACAAGGTGGTCGAGGCCGGGCACGATCCGCGCCGTTTCGCCGCCGACCTGCTGCAACGCTTCCGCGACCTGGTCATCCTCGCGGCGGTGCCGGATGCCGCCGCCAAGGGCCTGATCGACGCGCCGGACGACCAGGTCATCGCCATGCAGGCGCAGTCCGAGCGGCTCGGGCCCGGGACGCTGACCCGACTGGCGGACGTGCTGCACACCGGTCTCACCGACATGCGCGGGACCACGGCCCCCCGGCTCGCCCTGGAGCTGATGTGCGCCCGGATGCTGCTGCCGGCCGCGTCCGGTGGCGACGGCGCCTTGGTACAGCGGGTCGAGCGGCTCGAGCAGGCGGTCAGCTCCGGCGTGCCCGTCACCGCGCCGGCCGGGCCTCCCGCGGTCGGTGGTGCGACCGCCGTCCCGGCGATCGCGCCCGCCGCCGCTCCGGCTGCCGCGAGCTCCGCCGGGGCCGAGGGGTACCGCCGACCGTCGCTGCGCGGTGCTCCGGAGGCGCCGGCCGCTCCGGCCGCAGCCCCCGCGGTGCCCGCCGCCCCGGCCGCCCCCGCTGCCGCCCCGGCCGCCCCCGCTGCCGCCCCGGCCGCCGCTGCCCCGGCTGCCGCACCCGCGGCTGCTCCGACCGGCGCTCCGGCTGACGTTTCCGCGGCTGCTCCGGCTGGCGCTCCGGCTGGCGTGTCCGCGGCTGGTCCAGTTGCGGCCCCGGCCGCTCCCGCGCGGCCCGAACGGCCCGCTGCCGCCGCGGCGCCGCCGGCGTCACCGTCCCGACCCTCGGTCAACCCGGCCCTCGGACTGCCCGCACCGCCGAAATTGTCCGCGTCCCGGCGGCCGACGGCCGGGGGAGCGCGGGGCGGTGCCGCCGCACCGTCCGGTTCCCGCTCGGGATCGGCGTCGGGCGCGGGTCCGGCCGGAACGGCCGATGCCCCGGTGGTGTTGGCGCCGACCGACGACTGGGCACCGCCGGACGCCCCGCCCGACGAGGAGGAGTACGGCGACCCGGTGCCCGCTGCGCCCCCGGCGTCCCGCCCGTCGGAGTCCCGTACGTCCGGTGCCCGGCCCGCTGATCGCGGCGGACCGCCGCCGGCCCCGCGTTCCACGGCCGAACGGCCCGCTGCCGCCCCGGATCGTCCGGCGGCGTCGACCGCCGACAGCCGAGCCGTCGCACCGGCCCCCTCGCCTGCGGCGTCGACGGAGCGACCCGACGCGCGGCCGCCGGCGGCGTCCGCTGCCGGGCCTGCCGCCGCGGCTGCGGCCGATGCTCCGGCCGGTGGCGGCCCTTCCGGCGGCAAGCCACTGGACGTGACCGACGCTCGCCGGTCGTGGCCGGAGATCCTCAGCGCCGTCCAGCGTCGTAAGCGCGTGACGTACGCGATGCTCGGTGCGGCGACCGTCGCGGACCTGACCGACAACGTGCTGCACCTGACGGTCACGTCGGCGGCGATGGCTCGCCGGGTGATGGAACCGGGCAACGTGTCGGTGTTGCGGGAGGCGATCCATGAGGTGCTGTCCGCGCAGTGGGCGATCCGCTGCGACTCGCCGGACGGCGGCCCGCCGGCGAAGCGGCCCGCGCTGAGCGTGGTGCCGGACCCCCCGCCGGACACCGATGACGCCCCCGACGACTACGACGTCCGCAAGATCGACGACACCCCGCGGGAGCAGGTCGTGGTCGGCGACCCCGAGGTCACCGCCATCGAGCTGCTCACCCAGCAGCTCGGCGCCCGCCGCCTCGACGGCTGAGCTAGTCATCCCCGGACGGGCGGTGCCGTTTCCGTCGGACCGGCCTGCTCGTCCGATCGCGGCGGTTCGCCCGCACGCTGAACTCTGCGGTGTACATGACGCTCCGCTCGGATGATCAGCCTAAGCGGGCTCGGCCTACGGTCTGCCCGACGAATCCGGGTGTGCTCACCCTGCAGGCTGAGTAGATCCATATTCGGTGGGCACATTCCGCATACCGCAATGGGTTGGCGCCACGACTGAGCAGACGCACCTGCGGTGTGCGGATTCTGCGCAGAGCGACGGGCTGGCGCCACGCCGAGTGCCCGGTCCGACCGGGAGGGCGCGGCGCTCAACACGCGGTCGACAACACCGACCCTCAGACGCCGCCTACCCCGCGCTCTTACGGTCGTGGGCTCGGCCTCGGGTCTGCGCGTCGAATCGGTGTGCCCACCCTGCAGGCTGCGCAGACGCGCATTCGGTGGGCAGACTCTGCGCAGAGCGACGGGCTGGCGCCACGCCATGTGCCCGGTCCCACCGTGGATGGCGCTGCGTTCAGCTCGCGGGGGTGGACACCGGGTCTCAGACGCCGGTTCCCGCAGTCACACGGTCGTGGGCTCGGCCTCCGGTCCGCCCGACGAATCGCGGTGTGCTCACCTGGCAGGCGGGGCAGCGCATTCCCGGTGAGGAGAGCTAGCCACTGGGGATCAGACGTGTGTGCCGGTACCGGATGCGGCAGGATCTGCCTGACGAATCCGGGTGTGCTCACCCTGCAGGCTGAGCGAACCCATCGTGGGTGGGCAAACCCAGGGTCCAGGGCCCGTATGCGTTTGCCGAGGACCGGACGCGGCAGGATCTGCTCGACGAATCCGGGTGTGCTCACCCTGCAGGCTCGGCAGACCCGGATTCGATAGGCACACGCGGCCGACGAGCAGGCGGTGGCCCCTGCGGTGGACACCTAAGTCGGCCACACCGCGGTGGCGCGAAGGCTCAGTGCCCCCGGGCGATCCACTCGTCGAGGTCGGGCGCCTCGGCTCCGATGGTGGTGGAGTCACCGTGTCCCGTGCGCACCTCGGTCTCGGGCGGCAGGGTGAGCAGCCGGTCACGGATCGAGTCGACGATGATCGGGAAGCTGGAGAACGACCGGCCGGTCGCTCCGGGACCACCCTTGAACAGGGTGTCGCCGGTGAACACCACACCCAGCTCGGGCACGTGGAACGAGCAGCTGCCAGGCGAGTGGCCCGGCGTGTGCAGCACGTGCAACGTCACCCCACCGACGGTGAAGGTCTGGCCGTCGCTCAACGCGCCGTCCGGCTGCCGGTCGCCGTAGGTCAGCGCCCACAGCTCGAGGTCGGCCGGGTGCAGCAGGATCGGCGCCCCGAGCCCGTCGGCCAGTGCGGGCGCCGCGTCGATGTGGTCGTCGTGGGCGTGGGTGCACAGGATCGCCGTCACCGTGCGCCCGTCGACCGCCGCGGTGATCGCCGCGCTGTCGTGCGGCGCGTCGATGAGCACCACCTCGGAGTCGTCGCCGACCAGCCACACGTTGTTGTCGACGTCCCAGGTGCCGCCGTCCAGGCTGAAGGTGCCCGAGGTGGTCAGGTGCTCGATCCGTGCCGTCATGTGTGGCGCTCCCCGCTCGTCGTCTGCCGGGGCCCGAGTCTGTCACGGACGGCGGACGCCCCGAGAGCGGGTCACACGCCGTGACCGGACGATGACGTGTGCGTGGTCGACGCCCCGCGCCGGGCCGGATCCTCCCGTACCGGTGCATACTCGCCCGAACACCGCCAGCCGCGCTCGCGACACCGTCGACCCGAGGCGGCCCGACCGGACACCCGAGGTGACAGATGCGCCGAACGGTCGCGCTGTGGCTGGTCACCCTCGCCCTCGCGGCCTGTTCGTCGTCGGTGTCCGGCCGACCGGGAACCGACGGCGCCGCGCTCCCCGGCGGCTCGTCGTCCGCCGCCGTCGCGCCGTCGCCGGGACGGGCGGCACCGAGCACACCCCCCGCGACCGGCGACGGAAACCCCGACACCGCGCCCGGCTCCGGCACCGCGCCCGGCTCCGACACCGCGCCCGGCCCTGGCACCACGCCCGGCCCCGACGCGACACCCGGCCCCGACACCACGCCCGGCCCCGGCACCACGACCGGCCCCACCGCGACACCCGGCACCGACGCGTCCAACCCGGCGACGACGACGGCCGGGACAGCCGGTACCGCCGCGACGGACGCCCCGGCGCAGCTGCCCACGGGGTTCTACGCCGCCGGATCCGATCTGGGCTACCGCCCGATGACCACCGACGAGTTCGACTGCACTCCGGATCAGGCCAGCGGCTGCTTCGGGATCATGGTGTTCAGCGTGCCCGGGTGCCCCGCGGGCGCGAACGTGACGGTCGGCATCTTCGACAAGAGCCGCGATCCGGTCAACGCGCTGGGCACCGCGGTCGGCACCACCCCACCCATCGCACCCGTCGGCAGCCAGGCCGTCGTCATCGGCGACACCACGGGGGTCGTGGCCGATCTGACCGCGCGCGTCCAGCAGGTCGTCTGCTGACGAGCCGTCCCCGGCCCACGCGGAACGGGCCCCGCCGTGTGGCGGGGCCCGTGCGGAAAGCGGCGCCTCAGAGCTCGGTGTAGAGCGGGTGCGCGGCGGCCAGCGCCGACACCCGGGCCCGCAGCGACGCTGTGACCTCGGCGGACAGTTCCCCGGCCGGCTCGACCAGGGCGGCGGCGATGATGTCGGCCACCTCGGCGAAGTCGGTGTCGTCGAAGCCGCGGGTGGCCAGCGCCGGGGTGCCGATCCGCAGGCCGGAGGTCACCATCGGCGGCCGCGGGTCGAACGGCACCGCGTTGCGGTTCACCGTGATGCCGATGTCGTGCAGCCGGTCCTCGGCCGCCTTGCCGTCCAGGTCGGAGTTGCGCAGGTCGGCCAGCACCAGGTGGACGTCGGTGCCGCCGGTCAGCACGGACACCCCGGCCTCGGTGACGTCGCCCGCGGTCAGCCGCTCGGCGAGGATCCGCGCGCCGGACAGCGTCCGCTCGAGCCGCTCCTTGAACGCCGGGTCGCCGGCCATCTTGAACGCGACGGCCTTGGCCGCGATGACGTGCTCCAGCGGACCGCCCTGCTGGCCGGGGAACACGGCCGAGTTGATCTTCTTGGCCAGCGCCGGGTCGTTGGTCATGATGACGCCGCCGCGCGGGCCGCCGAGCGTCTTGTGCGTCGTGGTGGTGACGACGTGCGCGTGCGGGATCGGCGACGGGTGGAGCCCGGCCGCGACGATGCCGGCGAAGTGGGCCATGTCGACCATCAGGTACGCGCCGACGGAGTCGGCGATCTCGCGGAACCGGGCGAAGTTGAGGTGCCGGGGGTAGGCCGACCAGCCGGCGATGATCAGCTGGGGACGGTGCTGCTCCGCCAGCCGGGCGACTTCGTCCATGTCGATCCGGTGGTCCTCCTTGCTCACCTCGTACGCCGCCACGTTGTAGAGCAGGCCGGAGAAGTTGATCCGCATGCCGTGGGTGAGGTGGCCGCCGTGCGCCAGCGACAAACCCAGGATGGTGTCGCCCGGCTTGATCAACGCCTGCATGGCGGCGGCGTTGGCCTGCGCGCCGGAGTGCGGCTGGACGTTGGCGAAGCCGGCCCCGAACAGCGCGGTGATGCGCTCGATGGCCAGCGTCTCGATGACGTCGACGTACTCGCAGCCGCCGTAGTAGCGCCGCCCCGGGTAGCCCTCGGCGTACTTGTTGGTCAGCACACTTCCCTGGGCCTGCAGTGCGGCGACCGGGGCGAAGTTCTCCGAGGCGATCATCTCCAGGGTGTTCTGCTGACGCCGCAGCTCCTGGGCGATCTGGGCCGCGACCTCCGGGTCGGCCTCGGCCAGCGAGGCGTTGAGCCCCGGCCAGGCGGCGGCCGGGGGGGCGTCGGTGGCGTCGGGGCGGACGTCGGAATCGATGGTCATGGCTCTCCTCGTGGTGCGCTGTTGGCCGCCGTCGATTGTCGCAGATCAGCGCCTGCACCCGGGCGGGCCGGAACGGCCGCCGGGTGGTCACCCGGGGTGCACCGCCGCCGCCGCCGGTCACCCGGACGGAGCTACCGAAAGGTAACGATCGGCCCCCCGGTGTGGTCCGGGCACCGACCGTCGACGTACGGTGCCTTTACTGCTCCGGCGGAATGTCGTCACCCGTCGGAGCGGTACGCGAAATCTGGGCTCCATGTCCGGTTCGACCGCAGGATGTACGGCTGTCCGCCGTCCGTCCGGCGGATGCTGCGGCCGTTGACCGGACCGGCCCCCGCCGCGCGGGTGCCGGGACGGTGAGCGACCATCGCGACCGCCGCCGACCTGTTCCGCCGCACCGCCCGTCGCCGACCTCGACCCCTGCCGCACCCTTCTTCTCCAGCACCCGCACCACCCGCCGTCAGACAGTCCGGTCGTCCCGACCCACCCGCCCGGGTGGGGCGACCGCAAGGAAAGGAATGCCTGTGAAGCGTCCCCACCGAACACGCCGCGTGTTCGCCGCGGCCACCGCGGCGGCACTCGCCGTCACGCTGGCCTCGTGCGCGTCGTCCAGCCGGGACACCGAGAGCATCGCCAGCCAGAACAACTCCGGCGCCGAGGGCACCCTGCCGGTCGGCGAGAGCAGCGGGGGCGCCACCGGCGAGCCCGCCTCGACGGACGGCACGATCATCTTCGGCGCCGAGGGCGCGCCCAGCATGTTCGACCCGCTGTACGCCACCGACGGGGCGACCTTCAAGGTCACCCGGCAGATGACGGAGGGCCTGGTCGCCTACACACCGGGCACCGCCGACATCGAGCCGTCGCTGGCCGAGTCGTGGGAACCGTCCGAGGACGGCCTGACCTGGACGTTCAAGATCCGCCAGGGCGTGAAGTTCCACGACGGCACCGACCTGGACGCCGCCGCGGTCTGCTTCAACTTCGACCGGATGTACTCCCAGTCGGGTGCCGGGGCGACCCAGGCGCAGTACTGGAGCGACACCATGGGCGGCTTCAAGGACCAGGTGGACGACGCGGGTGCCGCGGTGCCCAGCATCTACTCGAAATGCACCGCCTCCGACGCCGGCACCGCCGTCATCGAGCTGACCCGCGTCACCTCGAAGTTCCCGAACATCCTCGGCCTGCCGTCGTTCTCCATCCAGTCGCCCGCGGCGCTGGAGCAGTACGACGCGAACAACGTGGTCGCCGAGGGTGACTCCTTCAAGTACCCGGCCTACGCGCTGGAGCACCCGACCGGCACCGGCCCGTTCACGTTCAGCAAGTACGACACCGCCAACGGCACCGTCGAGCTGACCCGCAACGAGGACTACTGGGGCGACAAGGCCAAGTCCAAGACGCTGATCTTCAAGATCATCCCGGACGAGTCCGCGCGCAAGCAGGAGCTGCAGGCCGGCACCATCGACGGCTACGACCTGCCGAGCCCCGGTGACTGGGAGGCGCTGACCGCCGAGGGCAACCAGGTGCTGGTCCGTCCCGCCTTCAACGTCCTCTACCTGGGCCTGAACCCGAAGAACAACCCGGCCCTGCTCGATCTCAAGGTCCGTCAGGCCATCGCCTACGCCCTGAACCGCAGCGAGTTCGTGACGAGCCAGCTGCCCGAGGGGGCCGAGGTCGCGCTGGAGTTCTACCCGAAGACCGTCGACGGCTGGACCGACACCGTCACGAAGTACGACTACGACCAGGAGAAGGCCAAGTCGCTGCTCGCCGAGGCCGGGCAGTCGAACCTGACGCTGAACTTCTGGTGGCCGACCGAGGTCTCCCGGCCCTACATGCCGAACCCGAGCGCCATCTTCCAGGCGTTCAAGGCCGACCTCGAGGCCGTCGGCATCACGGTCAACGAGACGTCCAAGCCGTGGAACGGTGGCTACCTGGACGGCGTCGACGCCCAGCAGGCCGACGCCTTCCTGCTCGGCTGGACCGGTGACTACAACTCGCCGGACAACTTCATCGGCACGTTCTTCTCCGACCCGACGAGCCGGTTCGACACCGCCGACTACCCGTGGGGCGCCCAGCTCTCCGAGGAGCTGGCCACCGCCGACAGCGAGCCCGACGCCGACAAGCGGGCCGAGCTGTACGTCACGCTCAACGAGAAGCTGATGGGCGAGTACCTGCCGGCCGTCCCGATCTCGCACTCGCCGCCGGCGCTGGTGGTCTCGGCCGCCGTGCAGGGTCTCGTGCCGAGCCCGCTGACCGACGAGCGTTTCGTGGGCGCCTACAAGACGAACTGACGCCCGCACCTGCGACACCGCGGCCACCCCGGGAGCGTCATCCCGGGGTGGCCGCACCCGTTCGTGGACCCTGTATTTTTCGCCGCACCACTGACACCGCCGCCGCCATCGTCAGGAGCACTCCCATGCCGTTCCGGAACGCCCGGAGACGCCACCCCACCGGATGGTGCCCGTGCTGAGATACACGGTCCGCCGCGTCGGCCAGCTGGTCGTCGTGCTGTTCATCCTGTCGATGCTGCTGTTCTTCTGGCTGCGCTCGATCCCCGGGGGCCTTGCCTCGTCGATCTGCGGTGAGCGCTGCACCCCGCAGAAGATCGCCGAGATCCGCACCGTGCTGGGTCTGGACGACCCGTTGATCGTCCAGTACTTCAAGTTCCTGGGCCGGGTCTTCGAGGGCAATTTCGGTGTCTCCGCCAAGGTCATCCCGGGCACCCCCGCGCTGGACGTGTTCCTGCAGCGCTTCCCGGCCACGATCGAGCTGGCCATCGGGGCCATGCTCTTCGCGATCGTGCTGGGGATCCCGCTCGGATACATGGCGGCCCGCCGCAAGGGCGGCATCCTGGACAACGCCGGCATCGTCGCGACCCTGCTCGGCTTCGCGGTGCCGGTGTTCTTCCTGGCCTATCTGCTGAAGTTCGTGTTCGCCGTGAAGCTCGGCTGGTTGCCGCCGTCGGGACGTCAGGACCCGACGCTGCGCGCCACCCGCATCACCGGGTTCTTCGTCCTCGACGGGTTGATGACGCGCGAGTGGGACGCCGCGTGGGACGCGTTCAAGCACCTGATCCTGCCGTCGATCGCGCTGGGCACCATCCCGCTGGCGGTCATCTTCCGCATCACCCGCTCGTCGGTCATGGACGTGCAGGGTGAGGACTACGTCCGCACCGCCGAGGCGAAAGGCCTGGCGACACCGGTGATCCGCCGCCGGCACATCCTGCGCAACGCATTGCTGCCGGTGGTCACCACGGTGGGCCTGCAGACCGGCGCGCTGCTGGCCGGTGCGGTGCTCACCGAGACGGTGTTCGCCTACCCCGGACTCGGGGCGGCGCTGGCGCAGTCGTTCCGGGAGAAGGACTATCCCGTGCTGCAGGTGATCATCCTGGCCGCCGCGGCGACCTACGTGCTCATCAACCTGATCGTCGACCTGTCGTACGCGGTCATCGACCCACGGATCCGCACGACGGGAGCGGCCCGATGATGGCGACCCTGGGCACGGCCCGCAAGAAGCGCATCGACGCCCTCGCCGGGAGCGGCGAGGACACCGGCGTCTCGCTCCTCAAGGACGCCTGGCGCCGACTCAAGGTCTCCCCGGTGTTCTGGGTGGGCGCGGTGATCATCGGCCTGTTCCTGCTGCTGGCCGCGACCGCCGGCCTGCTCGCCACCCAGGACCCGGCGGCGCAGCTGCTGCGCGGCCAGGTGAGCGTGGCGCGCAACACGCTCGCCCCGGCCCAGCCCGGCTTCCCGTGGGGGAGTGACTTCCTCGGCCGCGACCTGTGGTCGCGGATGGTGCTCGGCAGTCGCCAGACGCTGCTCGTCGGCGTCGCCGCCACCCTGATCGGGCTGGCCGGCGGCGTGGCGCTCGGGCTGCTCGCCGGCGCTTTCGGGGGTTGGGTCGACACGCTGGTGATGCGGGTCGTGGACGTGCTGCTGTCGATCCCCTCGCTGCTGCTGGCCATCTCGATCGCCATCCTGTTCCAGCGGCCGAACCAGCTCAGCGTGATCATCGCGGTGGCCATCGTGCAGATCCCGGTGTTCGCCCGGCTGCTCCGCGGGCAGATGCTCGCCCAGCGCAGCACCGACCACGTCCTGGCGGCGACCGCGCTGGGCGTCAAGCGGACGCCGATCGTCTTCCGCCACATGCTTCCCAACTCGATGAGCCCGGTCCTGGTGCAGGCCACCATCGTGGTCGCGACGTCGATCATCGACGCGGCGGCGCTGTCGTTCCTCGGGCTGGGGTCGCAGGACGCCTCGGCCCCGGAGTGGGGGCAGATGCTCGGCGAGGCGCAGACCAAGATCGACTACCAGCCGCACCTGGCCTTCCTGCCGGCCATCGCGATCATCATCGTGGCGCTGGGCTTCACCCTCGTCGGCGAATCGCTGCGCGAGGCCCTCGACCCGAAGAACCGGAGGTGACGTGATGGCTCTGCTGTCCGTGTCGGACCTGAAGGTCGTGTTCACCCGCCGTGGCTCGGCGCCTTTCGCCGCGGTCGACGGCGTGAGTTTCGAGGTCGAGGAGGGCCGCACGGTCGGCCTCGTCGGCGAGTCGGGCTGTGGCAAGTCGGTGACGTCGCTGGCGATCATGCGGCTGCTGAACAAGCGGGGCAACGAGGTCAGCGGGTCGGTCGCCTTCGAGGGCACCGATCTGCTGCGGCTGTCGATGGGCGAGATGCGCGACCGCCGCGGCCGCGACCTGGGGATGATCTTCCAGGACCCGCTGAGTTCGCTGAATCCGGTGGTGCCCATCGGGCTGCAGGTGACCGAGGTCCTCGAGCGGCACCGCGGCATGAAACGGGCCGCGGCGGCGAAGGAGGCCCGCGACCTGCTCGACCAGGTGGGCATCCCGGACCCGATGCGCCGGCTCAAGGAGTACCCGCACCAACTGTCCGGTGGGATGCGGCAGCGGGCGCTGATCGCGATGGCGGTGGCCTGCCGGCCGCGGCTGCTGATCGCCGACGAGCCCACCACCGCACTCGACGTCACCATCCAGGCGCAGATCCTGACGCTGCTCAAGTCGCTGGTCACCGAGTCAGGGACGGCGCTGATCATGATCACCCACGATCTCGGCGTGGTCGCCGGGATGTGCGACGAGGTCAACGTGCTCTACGGCGGGCGCATCGTCGAGCGGGCCGGCCGGCACGAGCTTTTCGAGCGGCCCCGGCACCCGTACACGAACGGTCTGCTGGAGTCGATCCCGCGGGTGGACGCCCGGCCGGGGGAGCGGCTGACCCCGATCCTGGGCTCGGTGGCCGACAACATCCCATGGGACGGTGGGTGCGCCTTCGCGCCGCGCTGCCGCAACGAGATCGCCCGTTGCCGACAGGAGACACCGGGGTTCACGCAGGCCCCGGACGCCGAGAACGGTCATCTGCTGCGGTGTTTCAACCCCGAGCTGGGGGTGAGTCCGGTCGGCGCGCACGTCGTGCCGTCCGGTGCGATCGACTTCGGGGAGACGGTATGACGGCGGGCACGGGCTCATCGAGAGCGGCGGGAGCACCTGCGACGGAGGCCCCCGTGCTGCTGGAGGTCGACGACCTCAAGGTGCATTTCCCGATCAGGAAGGGCGTCTTCTTCGACAAGACCGTCGGCTACGTCTACGCCGTCGACGGGGTGTCGCTGAGTGTGCGCAAGGGCGAGACCTACGGGCTGGTCGGCGAGAGCGGTTGCGGCAAGTCCACGCTGGGCCGCGGCATCCTGCGGCTGAGCGAGCCGACAGCCGGCCGGGTGGTCTTCGACGGCACCGACGTCGCCGCGCTCAAGGGTGAGGACCTGCGTCGGATGCGCCGCCGCATGCAGATGGTGTTCCAGGATCCGCTGGGGTCGCTGGACCCACGGCAGTCGGTGCAGTCGATCCTCGTCGAGGGGATGAGGGCGCACGGGCTGGCCACCGACGACGCGTCCACCGCCGCCCGGCTGCGGGAGCTGTTGTCGTCGGTGGGGCTGCCGACGAGCGCGCTGAAGAAGTACCCGCACGAGTTCTCCGGCGGGCAGCGGCAGCGCATCGGCATCGCCCGCGCGCTGACCGTGAACCCCGACCTCATCGTCGCCGACGAGCCGGTCAGCGCGCTGGACGTCTCGGTGCAGGCCCAGGTGGTGAACCTGATGTCGGATCTGCAGGAGGAGTTCGGGCTGACCTACATCGTCATCGCCCACGATCTGGCGGTGGTCAAACACATCTCGGACCGGGTCGGCGTGATGTACCTCGGCGGCATCGTCGAGGAGGCGTCCGCGGAGGACCTGTACGCCGCGCCCCGGCATCCGTACACGATCGCGCTGCTGTCGGCGGTGCCGGTGCCGGACCCGGTGGTGGAGGACACCCGCGAGCGGATCCTGCTCACCGGGGACCTGCCGTCCCCGGCGAACCCGCCCAGCGGCTGCCGCTTCCACACCCGCTGCCCGTGGCGGCAGCCGACCCGGTGCGACACCGAACGTCCGGAGCTGCGGACGCTGACCACGGGGCACCGGGTCGCCTGCCACTTCGCCGAGGACATCGCGGCCGGGACGATCCCGGTGAACCGCGCGGTGGTGGACGTCGTCGAGCCGGTCGTCTGACGCCGACCGGCCACCGGCGACGGACGGCCCGGGCCGACCGCGCACCGGGCAGGTCCCGCAGGGGAGCCTCCTACACTGGGCCGGACACGATCCGGACGGCGACGAGGGGGAGCACCGCATGCCTGCCACCGTCGAGACCGGCCTGTTCGCACCGAGCCTCGTGGAGGCCACCACGCGGCGGCTGCGCGACCAGATCCTCTCGGGTGACCTCGAACCGGGCGAGCGGCTGATCGAGGAGCAGATCTGTCAGCGGCTGATGATCAGCCGTGCGCCGCTGCGGGAGTCGCTGCGGCTGCTCGCCCAGCAGGGGCTCGTCGAGCACCTGCCGCGGCGGGGCGCCCGGGTGGCCACCTGGTCCGACATCGACATCGCCCAGCTGTTCGAGGTCCGGGCGCTGCTGGAGCGGCATGCGGTGACCAGCGCACTGCCACTGATTAGCCGGGACGGGACCGACCCGCTCGCCGCCGTCCGGGCCGAGCTGGCGTCGATGCGGATCGCCCGCGACACCGGGGACGAGCTGGCCACCGACGACGCGCACCGCGCCTTCCATGCCGCCATCGTCGCGTTGGCCGGCAACCGGCAGCTCGACCTCGCCCTCGAGCCCATCCTGCTCAAGCTGCAGCGCCCGATGGCGGTGAACCTCCGGCTGGAGGCCACCCTGCACGGACCCGACGAAGGGCTGCGGCGACACCAGCAGCTGCTGACCGCGCTCGAGACCAACGACGTCGACCTCGTTCTCGCCGCACTCGCCGACCACGGCTCGCAGCGCTACCTGTCAGCGCACTCCGACCTCGGGGCGGGGTGACCGGATCCGTGTGAGAAGTCGGTAGCGCGCTCTTAACACGGCAGTTGCCTGCCGGTGACGCAGATTGTCGACAATCGAGCGCATGGCAGCCCCGATCACCGCCCCCACCCGTCCCGGTCCGACCCTGGCCCCCTCGGTGTCCGACCTCGTCACCCGGCACCGCGACAGCACGGCGAGCCTCGTGGACACCGCCGAGGAGGTCATGGAGCGGATCGATCGTCGCGGTGACGACGGCACCTGGATCACCGTGGCCGACCCGTCCGACGTCCTCGCGCGGGCGAGAGCGTTGATGCGCGAGCCCGATCCGGGACGGTTGCCGCTGTACGGCGTGCCGTTCGGCGTCAAGGACTCGATCGACGTGGCGGGGTACCCGACCACGCTCGCCTGCCCCGACTACGGCTATCCGGCCACGGCGACCGCCCCGGCCGTCCAGCGACTGCTCGACGCCGGAGCGGTCTTCGTCGGCAAGACGAACCTCGACCAGTTCGCCACCGGCCTCAACGGCACCCGTACCCCCGGTGTCATCCCGCGCAGCGTCTACGGCGGTGAGCTGATCTCCGGCGGTTCGAGCTCCGGCTCAGCGCTTGCGGTCGCGCTCGGCGAGGTCCCGTTCGCCGTGGCCACCGACACCGCCGGGTCCGGCCGGGTCCCGCCGGCCCTCAACGGGATCATGGGTTTCAAGCCGTCCCGCGGGTTGATCCCGACCGTCGGCCTGGTGCCCGCCTGCCGGTCACTGGACTGTCTGAGCCTGATCGCCGGCCGGGTCACCGACCTGGCCACGGTCTTCGACGTCGTCGCCGGACGGGACGACCGCGATCCCTACGCCCGCGACCGCCGCCGCGACGCCACCCCCGCGGCCGCGCTGCGGATCGGGCTGCCGGCCACCGGCGATCTCGAGTTCTTCGGCGACACCGCCATGCGCGACGCCCATCTCGCCGCCAGGAACCGCGTCGAACGCGACTTCCCCCGCGTCGTGACGGCGCCGCTGGGACCCTTCACCGCCGCCGGCGAGCTGCTGTACTCCGGTCCCTGGGTGGCCGAGCGCCTCGCCGAGTTCGGTGGCTTCCTCGACAGCCACCCGGAGTCCGTCCTGCCCGTCATCCGCGCCATCCTGGAGAGCGGCCGGGGGTACAGCGCGGTCGACGTCTTCCGTGCCGAGCACCGGCTGTTCGCGCTGCGCACCGAGGTGGCGAGGCTGTTCGAGCGGATGGACGTGCTCGTCCTGCCGACCCTCGGCACCACCTTCACCGTCGACGAGGTGCTCGCCGACCCGATCGCGACGAACACGGTGCTCGGCCACTACACGCACTTCGGCAACCTGCTCGACCTGTGCGCCGTCGCCGTCCCCGCGGGGCACACCGCCGACGGCCGCCCCGCCGGCCTGATGATCCTGGGCCCGGCCCTGGCCGACGACCGGGTGCTCGCGGTCGCCGCCGCCCTGGCGGCGGAGCCCCCACCCCCGGCAGCGTCGCCGGGCCCGGCCGACGCGGACCCGGTCGTTCTCGTCGTCGTCGGCCATCACCTGTCCGGCCAACCCCGGAGCGTCGACCTGGTGAACCGCGGTGCGGTGCTGCAGGAGCAGACCACGACCGCTGCGGCGTACCGACTGCTGCGCACCGGTGGGGACACTCCCGGGGTGCCGGTGCTCGTCGCCGACCCGGCCGGCGTCGCGATCGCCGTCGAGACCTGGACGGTGCCGGCCGCCGCCCTGCCCGCCGTGCTGGCCGGCTCCGCACCCGACGTCGCGCTGGGCAGGGTGCAGTTGGCCGACGGACGGGTCGAGATCGGTTTCGTGGCCGATCCTTCGGCGTCGGCCGGCCCGGTGCCGCCCGAGGACATCTCCGCCCACGGCGGTTGGCGCGCCTACCTCGCGCAGCGCTGAGCCGCTCACCGCTCCACTCCTGCCGCTATCTGCTCCCGCTCCTGTCCGTCCGGTTCCCGTCCGTCCTGTACCTGTCCGCTCCCCACCTGTCCGCTCCGTACCTGTCCGTTCCGTCCTGGAGGCAGCCGTGTCCGTTCCCCACCCCGCGTTCCCGGCGGTCGACGCCGTCCCCGGCCCGTTCCCGCTCGGCCCCGGCGGCGTCGCGCTGCTGATCATCGACATGCAGCGGGACTTCCTGCTGCCCGGCGGGTTCGGTGAGACGCTCGGCAACGACGTCGGCCTGCTGCGTCAGGTGGTGCCACCCCTGGTGGAGCTGCTTGCGGCCGCCCGCGCCGCCGGCGTTCCCGTGATCCACACGAGAGAGGGCCATCGGCCGGATCTGTCGGACTGTCCGCCGGCGAAGCTGCGACGGGGACAGCCGTCCCGCCGCATCGGGGATGTCGGGGCCAACGGGCGCATCCTCGTCCGCGGCGAGTACGGCCACGACATCATCGACGAACTGGCCCCCGTCGCCGGGGAACTGGTCGTCGACAAGCCCGGCAAGGGCGCGTTCTACGCCACGGACCTGCACGAGGTGCTCACCAGCACGGGCATCACCCAGCTCCTCGTCACCGGCGTCACCACCGAGGTCTGCGTGCACACCACGGTGCGTGAGGCCAACGACCGCGGGTTCGAGTGCCTCGTGGTCTCCGACTGCGTCGGCTCCTACTTCCCGGAATTCCAGCGGGTCGGTCTGGAGATGGTCGCCGCGCAGGGCGGCATCTTCGGCTGGGTCGCCGATTCCCGTTCCGTCATCTCGGCTCTCGCCGCGACCCCGGTCCTGACCTGCTGACCCGGGCGAGCCGCTCACCGCCGTGTCCCGCTCGGCGGGCCACCTCCGAGGCCGCTGCCCGTCGCTGTGCCCCGCGGCGAATTGCTCCACGCCTCTGCCCGCCGCTGTACCCCGCCGCTGTGCCCCCCTGCCCGGCCGACCACCTCCGCGCCCCACCCCGCCCCGAGGAAGCCCCATGAACCTGCCCGGATTCACCGCGTCGAAGTCCGTCCCCGGCGCCCCGTCCCTGCCGCTGTGGACCAGAGGCGAGACCAACGCCTTCTTCGGTCTCGGCTTCAACATCCTGGTCAACGTGCTGACGCTGACGTCACTGCTGATCTTCGTGGTCCGGGTTCCCTCCGGGGACGTCCTCGGGACCGTGCTGCCCGCGCTGGGGGTGGCGATGCTGGCCGGGAACGTCTACTACACCGTCCTCGCCCGGCGGCTGGCGCGCCGCGAGAACCGTTCGGACGTCACGGCTCTGCCGTACGGGCCGAGCGTGCCGCACATGTTCATCGTGGTCTTCGTCATCATGCTGCCGATCTTCCTCAGCACCGGTGACGCGGTCCGCGCCTGGGAAGCGGGCCTGGCCTGGGCGTTCGTGATCGGTGTCATCGTGCTGATCGGCGCGTTCATCGGGCCGTTCATCCGCCGGATCACCCCGCGTGCTGCGATGCTGGGCACCCTGGCGGGGATCTCGCTGACCTTCATCTCGATGCGGCCGGCCGGCCAGATCTGGGACGCCGCGTGGATCGGGCTCCCGGTGCTGGGCATCATCCTGGTCGGTTTCTTCACCAACATCCGGCTCCCCGGCGGCATCCCGATCGGCCTGGCCGCACTGCTGGTCGGGACCGCCATCGGTTGGATCGGCGGGTACATGTCGGTGCCGGACGTCAGCGCCGCGGTGAGCGACATCGCGGTGGCGCTGCCGGGTTTCCACGTCGACATGCTGCTGAACGGACTGGGGGACCTGGCCCCGCTGCTGGCCACCGCCATCCCGCTGGGCGTCTACAACTTCGCGGAGGCGATGAGCAACGTCGAGAGCGCGGCGGCGGCGGGCGACAACTTCAACCTGCGCAGCGTGCTGCTCGCCGACGGTGCGGGGGCGGTGATCGGTGCGGCCCTCGGGTCGCCGTTCCCGCCCGCCGTCTACATCGGTCACCCGGGGTGGAAGGCCTCCGGTGGCCGCAGCATGTACTCGATGGCCAGCGGGCTGTTGATCGCCGTGCTGTGCTTCCTCGGGCTCTTCGGCGTGCTGGCGGCGGTGCTGCCGACGCCGGCCATCGTGCCGATCCTGCTCTACATCGGACTGCTCATCGGCGCGCAGGCGTTCCAGTCGGTGCCGCGGATCCAGGCGGCGGCGGTGGTGGCCGCGATCCTGCCCAACCTGGCGTCATGGGGTGTCGGCCAGATCGACAACGCCCTGGCCGCCGCCGGTACGACGGCGGACCAGGTCGGCGAGAAGGCCCTCGCTGACGCCGGTCTGGTGTACTCCGGTCTCAAGGTGCTGGGTGAGGGGGCGGTCCTCGCCGGGATGGTCCTGGGGTCCGTCGTGGCGTTCCTGCTGGTGCGCCGGTTCTACGCCTCGGCGATCGCGGCGGCGGTCGGTGCGGTGCTGAGCTTCGTCGGCCTGATCCACGCCCCCGAGGTGTCCTGGGCGGCGGCGCCGGAGGTCGCCCTGGGATACGCGATGCTCGCGATCGTCCTCGTGGCCTTCGGCTTCCTCCGGCGCGACTCCGACGACGCCGCCGGCGCGGTGGCCGCGGCGGCGGAGGCCGAGACCGCTTCCCATTGACAGAAGTCGTCGGTAAGTCGTAGCTCACCGATGTGGTGGTTCAAGCCGGTTTCGAAGCGCTGGCGGACCCGACCCGACGGCGGATCTTCGAGACCCTCGCCGAGGCCCCCCATTCGGTGGGGAGCCTCGCCGCCCTGATGCCGGTGTCCAGGCCCGCTGTCTCGCAGCACCTCCGGGTGCTGCGGGACGCCGGCCTGGTGTCGGCCACGGCCCGCGGAACCCGGAGGATCGACGCGGTCGACCTCGCCGGGGTGGGCGCGCTACGGGCGTACTCCGACCGGTTCTGGACCGCCGCCCTGGCCGACTTCGCCGCGACCGTCATCGCCGACACCCCCGGCGCCGCGGCCGGCGGGTCCGCCGCCGTCCGTTCCGAGGAGCCCGGATGAACGCCGATCCGTCCGTCGACGTCGTGCGCACCGCGGTCGACGTCCCGGTGCCGCCGGCCCGCGCGTTCGCGGTCTTCACCGCAGGCCTGGACACCTGGTGGAACCGGGGCCACCATCTCCTCGACGGCGAGCCGGCCGAGGTCTGGATCGAGCCGCGCGTGGGGGGCGCCGTCCGTGAACGCACCGTCGACGGCCGCACGTGCGACGGGGGCCGCGTGCTGCGGTGGGAGCCCGACGAGGTCTTCGCCTTCAGCTGGCCGATCGGACCGGACTGGGCGGTGCCGGCACCGGATGCGCCGACCAGCCGCGTCACCGTGACCTTCACGCCGACCGGCGCCGGCACCAGAGTCGAGCTGGTACACGACCGGATCGACCGGCACGGCGACGGCTGGGAGCCGTTGCGGGACGCGGTGGCCGGACCCGGGGGCCGGCCGTCGCACCTCGCGGCCTACGCCCGCGCGACCGGCTGACCGGTCAACGGGCGCTGTCGCCCTCGCGGACCGCCGCGCACAGGTCGGTCATCGGGTCGGACTGCTGCACACGGCAGGCCAGCGCCCGCAGCGCCGCGCGGAGACCGGCCGACTCGGTGGCACTCAAGGGGGCCAGCAGCTGGTTCTCGACCTCCCGCAGCGCGTCCCGGCGGTCCTCCCAGGCCATGCGTCCGGCGGGCGTGGCGGTGATGAGCCGGCTCCGCCGGTCGGCCGGGTCGGGTCGGCGCACCACCAGGCCCTGCCGTTCCAGGTCGTCGATGAGGTAGGTCAGGACCGTCCGGTCGATCCCCAGATCCTCGGCGATCGCCCCCTGGTTGCGGGGGTGCTCACCGCAGGCCGTGCTCAGGATCTGGTAGCCACGGGGGCCGCCCGGCAGATCGCGGAGGCATCCTCGGACGCGCGGGCGTAGGCCCGGAACGCCACACCCAGCATCCAGCCGAGGTCGTCGTCCAGGGGGGCGCCGGAGTTCATGGTCGTAGGGTGGCGTGCTGAACAGATCATCTGTCCGATAGACGATCTGTCCGGCATCACTGTCGGACGGACGCTCGACCCCTCCGGAGTTCCGCGATGACCGACTACGGCCACGACCTGGCCTTCGGTTCGTTCCTCACCCCGTCGGCGGGAACGCCCGAACAGACGGTTTCGCTGGCGATGCTCTGCGAGCAGGTGGGCCTGGACCTGGTCACCTTCCAGGACCATCCGTACCAGCCCGGCTTCCTCGACACCTGGACGCTGCTCAGCGTCGTGGCGGCGCGCACCGAGCGGGTCGCGGTCAGCGCCAACGTGCTCAACCTGCCGCTGCGGCCGCCGGCCGTGCTGGCCCGCAGTGCCGCGTCGCTGGACCTGCTCAGCGGCGGCCGCGTCGAGCTGGGCCTGGGCGCCGGCGCGTTCTGGGACGCCATCGAGGCGATGGGTGGGCAGCGGCTCACGCCGGCCGACGCCGTGCAGGCGCTCGCCGAGGCGATTGAGATCATCCGCCGGATCTGGGACACCGACACCCGCGGCGGCGTGCGGGTCGACGGCGACTTCCACCGCGTGCACGGGGCCAAGCGCGGCCCGGCGCCGGCGCACGACATCGGGATCTGGCTGGGGGCCTACAAGCCGCGGATGCTGCAGCTGACCGGCCGGGTGGCCGACGGCTGGCTGCCGTCGCTCGGCTATCTCGCCGACGGTGACCTGGCCGCCGGCAACCTCCGCATCGACGAGGCGGCCGCCGCCGCCGGTCGCTCGCCGTCGGCGGTCCGGCGGCTGCTCAACGTGTCCGGCAGCTTCACCGGGTCGGGGACGGGGCCGCTGCAGGGTCCGGCCGCCCGGTGGGTGGACGACCTGACCCGATGGGCGCTCGAGGACGGCATCAGCACGTTCATCCTGGGCACCGACGATCCCGACGACCTGCGTCGCTTCGCCGCCGAGGTAGCGCCCGCGGTGCGCGAGCTGGTCGCGGCCGAGCGGACCGCCCCGGTCCCGGCGGCCCCGGTGCCGCCCGCCCCGGTCCCGGCGGCGGGGCCGGCGCCGCTGGTCCAGAGCCGCCACGCCGGCACCGGATTCGCCGTCGTGCCCACTCCGGACGACGGTGTCCGCCGCAGCTCGCGCCGGGTGTGGGACGAGGCCGCCCGCCCCACCGGCCCGGCGCCCGACCCGGCCCGCCGCTACACCCGGCAGGAGCTCGTCGGCGGTCAGCACCTGATCGACATCCACGACCATCTGCGGGCCGAGCTCGCCCAGGTGCAGGACCTCGTCGAGCAGGTCGCCGCCGGGTCGCTGGGCGTCGGCGCCGCCCGGTCGCACCTCAACACGATGACGATGCGGCAGAACAACTGGACGCTCGGCACCTACTGCGAGTCCTACTGCCGGGTGGTGACCACCCACCACACCATCGAGGACCAGTCGATGCTGCCCCACCTCGAGCGGGCCGATCCGAGGCTCGCGCCGGTGGTGGACCGGCTGCAGCAGGAGCACCTCGTCATCCACGAGGTGCTGGAGGGCGTCGACCGGGCGCTGGTGGCACTGGTGTCGACGCCGACCGGGATGGACGAGCTGCGGGCGGCGATGGACCTGCTCACCGACACGCTGCTGTCGCACCTGTCGTACGAGGAGCGGGAACTGGTGGAGCCGCTCGCCCGGCTCGGCATGCACTGAGCGGGGCTCAGCTGGCCCCCGGCGCGCAGCGCCGGCCCCGCCGGCCGCTGTGCCGGGTCGGTGGGTGCGCCGCCGGCGCCGCTGTGCGAGTCCGGGCGGCGAGCGGTTCGCTGACCGGCCGTCAGGCGGCGTCGTGGATCGTCACGGCGTAGCCGTCGAGGTCGCGGAAGACGAAGGTCAGGCCGAACGGGCCGGGGAACGGCGGCGTGACGATCTCGACCCCGTCGGCCTCCAGTCGGTCGTGGACACCCTGGGTGTCGGTGGACGCCATCCACAGAGCGACCCCCAGGCCCGGGCGGCCACTGCCGAGATCGGTTCCGGGCAAGGGGGTCCGGACGGCGAACGCGACAGGAGCGGTGGCGAAGACGACGGCGCCCGGAGGTGACTGCGGCGCCCGGACGAGGCCCAGCCGGCTCTCGTAGAACGTCGCCGCCGCCTCGACGTCGCGGACCTGCAGGGCCAGGAAGCTGGGGCCGGTCACCGTGGGCTGGGTCATGATGGTTCCTCTCGTTCGTCAAGGACTTGACGTCCGGAAACTATGTCAAGATCTTGACGTGAGTCAAGTCGATCTGCCGACCTCGATCGGATACGCGCTGAAGCGGGCGGCCACCGCGCTGCGGACGGCGATGGATGCGACCCTGCGCGACTGTGGACTGAGCGTCGCTCAGTACGCGGCGCTGGAACTGCTGGTGCAACGCGCCGGCCTGACCAACGCGGAGCTGGCCCGCGGGGTGTTCGTCACCCGGCAGGCCACCCATCAGCTGCTCGCCGGACTCGCCGACGCGGGCCTGATCCGGATCGAAGGGGCCGGACGTCACCAGCGGGCGGTCGTCACCCCCGTCGGGCGCACCCTGCTGACCGACGCCTCGACCCGCGTCGCCGCGGTGGAACGCCGGATGCTCGCCGGTCTGTCGCCGGAACGCCAGCGGGCGCTGTTCGGTGACCTGACCGCCTGTACGGCCGCGCTGCAACCGGACGACGCCGATCCGGCGTGAACACCGCAGGTCAGCTGAGCCGCTCCAGCACGATGGCCATGCCCTGCCCGCCGCCGACGCACATCGTCTCCACGCCGAACTGCTCGTCGCGGGACCGCAGCCCGTTGATCAGGGTGGTCATGATGCGGGCGCCGGTGGAACCGAACGGATGCCCCAGGGCGATCGCGCCGCCGTGCACGTTGAGCTTCGCCGGGTCGATGCCGAGCTGCCGGTAGCTCGGGATGACCTGGGCGGCGAAGGCCTCGTTGATCTCGAACAGGTCGATGTCGTCGACGCCCAGGCCCGCCTTCGCCAGCACCCGGCGGGTCGCGTCGACCGGTCCGAGGCCCATGATCTCCGGCGACAGCGCCGACGCCGCGGTCGCCACGATGCGGGCCAGCGGCGTGAGGCCGAGTTCCCGGGCGCGCACGTCGCTCATGATCAGCACCGCCGCGGCGCCGTCGTTGAGCGGACAGGCGTTCCCGGCGGTGATGGTGCCCTGCGCGCGGAACACCGGCTTCAGCGCGGCCAGCCCGTCCGCGGTGGTCGACGGGCGGGGGGAGTCGTCGGTGGTGACCGCCGAACCGTCCGGCAGCATGATCGGGGTGATCTCGCGGGCGAAGAAGCCGTCGGCGACGGCCGCCGCCGCCCGTTGCTGGGAAGCCAGCGCGAAGGCGTCCTGCTCCTCGCGGGTCACCCCGCAGTAGGTGGCGACGTTCTCCGCGGTCTGGCCCATCGCCAGGTAGATGTCGGGCAGCTGCCCTTCGGTGCGGGGGTCGTGCCAGGTCTCGTTGCTGTCCACGTAGGACTCCGAGACCTCCTGCGCCGCCCGGAACATCGGGTTCTGCAGGTCCGGATCGCCGGAGCCCACACGGGTCTGGCGGCTGTATCGCGAGATGCTCTCGACCCCACCGGAGATGAACACGTCACCGTCACCGGCGGCGATCGCGTTGGCCGCCATCCGGGCGGTCTGGACGCTGGACGCGCAGGCCCGGTTGACCATCACGGCGGGCAGGTGGTCGTAGCCGAGCTGGACGGCGATCCGACGGGCCATGTTCTCGGCGTGCTCGCCGGCCTGGTCCCAGGCGCCGACGAACAGGTCGTCCACGGTGGTCGGGTCCAGCGCCGGTACCTCGTCGAGCAGCGCCTGCACGACCTGGGTCATCAGGTCGTCGGCCCGGATCCCCGCCAGTGAGCCCTTGAACGCGCGCCCGATCGGCGAACGCGCCGTCGCCACGATCACTGCTTCGGCCATGACTGCTCCTCCCGCACCCGCCGGGGCGTGATCCGCACCGGCGCGGAGTCCAACCTAACCGGGCCCCGCCGGCTCAGCGGCGGCCGTCCCTGATCTGGTAGATCCGGGCCAGCGAGAAACCGGTGGCGTCACGGAGCCGCGCAGCCGGCACACCGGCGGTCAACGCCAGCCGGATGGCGTCGCTCTGCACGTCCCGGGCCGCGGCGGCCGCCTCGTCGGCGGCCCGCCGGTCGGCCGTCGCCGCCTCGACGGCGCTGAGCGCCTCGGCGCGGTCCTGTTCCATGTCCGGTCCTCCGGGACGTATCTGCGGCCGGCGCGCGGTCCTCGGACTGGTGGGACCGCGATCGGGCGTCCCCATCATCTCCGGAGGACAGCCGATGTGTCGTGCCGACGATCCCGTGGTGGACGCTTCGTCCTGGGTCGCGATGGCCCGGCGGCTGGCGGCCGACGGCGCGCTGCCCGAAGCGGTGGCGGCCTACGAACGCGCGGTGCGGTCGTTCGACCGTCCGGGGCGGGACGCCGGCGGCAGCACCGGTCCGGCCGTCAGGGTGCGGCTGTTCGGTGCGTTCGAACTGCGCATCGACGGCGTCCCGGTGGGGTCGGCCGGGCTGCGCCCGCAGCATCACGCGCTGTTGCAGGCGCTGTGCGTGCACGCCGGCCGTGCGGTACCCGACACCCGGCTCGGCGAGTGGTTCTGGCCGGACGCCGAACCCGGCCGGGTCCGTCACCGCGTCGCGGTCGGTGTGAGTGCCCTGCGGTCGATGCTCACGGCGGCCGGCGGGCCCTCGCTCATCCGGGACCGGGACGGCTACCGTCTCGTGCTCGCGCACGACGGCACGGACGTCCGCCGCTTCGACCAGCTCGCCGCGGACGCCCGCGGCGGTCGCCGGGAAGGCCGGACGGAGCGGCTCGAGGCGGCCTTCGCCGCGTACGGCGGAACCCTGCTGCCCGGTGCGGGCGAGGCGGCGTGGGTGGTCGAGGAGCGGGACCGGGTGCGGGCCCGGGCGTCGTGGGTGGCCGCGGAACTCGCGGACGCGTTCGCGCGGGCGGGGCGGCCGCGTGACGTGGTACGGGTCACCCGGACCGCCCTGCGATGGGACCGGTGCCAGGACCGGCTGTGGCGCCGCCTCGTCGCGGCGCTGACCGATCTCGCCGAGCCGGCCGCGGCGGCCGCCGCGCGGCGCGAGTACACAGCGATGCTCGACGATCTCGGCGTCGTGGCCTGGCCGGCGGCGGGGCGGCGCCTGCACTCCGCGTGACCGGACGGGGTGCCCACCGTCGGACAGCCGACACGGGCGGCCCGCTCAGATCGGGACTATGGACTCCTCGACGGTGCCCAGATCGACCGGCCAGGTGTCCGGGGCGTCGCGCAGTGCGGCGATGGCGGCGAGGTCGGCGGGCCAGACGAGGTCCGCGGCGGCCGCCAGCCGGGCCGGCTCCCACCAACGGTGGCCCAGGACGGTCGCCTTCTCGTCCTCGGTGTGGCCGGCGATGTCGACCACGAACGCGGGCACCGACACGAGGAAGAACCACTCGGCCTGCTCGACGATCTGGTCGGAGTAGCCGTGCCACACCGTCCGCACCGCCACCGGCCCCAGCAGCTGGTCCTCGGGCAGCTCCAGACCGGTCTCCTCCCGCAACTCCCGGACCGCCGCCTGCCCGACGGTCTCGCCGGGGTCGATGCCGCCGCCGGGTGTCATCCACCAGCGCGCCCCGGGCACCCCGAGGTCGGAATCCTCGAACAGCAGCACCCGTCCCACCTCGTCGGTCAGCACCACCCGGACCGCGCTGCGGGTCCGTCGGGGGCGTTGCACCGGCACACCGTCATCGCTCACGCGACCACCGTAAGGGGACCCGGTGCCGCTCGGGTCGGCCCGCCGTCCGCGGATCGGCAGGGTGGCGCACCGGTCCGGCGCCGATGCTCCCGCCGCCGAACGGCCGACGCGACACGGCGGCGCGTCAGCCCGCCGCGAGGTAGTCCAGGACGCCCTGCGCGATGCCGGCGGCGAGCAGGTCCTGCCCGGCGTCGGACGTCATGAACGCCGCGTCCTCGCTGTCGCGCATGTTGCCCAGCTCCAGCATGGTCGTGGGCACCTGTGACAGGTTCAGCCCGGCGAGATCGTCCCGTTCCCACAGTCCCTCGGAGCCCAGGTAGTTGCTGGGCTCGGCGCCGGCGGCCACCAGACCGTCGCGCACCGCGGCGGCGAGCGTCCGGGACGCCGCCCCGACGTCCTCGCCGGCGGGCAGCCGCTCCGACGTCATCGCGTAGAAGCCGCGGTCGCCGGGCGCCGAGCCGTCGCCGTGGATCGACACCACCGCGTCGGCCCCGGACTCGTTGCCGATCCGGGCACGCTCGTTCACGCACGGCCCCACCCCGTCGTCGGAGTCGCGGGTCAGCACGACCCGCACCCCCTGCGCCTCCAGCAGCGCGGTCACCCGCTGGGCCACCGCCCAGGTGAAGCGGTGTTCGGCGTAGCCGTCGTCCGTCGAGGTGCCGGTGGTGTTGCAGGCCTTGCGCTGGCCGAAGCCCGCGTCGACCTCGGCGTTGACGATGGACGGGTTCGCCCCGTTGGCCCCGTTGTGACCGGGGTCGAGAACGACCGTCCGGCCGGCGCCGTCACCCTGCACCACCGGGGACGGCGCGCCGGCGGTGGTGGTCGTCGTGGAGATCGAGGTGGTGGGCGCCGGCTCCGGGGACGGCAGCGGAACCGGCGTCGCGGTGGTCACCGCCACCTCGGTCACCTCCGGTGGCGCGGTCGGCTCCACCGGGGCAGCCGTCGTGGCGGGCACGGTCTCCGCCGCCGTCACCGACGCGGTCGTCAGCGGCGGCGCCACCACCTCGCCGCCGGCGGTCCCGGTGGTGGTCGACGGCGCCGCCGAGACCGGAGTGCCGAGCGGAGCCGACGGGCCCGACCCCGGAGCCGCCGATCCGGAGCCGCAGGCCGACACGAGCAGCAGTCCACCCAGCACCACCGTCGTCAGCCGTGCCCGCATCCCGCCGGAGACCCGGCGCCCGGCCCTTCGTCGCACGTCCATGGGCGTCAGCCTGCCAGCCCTGCCGGCGAATGCACCCGTCGACATGCATCCACCGGACCGGCCCCCGAGGTAATGGCAACGTCAAGCAGTTCCGCTCGAACCAGGAGGACCCATGAGGCGTCTCGCAGCTGTCACCGCAGTCAGCGCACTCGCGTTGACCACCGCCGTCTTCGGTGCCACCGCCGCTTCCGCGGCGGAAACCGCCGAGGTGTACGTGGTTCACGGCATCCCGGATCTGCCGGTCGATGTCTACGTGAACGGGGCCCTGACCCTCGACGACTTCGCCCCCGAGACGGTGGCCGGTCCGCTGGACCTGCCGGCCGGCAGCTACGACGTGGCCGTCACGGCCGCCGACGCCGCCGACGCCTCGGCCCCGCTGCTCACCGCCAAGGCCGATCTCGTGGCCGGCACCAGTGTGTCGCTGGTCGCGCACCTCAAGGAGGACGGCAGCCCGACCATCACGCCGTTCGCCAACGACGTCTCCACCGTCAAGGCCGGCGAGACCCGCCTCGTCGTCCGGCACACCGCCGCCGCCCCCGCGGTGGACGTCCGCGCCGGCGGCACCGTCGTGCTGTCGGACGTGACCAACCCGAACCAGGGTGTGCTGAACATCCCGGCCGGAAAGGTCTCCGCCGACGTCGTTCTCGCCGGCACCACCACCGTGGCCATCGGCCCGGCGGACCTGGACCTCAAGGAGGGCACCGCGACGTTCGTGCACGCCGTGGGCAGCGCCGCCGACGGGACCCTGGGCCTGGTGTCGTTCACCGTGAGCGGCCTGCACTCCTCCCCGAGCGGTGTCCCGGCCGGTAGCGGCCCGGCCTCGAGCCCGTGGTCGACCGTGGCGCTGGTCGTCATGCTGACCGCCGGCCTCGGTGCCGCCGCCGTCGGTGGCCGTCGCCTCACCGCGGGACGGGCCAGCTGACCGTTCCCGATCCGGGACGGCCGTCGGCACCACCCCGGAGGATGTCCCGTCGCCAGGCCGTGCTGTGCCTGGCGACGGGAGTCGTCCTCCTGATCGCCGCTCCCTTCGCCTGGGCCGGGCTCACGCCCGACCCGGCGGGGGAGTCGGTGACCGACCTCAACGCGGCCGCCGCCGAGGCGCTGGCCGGTTCTCCACCGACATCCCCGCAGCAGAGTCCGGAGTCGGCGCCCGAACCGGTCGGATCGGAGCCGGCGTCCACGTCGGTGCCGCCGACCGACCTCGCGCCCGCCGTCCCGGAGACCACAGCGGGTCAGACCACCGCACTCCCGCCCGCACTCGCGCCCGCGCCCGCGACCACGCCGGTGCCCGCGACCCCGGTCGTCCCCGCGCCCGGCCCGCCCGATCGGCTCCGGATGCCCACACTGGGCATCGACAGCCCGGTCATCCCGATCGGGGTCACCGGGTCGGGAGAGCTGGAGATCCCCGAGGACGTCGACGACATCGGCTGGTACCGCTACGGACCGGTCCCCGGCGAGGCCACCGGCTCGGCCGTCCTGAGCGGTCACGTCGACAGCGCCACCCAGGGAGCCGGCCCGTTCGCCCGCCTCGGCGAACTGGCCGAGGGTGACCTCGTCACCGTCGTCGACGCGTCCGGTGCCGCGCACGACTTCACCGTCCTGTCCCGCGAGGAGTGGGCGAAGTCCGAGGTGCCGTTGGACCGCATCTTCGACCGCGGCGGCAGTCCGCGTCTGGTCCTCATCACCTGCGGCGGAGACTTCGACGCCGATGCGGGCCACTACGAGGACAACATCGCGATCACCGCGGTCCCGGTTCCGGCGGGTCCGGCCTGAGCGATCACCCCGCACCATTCAGTAGGCTCCGCACTGTGCCCGACCGCCCCTCCGCCAGCCCGGTGAACACCGCCGGTCCCGAGCCGGACGATGTGATGGTCAGCGCCTTCGTCGCCGGCGACGAAGGCGCGTTGAAGTTGGCGTTCGACCGCTACAGCGGCATGGTGTTCCGGATCGGCATGCTGCGGCTCGGTGACTACCACCAGGCCGAAGAACTGGTGCAGCAGGTCTTCGTCCGCGCCTGGAAGGGCCGGGACGGGTTCGACCCGGCGCGGGGGTCACTGGCCGCGTGGCTGCTGGGCATCGCCCGGCGGCTCGTCGCCGACCACTACGCCGGGCTGGACAAGGACCGGCGCGTGATGGTCGCGGCGCAGCGGTCCGCGCCGCCCACGGCGGAGGACCGCACCACCGACCGGGTGGTCGATTCCGTGATCGTCGGAGATCAGGTCAATCGATTGCCCGAACAGCAACGAATAGTCCTACGGCTGGCGTTCTATTCCGACCTCAGCCATTCAGAGATCGCGGAGACGACCGGCATGCCGCTCGGCACCGTGAAGAGTCACATCAGGCGGGCGCTCATCCACCTGCGGAAGGTCTGGGAGGTGGACGGTGCGACACCCTGATCCCGACGACCTCGCACTGTTCGCCGTGAGTTCCGGCCCCGATCTGGACGGTCTGGCCGGCCTCGGCGACCACCTGACCGACTGCCCGGCGTGCCGGGACGAGGTGGACGCCTTTCGTTACGTCGCCGCGCTCGTGCGCGACGACCAGGCCGCCGAGGCGCTGCCCGCCCCCGGCCCCCACGTCTGGGACGCGATCGCCGACGAGCTGGGCCTGGCCTCCCGCAACGGCCAGGCCCCGGCCGGCCGGCTGACCGCCGTCCCCGACGCGCCGACGGCCGCCACCCCGGACGCACGGATCACCGCCGGTGCCGACGCGTCGACGCCGACCGGGCAGGACGCACGGACCAGCGCGGCACGCGAGGCGGCGGCACCCGGCGCACCGGCACCGTCCGGTCCGGCGCCCACCGCACCGGTCACGCACCCCCAGCCGCACCAGGGCTCCGGGATCGTCCCGCCGACGGAACTCGACGAGCGTCGCCGACGCCGGGCCCGGTGGCTGCCGGCCGCAGCGGCACTGGTCGTCGGCGCGGCCCTCGGCGCCGGGGCGATCGCCGTCACCCGCGACACGCGGCAGCCCGACCCGACCGAGGTGCGGGCGACCGCCGCCCTGGACGTGCTGCCCGACGCCCCGGTCGCACTCCCGGAGCCGACCGCGGGGCAGGCCGAGCTGGTCACGGTCGACGGCGCCCAGCGGGTCGTCGTCAACGCGCCGGAGCTCCCGGCCATCCCGGGTGCCTACGAGGTCTGGCTGTTCGGTGCCGACGGGAAGATGGTCTCCCTCGGCTCGTTGCACGCGGGCCGCGGGGACTTCACCGTCCCGCAGGGCATCGACACCGCCGAGTACCGGACCGTCGACATCTCCGACGAGCCGGCCGACGGAGTGCCGACCCACTCGGGTGTCAGCATCGTCCGCGGCACCTTCAGCTGACCGGTCGCCGGCGGCACCGCCAGTAGGGTGGACCGGGCCACGCGGCGCAGTCGGCCCGTGCCCCACCCACGCACCCCGAGGAGCTCCTCCATGCAGCCAGGCGGATTCGACCTCTCGCAGCTGATGCAGCAGGCCCAGCAGATGCAGGACGGGATGGCCCGCGCGCAGCGTGAGCTGGCCGAGTCCACCGTCACCGGAACGGCCGGCGGTGGTCTGGTCGCCGCGACACTGACCGGCACCGGCGAGCTGGTCGGGCTGGAGATCGCCGCCGAGGCGGTCGACCCCGCCGACACCGAGACGCTCGCCGACCTCGTCATCGCCGCCGTCCGGGACGCCCGCACGGAGGTCGAGGCGCTGACCGAGCAGCTGATGGGTCCGGTCACCGGCGGCCTCGGCGACCTCGCGGGTGGTCTCGGGATGCCCGGCCTCCCCGGTCTGCCGGGCTGACCGTCGGTGTACGAAGGACCGGTCCAGGACCTCATCGACGAGCTCGGCCGACTGCCCGGCATCGGCCCGAAGTCCGCCCAGCGCATCGCGTTCCACCTGCTGACCGTCGATCCCGCCGACCTCACCCGGCTGCAGACGGCGCTGCAGCGGGTCAAGGACGAGGTCAAGTTCTGTGAGCTGTGCGGCAACGTCGCCGAGGGGGCGCTGTGCCGGATCTGCGCCGACCCGCGCCGTGAGGCGGCCGCGATCTGCGTGGTCGAGGAGCCCAAGGACGTCGCCGCCGTCGAGCGCACCCGGGAGTTCCGCGGGAAGTACCACGTGCTCGGCGGGGCCATCTCACCCATCGACGGCATCGGCCCCGAGCAGCTGCGCATCGCGCCGCTGCTCCGTCGGGTCGCCGACGACGTCGTCACCGAGGTCATCATCGCCACCGACCCGAACATGGAGGGCGAGGCGACCGCCACGTACCTGATCCGGCTGTTCAAGAGCTTCCCGGGACTGTCGGTCACCCGGCTGGCGTCCGGGCTGCCGGTCGGCGGCGACCTCGAGTACGCCGACGAGGTCACCCTGGGCCGGGCGTTCTCCGGCCGGACCTCCGTCGGATGAGCCGCCCGCCCGCGTGACCCGGCCGGATCCGCTGGTCGCGCTGACCCTGACGATCCGGTCGGCGGCACCGCGGCTGGGTGCGGTCCGTCTGGTCGCCGTGGACGGACCGTCCGGGTCCGGCAAGACCACCGTCGCCGACCGGCTGCTCCCGGCACTGGCCGCGGCGGGGGAGCGGGTGGCACTGGTCCGCACCGACCACTTCGCCACCTGGGACGAGCCGTTCGACTGGTGGCCGCGCCTGGAGCACGAGGTCCTGGCGCCGGTCGCGGCCGGCCGGCCGGCGGCGTTCCTGGCGATGGACTGGAGCGGCGGCACCCCGGTGCCGCGACGGCCGGTGACGGTGCCGGAGGTGGACGTGCTCGTCCTCGAGGGCGTCTCGGCCGCACGCCGTGCGGTGTCGCAGCGACTGTCGTGCACGGTCTGGGTGGAGCACCCGGACCGGGCGGTGCGCACCGCCCGTGCGGTCGCCCGCGACGGCGACGCGATCCGGGAGCCGTTGCGGCGGTGGCAGGCCGCCGAGGACGCGTGGTTCGCCGCGGACGGCACCCGCGACCGGGCCGACGTCCGGTGGGACGTGGCCGACTGAGGTCAGCGCGGCAGCTGCCCGGTGCGGTTGATGCGCTTCGCCTCGTACATCGCCTCGTCGGCGGCGCGCCAGGCCCCCGGGAACCCGGCGACGACGGTGTACGGCGCGGCGCCGAAGGAGCACGACACCCCGGCCTCCTGCAGCGCCGCCGCCATCCGGTCGACCAGCTTGCCGGCCTGGTCGGGACTCGCTCCGATCATCACCACCCCGAACTCGTCGCCGCCGAGGCGGGCGAGCACGTCGCCCTGCCGGACGGTCGACGCCATCGCGGTGGCGGCCCGCTGGATGTAGCGGTCCCCCTCGTGGTGGCCGAAGGTGTCGTTGACGTACTTCAACCGGTCGAGGTCCATGACGATCACGCAGGCCGGGTCGGCGAACCGCTTGAACCGGTCCTCCTCCTCCTCGAGGAACCGGTCCCAGCCACGTCGGTTGACCAGCCCGGTGAGCGCGTCGGTCTCGGCCTCGATACGGGTGCGCTCGAGGGCCCGCGCCGCGGCCGTCACCGACGTGTCGGCGTCCAGCACCGACGACAGCAGGCTCGACAGCAGTCCGAGCAGCGGTTGCAGCCGCAGCATCGAGTCGTCCTGCGCGGTGGTGGCGAACCCGCAGACGGTGCCGAACAACGCTCCGTCGGGCATCACGATCGGCGTGCCCACGTAGGCCCCGATGGACATCGGCAGCGCCTTCTCCAGCACGTCGTAGGCCCGCACCGCGGAGACGTCCGGCGCGATCTGCGGAGCCCGGCCGGTGGCCATCGGCTCGCACAACGACGCCTCGAAGGGGATCTCCAGTCCGGCCCGCACCGGGTAGTCGGAGCCGCGGACCTCGAGCATGATCTGGCGTCCGTGGGTGACGCGGGTGACCGCCCACATGCCCAGCGGCACCGCGTCCATGAGGTAGTCCACGACCATCGCGCAGGCGCTGTCGAACGCCCGGGCCGGTTGCAGACCCGCCGGGACGGCCGGCGTCGAGACGGAGGGAGCGAGGGGCGCGAGGGTGCTGGTCACCGTCTCAGGGTAGGGCGGCAGGCTGTCGCTCCGACGGCTCTTCGACGCCGTGAGCTGCAGGTTCGCTCGGCAGGCTGACGATGTGTGATCAGATTTCACGCTCCGTCACGGTTCGGGAGACGCTCGGACGCCCGCCGGGGACGTCGTCCCCGGGCCGTCACGGACGGCGAGGACGGACAATCGGGACGGTACGGACGATGGTCGGTGTCGGGCCCGGAGTCAGCCGCCACTGCCGCGGGGGACCGCCGCCGGGGCGGTCGCCTCGGCCTGGCGGACCAGTCGTTCGGTGACCTCGGCCAGCAGCTGCGGGTCGGGGACGGGGATGCCCGCCACCGAGCCGAGGTAGAGGCCGAGCCCCACGAGCCGGATGGTCTGGGCCAGGACCGGGTCGGCGACCTCGGCCAGCAGTGGCTCGTCCCAGCGGTGGAAGCCCGCGACGAGTGCCGCGGCCGCGTCGGGCCCGACGCTGTCGTCGGCGCGGACGGCCGCGATGAGCGCGCTGGTGGACGCCGCCTCGAGCTCGGACGCCGGGAGAGCGAAGTCGAGGAACGCCCGCGCCGCGCTCATCCGCTCCATCCGGGAGGCCATCTGCGCCACGACGTCCGCCTCGGACTCCGCCAGCAGGGCGGCGTACAGCGACTCCTTGTTCTTGAAGTGGTACAGCAGTCCACCCTTGGACAGGCCCGCTTCCGCCGCGACCGCCTCGAGGGTCACCGCGGAGGCGCCGCCCCGGGCGAGGACGGTGCGCAGGGCGTCGATAATTCGCTCGCGGGTCGCGGGGGCCATGACATAGACTGTACCGGCCGGACGGTATATCCCCAGCCTGGTCCCCGGCCGCCAGCGTCGTTGGAGTGTGTCCCGTGTTCGGCCAGTACGTCCGTGTCCTGCAGTTCCCCGGTGCCCTGCTGTTCTCCCTCACCGGCCTCTTCGCCCGTCTGCAGCTGTCGATGGCCGGTATGGGCACCACCCTGCTCGTCGTCGCCGAGCGTGACTCGTACTCCCTCGCCGCGCAGCTCACCGCTCTGTACGCGATCTCCGGGGCGATCATCTCGCCGCTGGTCTCCCGGCGGATCGACCAGTACGGGCAGCACCGCATCGTGCCGCTGCAACTGGCCGTACACGTGCCCGCCATCCTCGGACTCATCCTGGTCGCCACCCTGGACGGGCTGACGCCGCTGTTGTTCGTGCTGGCGTTCGTCGCCGGGTCCTCGCAGTTGTCCGTCGGCGCGCTGATCCGGGCCCGCTGGTCGAAGATCTACACCGGTACCCCGCAGCTGCGCACGGCGTTCGCGATGGAGTCGCTGGTCGACGAGGTCGTGTTCATCGCGGGGCCGCCGCTGGCCACCGTGCTGGCGCTGCAGGTCTTCCCGAGTGCCGCGCTGCTGTTCGCCACCACCGTGCTCGCGGTGGGTTGCACCGTCCTGGTGCTGCAGCGCAGCACCCAGCCGCTGCCCAGCGGCCGGCCCGCGTCCACGACCGGCGGCAACGCGCTCCGGCTGCCCGGGGTCGCGGCGATCACCGGGATCTTCGTGCTGCTCGGTGGGGTGTTCGGCTCGTTCGAGCTCACCACGATCGGGTTCGCGGAGGAGAAGGGCGTCGCGGGCTGGACGGGCGTCCTGCTCGCCGTGTACTCCATCGGCTCGCTGATCGCCGGTTTCGCCTTCGGTGCCCACCAGTTCCGGACGCTGCTGCCCGGCCAGCTGCTCGGGGCCGCCACGCTGCTGGCGGTGGTCAGTGCGCCGCTGGCGCTGATGCACACCCCGGTACTGCTGGGCGCGGCGGCGTTCGTGGCCGGTTTCGCGGTCGCGCCGGTGCTGATCAGCGGGATGAGCCTGATCGAGCACATCGTCCCCGGGAACCGCCTGACCGAGTCGATGACCTGGGTCAGCGGCGGGTTGTCGGTCGGGTTGGCCGGTGGCCTGCTCCTCGCCGGCGCGATCGTGGACACCATGTCGGCCACCACGGCGTACCTGGTCACCTCCGGCTGCGGCGTCGGGGTGTTCGTCGTCGCCTTCCTGGTGCGCCGGCCGTTGCGCCGGGCCTACGACGCGGCATCGGCCGAGACCATCGCCTGGGAGCCCGTCGCCGCGCACTGAACGGCGGCGGACCGACGGTCTGCGGTGCGGTCGGGCGGACTGCCGGTCCACTGCGCTGTGCTGGCGCCGGACCATGACCGGCGCCACCACGGCGACAGCGCGGTCACGATTCCCGTGGACACCGGCCGGACCACGAGCAACGGGATCGCCGCGGCTCCACCCACCGCGGCGACCGGCCGTACGCGCCCGCCGAGCTCGAGCCGCACCCGCCGGACCAGGCGGTCACCCGGGTGACGTGACAACGGTGCGATCCCCGCGGTACCGCGGTCAGTCGCCGGCCCGGACCTCCGGTGACCGCCGCGGGATCCACCGGGCCATCAGTGCCGCGGTCAGGATGCCGACCGCCCCGAAGGTGCCCACGCCGACGCCCAGCGAGGCGACCGCGGTGACGCCGGACAGCACGAGCGGCCCGGCGCCGGCGCCGGAGTCGGCGAGCAACCGCCAGATGCCGAGGAAGCGGGCCCGGTCCGCGGGTGGTGCGAGGTCCGCGCCGAGGGTCATCACCAGCCCCGAGCTGGCGCCGTTCCCGACGCCCATCAGCACACCGACCGCCATCAGGGTGCCGGCGCTGTGGGTGAACGGCACCAGCACATGACCCACCGCCAGGATGGTCATCGCCGGCACCGCGCCGGCCACCCGGCCCCACCGGTCCATCGCCCGGCCAGCCGGATAGAACAGCAACATGTCCACGGCGCCGCTGACGCCGAAGACGACGGCGATGGTGCCCGGTGACAGCCCGATGAACTGCCCCCACAACGGGATCACCACCTGCCGGGTGGCGCGGATCGCGCTGACCAGCAGCACGCCCACACCCAGCGTCGAGAACGTCCGTCGGTGCTCGCGGGCCAGTGCCATGCTGCCGGCGGTGCCGGCGCCGGCGGGGGCGGCGGCGGTCACGTCGGGCGCGAGCAGCAGCACGGCGACGGCGACCACACAGGCGACCAGGTGCACCGCGTACGCCGCCCACAGGCCCGTGTGGGCGACCGCGACGCCGCCGAGGAACGGGCCGACGAACAGCCCGATCCGGTACACCCCGCCGAGGGTGGACATCGCCCGCGCACGCAGCTGGTAGGGGACCGCCTGGGCGACGTAGGCCTGCCGGGCGAGTTGCCAGACCGCCGTGCCCATGCCGGTGGCGAACATGGCGGCGGCGAACGCGGGCAGGTTCGGTGCCCACATGCAGACGACCAGGGCCAGGCAGGTGATGCCGCCGGCGGCGACCATCGCCCGCCGGTCGCCGACTCTCGCGGCCAGTGCACCGGCCGGGAGGTCGGCGACCAGCTGACCGACGCCGGCGATGGCCACCACCAGCGCGGCCTGGGCCGGGTTCGCGCCCAGCCGGGTGGCGGTGATGACCACCACCGGGGCGATGGCGCCCTGGCCGACCGAGAACAGCGCCGGCGGCACGAACGCGGTCAATGCGATCGACCGCAGCGTCACCGGCTCACCGCTCGTCACGCCCGGTCCTCCCGCTCTGTGGCGCAGGCTCGTTCGCGCTGCGAAAGATCCATCCTCGCAGGCGTCGTGGGTGAGTCCCGACGGGGCGTCGCGTGTCCGCTGTGGGGGACCGCGTGGGCGAGGTCCCGGGACCTTGGTCCCTACCGGGCCCCGGCGGCCCGCCGCACGATCGAACCAGCGCCCCCGAACCCCAGGAAGACGGCAGCCCGATGAACCCGGAAGCGATCGCACGCTGGCAGTTCGGCGTGACGACGGTGTTCCATTTCCTCTTCGTCCCCCTCACCATCGGGCTCGCCCCGCTGGTGGCCGTCCTGGAGACCGCCTGGGTGCGCACCGGCAAGGTGAAGTATCTGCGCTCGACGAAGTTCTGGGGGAAGTTGTTCCTCATCAACTTCGCCGTCGGCGTGGTCACCGGCATCGTCCAGGAGTTCCAGTTCGGGATGAACTGGAGCGACTACTCCCGCTTCGTCGGGGACGTGTTCGGCGCGCCGCTGGCCATGGAGGGTCTGCTCGCGTTCTTCCTGGAGTCGGTGTTCCTCGGCCTGTGGATCTTCGGCTGGGGGCGGCTGAAGCCCTGGTTGCACTGCGCGGTGCTGTGGATGGTCAGCCTGGGCACGCTGATGTCGGCCTACTTCATCCTCGCCGCGAACTCCTGGATGCAGAACCCGGTCGGCTACGAGATCGGCCCGGACGGCCGCCCCCGGCTCGACGACATCCTCGCCGTGATGACCAACAAGGTGCAGCTGGTGACGTTCCCGCACACCATGGCGGGCGCGATGATGACCGGCGGTGCGTTGATGTTCGGCATCAGCGCCTGGCAGCTCGCCCGGGGCCGGCACCCGGAGATCTTCCGCGGCAACTTCCGGCTCGGCGCCTGGGTCACCCTGGTCGGCGCCGCCCTCACCGTCGTCACCGGCGACCTCCAGGCCAAGATCATGACCGAGGTGCAGCCGATGAAGATGGCCGCCGCCGAGGCCCTCTACCACACGACGGGTAGCGCCTCCTTCTCCGTCTTCACCTGGGGCAGCCTCGACGGGACGGAGGAATGGTTCAGCCTCCGGGTGCCGAACCTGTTGTCGTTCCTGGCCACCGGCACCTTCACCGGGCAGGTCGAGGGCATCAACGACGTGCAGGCCCAGTACGTCGCCCAGTTCGGTGCCGGCAACTACATCCCGTTCGTCCCGGTCACCTACTGGGGCTTCCGGTTGATGATCGGCTGCGGGATGGCCACCGCCGCCGTCGCGCTGATCGGACTGTGGATCCTGCGGCGGATCCGCAGGACCGGCTGGCAGCCACCGCGCTGGATGTGGTCGGTGATGGTGGTGTCGATGGCGGGCCCGTTCCTGGCCAACAGCTTCGGCTGGATCTTCACCGAGATGGGCCGCCAGCCGTGGTCGGTGTTCGGTCTGCTGAAAACGGCCGACAGCGTCTCGCCGTCGGTCAGCGCCACCGAGATGCTCATCAGCTTCGTGGTTCTCACCTCGCTCTACGCGGTGCTCGCCGTGGTCGACGTCGGACTGATGGTCCGCTACGCCAAGGCCGGGCCGCCGTCGGAGGAACAGGTGCAGTCCTCGATCCAGCCGCCTGCCGGACCGGACGACACCGACCCCGACAGTGCCGACCGTCCACTCGTCTTCGCCTACTGAGGTCCGCTCACCATGACTCTCGTCGACTTCTGGTTCATCCTCATCGCGGTCCTGTGGACCGGCTACTTCTTCCTCGAGGGCTTCGACTTCGGGGTCGGCATGCTGCTGCCGATCCTGGGTCGGGACGAGGTGCACCGCCGGGTGCTGATCAACACCATCGGTCCGCTCTGGGACGGCAACGAGGTCTGGGTGCTGGTCGCCGGCGGCGCCACCTTCGCCGCGTTCCCGATCTGGTACGCCACCATGTTCAGCGGCTTCTATCTGCCGCTGCTGCTCATCCTGGTCGCTCTGATCGTCCGCGCGGTGGCGTTCGAGTTCCGCGGCAAGACCCCGGCGATCGACCCGGTGGTGTGGCGCAGGCGTTGGGACGCCTGCATCGTGTTCGGCTCGTACGTGCCGGCGTTCCTGTGGGGCGTCGCGTTCGCCAACATCGCCCGCGGGCTGCACCTGGACGCCGACCACGAGTACGTCGGCACCGTGTTCGACCTGCTGAACCCGTACGCGCTGCTCGGCGGAGTGACCACGGTCGGGCTGTTCCTGCTGCACGGGGCGGTGTTCGTGTCGCTCAAGACGGTCGGCGACATCCGTGTCGGAGCAACTGTTCTCGCGGTCCGGATCGGGCTGGCGGCCGCGGTCGTCGCCGTGCCGTTCCTGGTGTGGACGCAGGCTCAGCGGGGTACCGACGTCACCCTGCTGCTGTTCGGGCTCGCGGTCGCCGGGGTGCTGGCTGCGATCGGCCTGGTCCGGGCCGGCCGCAGCGGCTGGTCGTTCCTGGCCAACGGCATCGCCATCGCCGCGGTCGTCGGCGGCATCTTCACCGGCATCCATCCCGACGTGCTGCCCGCGCTGGATCCGGCGAACTCGCTGACCACGACCATCGCGGCGTCGTCGCCGTACACGCTGACCGTGATGACCTGGGTGGCCGGCTTCTTCACCCCGGTGGTGATCGCCTACCAGGCCTGGTCGTACTGGGTCTTCCGCAAGCGCATCGGCACGCAGCACATCCCGGTCGCGGTCGGGGCGCACTGAGATGGTCCGCCCGCTGGACCCCCGGCTGCTGCGGCACGCCCGCGCCGCCCGGACGCTGATCGTCGGGTCGGCCCTCGTCGGGACGCTGGGTGCGGCGGCGACGGTGACGATCGCGGTGACACTGGCCGAGCTGATCACCGCGGTGGCCGTCGACCGGGCGGCGCCCGTGGGATGGGCGCTGCCGGTGCTGATCGGGGCCGTGCTGGTCAAGGCGGCCGCGACCTGGGGGACCGAGGCGCTGCCCCGCCGGATCGCGGTGGTGATGGTGAACCAGCTGCGCCGCCGGCTGCTGGACCGGGTGGTCGGGCAGGATCGCGGTTGGCTGACCCGGCAGCACCCCGCCGAGCTCATCCAGCTGGCCACCGCCGGTGTCGGCGGACTGCGCGACTACGCCGCGCGCTACCTCCCGCAGCTCGTGCTGTGCGCGCTCGTGCCGGCCGGCATCGTCGTGTTCCTCGGCTCCACCGACCTGTTGTCGGCCGGGATCGTCGCGGGGACGCTGCCGTTGATCCCGCTGTTCATGGCGCTGGTCGGGCTGCACACCCGCGATCACGCGGCGCGGCAGTGGACGGCGCTCCAGGTGCTCGGCGGTCACTTCCTCGATCTCGTCGCGGGACTGCCGACGCTGAAGGTGTTCTCGCGCTCCCGTTCGCAGGAGGCGGGCGTCCGCGACGCCGGCGACCGCTACCGGACGACCACCCTGACCACCCTGCGGGTGGCGTTCCTGTCGTCGTTGGTGCTGGAGCTCCTGGCCACCATCTCGGTGGCGCTGGTGGCGGTGACCATCGGGCTGCGGCTGTTGCACGGCTCGCTGGACCTGCGTACCGGGCTGGTCGTGCTGCTCGTCGCCCCCGAGGCGTACGCCGCGCTCCGCGCGGTCGGCACCCACTTCCACGCCTCGACCGACGGGCTGGCCGCCGCCGACCGGTTGTTCCGGGTGCTCGAAGCCCCGCTGCCGCCGCGGGGTTTCCGTCCGGTGCCGGCGGGTGACATCGTGGTTTCAGCGCGGCTGCACGGGATCGCGCTGGACCTGGTGGCGCCCACCGGTGTGGTCACCGTGCTGACCGGCCCCAGCGGCAGCGGCAAGTCGAGTGCGCTGTCACTGATTGCCGGGACGGTGCAACCCGAGGCGGGAACGGTGCTGGCGGGCGGGGTTCCGCTCGCCGAGGTGGACCCGGACGGCTGGCGGTCCACGGTGGCGCAGCTGGTGCAGGCACCGCACCTGCGGGCCGGGACGGTGCGGGCCAACGTCACGGCCCTGCGTCCGGACGCCCCGGTCGCCGCGGTGCACGAGGCGCTGTGGTGCGCCGTCGCCGACGAGGTGGTGGCCGGCCTGCCCGACGGGCTCGACACCGTGCTCTCCGAGGGCGCGCCGGAGCTGTCGCAGGGGCAGCGGATGCGGATCGCGCTCGCCCGTACCCTGCTCGCTGACCGGGCGGTGCTGATGCTGGACGAGCCGTCCGCGGCGCTGGACGCGGACACCGAGGCCGAGCTCGTGCGTCGGCTGCCGACGGCGCTCACCGGCCGGACAGTGATGCTGGCCTCGCACCGGGAGGCGTTGTGGGCGCTGGGTTCCCGGGTGGACATCGGCGGGATGGTGGCGGCGTGATCGCGGTCCTGCGGATGGTGCGGCCGGCCTGGCGGCGGCTCGGGTGGGCGTTGGTGCTGGCGGTGCTGTCCACCGCGGCCGGGGTGGCGTTGCTCGCCGTGTCGGCCTGGCTGATCACCCGGGCCGCGGGGATGCCGCCGGTGCTGACCCTGATGGTGGCCATCGTCGGGGTGCGCGCGTTCGGGATCGGCCGTGCGGTGTTCCGCTACTCCGAGCGGCTGGTGGCGCACGACGCGGCGCTGCGGGCCCTCGTCGAGGTGCGGGTCCGGCTGTACGCCGGATTGGAACGGGTGGCGCCGCAGACGTTCTGGGGGACCGGTGATCTGCTGCGGCGGGTGACCGCCGATGTCGACGCGGTCGGTGACCTGATCCTGCGCGGCTGGTTGCCGCTGGTGTCGGGGACGGTGGTGCTGGCCGGTGCGGTCGGGCTGCTCGCGCTGCTGTCGCCGGCGGCGGCCCTCGCGGTGCTCGCGGCGGCGCTGATCGCCCTGGTCGTTTCTGTGGTCGCGGCCCGCCGCAGCGTGGCGCTGGAGGCCGCGGTCGAAGAGCTGCAGTCGACGCGGACCCGGATCGTCACCGAAACCCTTCAGGCCGCGTCGGATCCCGAGGTGCTGCTCGACGACTGGCGCGACGGCCTCGACCGGACCGATCGCCACGAGGAGCGGCTGGCGGCCGCTCTCGGACGGTGGTCCGGGGCGGCGTCGGCGGCGACGGTGGCGGCGTTCGGGCTGGCGGTGACTGCGTCGTGGTGGCTGGGGGAGCGGGCCGGCGTCGGCGGTGAGGCGCTGGCCGTGGTGGTGTTGCTGCCGTTGGCCCTGACCGACGTGGCGCTGACCCTGCCGGTGGCGCTGACGGCGCTGGTCCGGGGTCGTGCGGCGGCCGGTCGGCTGCTCGAGGTGATCGGGTCCGGCGAGGTGGTCGCGGACGTGCCCGCGGTACGGCCGACGTCCATCGACGTGCGGGGACTGACCGTGCAGTGGCCCGGTCGCGACGAACCGGTGGTGGAGGACGTGGATCTCCGGCTGAGGCCCGGTCGGCGCATCGCCGTGGTGGGGCCCAGTGGCTCGGGCAAGTCGACGTTGCTGGCGGCGCTGCTCGGGTTCGCGCCGGTCACCGGCGGGACGATCGAGGTCGACGGGGCGACGGACGGACACGCGGCGCGCCGGACGGCGATGTCGCTGTGCGACCAGCAGGCGTACCTGTTCGACTCCACAATCGCCGAGAACGTCCGGCTGGCCCGCGCCGACGCCACCGACGCCGAGGTCGCCGCCGCGCTGCACGCGGCCCGGTTGGGCGACTGGATCGCGGGGCTGCCGGCCGGGATGCACACCCGCGTCGGCCATCTCGGCGCGATGATCTCCGGCGGCCAACGGCAGCGGGTGGCGTTCGCCCGGGCGCTGCTGGCCGGACGGCCCTACCTACTGCTCGACGAGCCGACCGCCGGGCTGGACGCCGCGACCGGCCGCCGGCTGATCGACGACATGCTCGCCGCATCGGCGGAGGTCTGCGTCGTGCTGGTCACCCACGACCGCGACCTGCTGGCCGGCTTCGACGAGGTGCTGACGCTCGGGGGCCGTCGGGCGCCACTGACTCCCGCCCGGGAAGCGTGCGGACCTGGTGGCCGGGGGTGGCTCCCGGCTGCGGTGTCACGCTGACTCGGGGCGGATCACTCTCACCGGCGAGAGAAATCCGCCCGAGAAGGCCTGACACGAAACGCCTCAGGCGCCGGGCAGACCGTCGAGGTGGGCGTCCAGCGCGGCGGCGCCGCGCAACATCGCCCGGCCCCGCGCCGCCAGCCGGGCGTTCCAGTCGTCGAGCATCGCGGCGAGCGGCTCGACCCCGCCGGCCGCACGGACCTGGGCGACGACGGGGGCGATCCGGTCCAGCCGGTATCCGCCGCGGCGCAGCTGGTGCGCGAGCTGCGCGTCGCGGACGTCCGCCGGCCCGTAGACCCGGTAGCCCGTCCGTGGGTCCCGGTGGGGCCGGACCACGCCGGCCCGCTCCCACTGGCGCAGCGTCGCGGGTTGCAGGCCGAGCCGCCGCGCGAGGGGGCCGACGAAGGTGTCGCCCGTCGTGGCCGGCGCGGGATCCACGTCGCGCAGCGCGGATTCGACGGCCCGAAGGGTCCGGCGGTCGTCGAGCAGCTGGGCGTGGCTCTCGTCGATGATCCGCAGCGCGAGGTCGACGTCCCCCCGGGTGACCGCCTGCAGGACGGCGGTCGCCGTCCGGTGTCCGTGGCCCGGGACGAGGGCCACGAACGCCCGCAGCGCCCCGGCGTGCACCTCCGTGTAGACGCGGTGACCGTGCGGCGACCGGACCGCCGCAGGCAGGATGCCCGCCGCCTCGTAGTTGCGCACGGTCTGCGCCGACAACCCGTGGGAGCGCCCCAGGTCGACCGGCCGCTGCCGGTCGGTGCTTTGAGGTCTGCCGGTCAACGACCTGCCCGTTCCTGAGCCGAAGTCTCACTCGGGTGTTCAACGATACCGTTGAAGGGATGACCGATCCGCACCTCCCCGTCCATCCGCTGGATGCCGCCGCGGCGCTGACCCTGTTCCCCGCCCCGCCCCGGGTGCTCGCCCTCGGTGAACCCACCCACGGCTCCGAGGTCCTCCTGGAGCTCCGCAACGACCTGTTCCGCGATCTCGTCGCCACCGCCGACTACCGGACCATCGCGCTGGAGACCGACTGTCTCAACGGTCTCCTCGTCGACGACCACGTCACCACCGGAGCCGGCGACCTCGACGACGTGATGGCCCGCGGCTTCAGCCACGGCTGGGGAGCGTCCCCGGCGAACCGCGAACTCGTCAGGTGGTTGCGGGAGGTCAACCGCGACCGACCCGCCGACGACCTGGTCCGTTTCGCCGGCTTCGACGGACCGCTGGAGATGGCGGCCGCGTCGAGTCCCCGGTGCGCCCTCGAACCCTTGCACCGCTTCCTCGCGCACCACCTGGGTGACGATCGGATGCCCTGTCCTGTCGAGCTCCTGGGCGAACTGGTCGGACCGGACGATCGCTGGACGGACCCGGCCGCGATGTACGACCCGGCGCGGTCGATCGGCGGATCCACCGACGTCGCCCGGTTGCGGGTGATCGCCGACGACCTCGTCGCCCTGCTGGAGGCCGAACGACCGGGCCTGCGGTCGACGTCGTCCGGGCGGGAGGTGGAGCGGGCCGAGCTCCGGGCCCGCTCGGCGGTGGGGCTGCTGCGGTATCACGCCGCGATGGCCACTCCGGCCGGCGACCGGCTCCAGCGGCTGTGCGCCCTGCGGGACGCGATGATGGCCGCGGAACTCCTCGCGCTGGCCGCCCGCGGTCCGGTGTTCGTCCACGCCCACAACAGCCATCTGCAGCGCACGGCCAGCACCATGAGCATGGGCGGCCCGCCGTTCTCCTGGTGGGGCGCCGGCGCTGTCGTCGCCTCGCATCTCGGCACCGACTACGGACACCTGGCCGGTGCGGTCGGCACGGTCCGGGCCCACGGTGTGGACGTTCCGGCGCCGGACACGCTCGAGGGGCTGCTGCACGCCGTGCCGACGGGGAGGTTCCTGATCGACGCCCGTTCGTTGTCGGACGCCACGGCCGGTCCGCCGGCCCGGGTGTCGCCGTGGTTCGGCTACGCCCCGCTGGATCCTGCGCAGCTGGACACCGTCGACGGCGTGGTCTTCGCCCGGGACGCCTGAGCGCGGCCGTTCTCGCCCCCATCCGTGACTCCTACCACCTCGGTTGCATTTGACGGCAGCTCGACGTAGCGTCATCCCCGGTCACGAGTTCCAGCGATCAGCTCCGGCTTGCTGGGCAGCAACCCTCCCTCCGCGGTGGGGTGCTCCGGATGAGGACCTGGCGGCACCGCAGCAGCGGTCACCGCAAGCGCGGGCAGCTCGACTGCCCCGAACGGGAGGGCAGGATCGTGGGCGCGTCACCCTGCACCTGCGGCGGCGGTCCGGTGCGCTACCCGCGCTTCCGGCTGCACCTCGACCTCGGACGGCTGAGCTCGTCCCTGTGTCCCGCCATCCGGGTCTGACCGATCCCCCGCGTCCGCTCCCGCGGACGACCCCCGCCGTTCCCCGCACCCGAACGGTGGCGCACCTCCGAGCCAGTCCCGTGCGCACGTCGCACGGCGTCCCCGCACACCATCCGAAGGCATCCCATGACGACCCTGTCGACCCCATCCGGCGTGGCCGCGACTCCCGGCCCGCCATCCGCACCGCCGCGGCCGGAACCGAGACCGGCCCCCCGTGACATCGAGATCCGTTACAGCACCATCGATGTCGACGCCCTGACGGTGGCCCGGCGGTGGCACCCATGGCGCTGGATCGCCACCGCCGCGGTGCTGGTGCTCGGCGCCCAGTTCGTGCACGGCCTGGCCACCAACGAGACCTGGGACTGGCCCACCTTCGGCGAGTACATCGTCAAGGACTCAATCCTGCGGGCGCTCGGGCTCACCCTGGAGCTGACGCTCTACGCGGTGGCCATCGGGTTCGTGGCCGGCATCGGCATCGCCGCGGCCCGGCTCTCCCGGATCCCGCTGCTGAAAGCCGTGTCCTGGGTGTTCGTCTGGGCCTTCCGCAGTATCCCGCTGCCGGTGCAGATCCTGTTCTGGTTCAACATCTCGGTGCTCTACAAGACGCTGAGTCTGGGGATCCCCTTCGGGCCGTCGTTCTTCGATTTCTCGGTGCGCAGCCTGTTCTCGCCGTTCACCGCCGCGGTCATCGCCCTTTCGCTGCACCAGGCCGCCTACGCGGCCGAGATCATCCGGGCCGGCATCATCTCCGTCGATCCCGGCCAGACCGAAGCGGCGGCGTCCCTGGGCATCCCGCGGCGCCGGCAGTTCTTCGCGATCGTCCTGCCGCAGGCGATGCGGGCGATCGTGCCCAACGCCACCAACGAGGTCATCGGGATGGTCAAGTCCACCTCGCTGCTGGCGGCCGTGGCGGTGGCCGACCTGTTCTACCAGGTGCAGGTCATCCTGGGCCGCAACGGCCGGGTCATCGCCCTGCTGATGGTGGCGACGGTCTGGTACATCGCGGTCACCACCGTGTTGACGGTCGCCCAGTTCTACGTCGAGCGGTACTTCGCCCGCGGGTCGTCGCGGCACCTGCCCCCGACGCCGCTGCAGCGACTGCGGACGAAGGTCGGCCATCTGGTGTTCCTGGCCCGGCAGGCGCGACCGGGCCGCGAACGAGACGCGGAGGCGGCGTCATGACCGCGCCGGCGCTGGAGATCAAGGGCGTCCACAAGGCCTTCGGCGCCCACGAGGTGCTCAGGGGCGTCGACCTGACCGTCCGGGCCGGCGAGGTCACGGTCATCCTGGGCCCGTCCGGCTCGGGCAAGTCGACGCTGCTGCGGGTGATCAACCACCTGGAGCCCGCCGAGCGCGGCGTGGTGCTGGTCGACGGTGAGCTGATCGGCTACCGGCTGGACGGCACGACGCTGCACCGGCTGAGCGAGAAGCAGATCCTGAAGCAGCGCTCGGCCATCGGCTTCGTGTTCCAGAACTTCAACCTCTTCGCGCACCGCACGGTCCTGCAGAACGTCATCGAGGCGCCGGTCTCGGCGCAGGGCCGGCCGCGGCGGGAGGTGGAGGCGGAGGCCCGGGAGTTGCTCGCCCAGGTCGGCCTGTCCGACAAGTTGCACGCCTACCCGCGGCAGCTCTCCGGCGGCCAGCAGCAGCGGGTGGCCATCGCCCGGGCCCTGGCGCTGCGGCCCACGGTCATCCTGTTCGACGAGCCGACGTCGGCCTTGGACCCGGAGCTGGTGGGTGACGTGCTCGCCGTCATCAGCGATCTCGCCGCCCGGGGCATCACCCTGGTCGTCGTCACGCACGAGATCGGCTTCGCCCGGCAGGTCGCCGACACCGTCGTCTTCCTCGACGAGGGCGTCATCGTCGAACAGGGCCCGCCCACCGAGGTTCTCGATCACCCGCGCGAGCCACGCACGCTCGCGTTCCTCTCCAGGGTTCTCTGACCTGATCAGCCTCCCCGCGAGCTCCCGCGGGGTCACCCCGGCGGCTGCGGCCGCCCCCGAAAGGAATCCCATGTCTCCCCGCTCCCGACGACCGCTCGCGTGGATCTCGGCCCTGGTGGCCGTCACCCTGGCGACCAGCGCCTGCGGCAGCTCCACCGGGACCGCCGCCGACGGCGACGCCGCGGCCAGCACCGTCGCCGCCGGCGCCATCGCACCCGCCGCCGACGAGTCGTCCGTCCCGCCCGCCGGTGGTGGCGTCAGCTTCGACCTCAGCCCCGAACAGGCGGGCCGGGTCACCGTCGCCGCCGTTCCCGAGATCGCCGCCCTGGTCCCGGCCGAGATCCGCGACAAGGGCACCCTGGTGGTCACCGGCTCGGCCGGCACCGCCCCGCCACTGCGCTTCTACGCCACCGACGACACCACGATCATCGGTAGCGAGGTGGACATCGCGTACCTCCTCGGTGACGTCCTCGGGCTGGATGTCCAGATCCAGGCGGCCGACTGGGCACAGAACTTCGTCAGGGTCGATTCCGGCGAGGTCGACGCCTTCATCTCCAACGTCACCGTCACCGAGGAGCGCAAGGAGAAGTACGACTTCGCCACCTACCGCCTGGACAACCTCGCCTTCGAGGCCCGCGCGGACAGCACCGTCACGATCACGAAACCGGCTGATGTGGCCGGACTCTCGATCGCCGTCGGTTCGGGGACGAACCAGGAGGCGCTGTTGGTGAAGTGGAACGAGGAGAACGTCGCCGCCGGTCTGGAGGCGGCCGACATCCAGTACTACCAGAACGCCACCGACTACTACCTGGCGCTGTCGTCGGGCCGGATCGACCTGTACTTCGGTCCGAGTCCGACCGCGGAGTACCACGCCGCGGTGACCGGCGAGACGAAGGTGGTGGGCCGCTTCTCCGGGGCAGGCGATGCGCTGCAGGGCAAGATCGCCACCCTGACCCTGAAGGGCAACGGTCTGGCCGAGGCACTGCAGGCGGCCATCGACCACACTCTCGCCGACGGCAGCTACCAGCGGGTGCTCGACCGCTGGGCCATCAGCAGCGAGGCCGTCCCGTCGTCGGAGCTCAACCCGCAGGGACTGCCGAAGACGACCGGCTGACCATCCGTTCCGGCCCGCTCCGGCCCCGGACCACCGGGGCCGGAGCATCCCCATCGATCGAGGACCTCCCGATGACCAGCACCCTCCCGTCCACCGGACCCCGCGTCGCCGTCGTCGGCGCCGGCGTCATGGGGTCCGCCGCCGCCTGGGCACTCACCCGGCGCGGCGCCCGGGTGGTGCTGTTCGAGCAGTTCGGACCCCGTCACCGGCGGGGTGCCTCGCACGGCAGCTCGCGGATCTTCCGGCACGGCTACCCGGAGCCGTCCTACGTCGCACTCGCCGCCCGGTCCCTGGACCTCTGGCACGCCCTCGAGCGGGACTCCCGCACCGCGCTGCTCACCCTCACCGCCGCCGTCGACCACGGTGATCCCGCCGCGCTGGACACCCGCGCGGCGGCGCTGTCCGAGGCCGGCCTGGAACACCGCATCCTGTCACCGGCCGAGGCGGCGCAGCGCTGGCCCGGGCTGCGCTTCGACACTGCCGCACTGGTGCACACCGCGGCGGGGCGGCTGCACGCCGACCGTGCGGTGGCCGCGTTCCAGCGGGTGGCGGGCTCCCACGGCGCCGATCTCCGTTTCGACACCCCGGTCGTCGCGGTGGACATCGACGACGACCGCGCCCGCGTCCGCACCGCTGCCGGCAGCGAGCGGTTCGACGCCGTGGTCACCGCCCCCGGCGCCTGGGCGGCCGACCTGCTGGCCGGTCTCGTCCCGCTACCGGCGCTGCGCACCACCCAGGAGCAGCCGGCCCACTTCCGACCGCTCGACCCGGCGCTGCCGTGGCCGTCGTTCGTGCACCATCCCGGTGGCGAGTGGACCGGGGAGGGCATCTACGGACTGGGGTCCGACGACGGCGTCAAGGTCGGCGAGCACGCCACCGGACCCGGGGTTCACCCGGACACCCGTGATTTCGTGCCCGACCCGGCCGGGGTGCAGCGGCTGGTCGAGTACACCCGGCGTTGGCTGCCCGGTGTCGACCCCGCCTCCGCCGAGCCGCTCACGTGTCTGTACACCTGTACGCCCGACCACGATTTCGTGGTCGACCGGCACGGGCCGCTGACCGTCGCCGCCGGGTTCTCCGGACACGGCTTCAAATTCGCCCCGGCCATCGGCGAGATCCTCGCCGACGTCGCCCTGGGCGCCGGCGCCCCGCCCCGCTTCCGGTTCGACCGGCCGCTGCCGGCCGCCGTCGGCTGACCCGTCCCCACCCAGCACACCGACCACCGAACACGAGGAACACCATGGCCCGCATACTCTCGATCTCCGGCAGCCCGCAGACCCCGTCCCGCACCGACGGTGTGCTGGCCTACGTGGGCCGCCGGTTGACCGGCCGCGGCCACGAGGTCGAGGTGCTGTCGCTGCGCGACCTGCCGCCGGGACCGTTGCTGTCGGCGGACCTGTCGGATCCGACGATCGCAGCGGCGGTGGCCCGGGTGGTCGACGCGGACGCGGTGGTCATCGGGTCGCCGGTCTACAAGGCCGCCTACTCCGGTTTGCTCAAGACGTTCCTGGATCTGCTGCCGCAGTTCGCGCTCTCGGGCAAGGTGCTGCTGCCGGTGGTCACCGGCGGCTCACCGGCCCACGTGCTCGCCGTGGACTACGCGCTGCGGCCGGTGCTGGCCAGTATGAACCCGGCGCACGTCGGGGCCGGCTGGTTCGTCGCGGCGAGCCAGGTCAGGCTCTACCCGGACGGCGGGGTGCTCCTCGACCCCCTCGCCGCCCGCCCGCTCGACGACGTGGTCGACGCCTTCACCACCACCATCGAGCTGCTCGGCGACGCGCACCGGGGCGCGACCGCCCCCGGGCGCCCGCGCACCGGCCCGGCCGAGATCGTCGTGTCCGACGTGCATCTCACCGATCCGGCGGCGGCACCCCTGCTCGCCGACCTCGTCGTCGAGTACGGCACCCGCTACGGCCGCGACGCCACCGCTGAGTTCGACCGGTTCCCGGCCGCCGACTTCGCCGCGCCGGACGGCAGCTTCGTGCTGCTGCGCCGCAACGGCGAGACCGTCGCCGGCGGGGCCATCCGCCGTTACGACGGCCAGACCGCCGAGGTCAAGCGGGTCTGGACGGCACCCAGGTTCCGCCGCCAGGGGCTGGCCCGCCGCGTCCTCGTCGAGTTGGAACGCCGCGCCGCCGATCTCGGCTACCGCCGGCTCTACCTGACCACCGGCCCCCGCCAGCCCGAGGCCGCCGGTCTGTACCTCGCCGCCGGTTACACCCCGCTCTACGACCGGACCGCCGATCCCGAGACCGTCGGCAAGCACCCGTTCGCCAAGGCCCTTGAGGTGCCCGCCGCCCCGGTGGTCCTCGCCGAGCGGGCCTCGTGACCGCCACTCTCGTCTTCGTCGGGGCCGGCCCACGGACCACCTCGCTGCTGGAGCGCCTGGCGGCGAGCAGCGACGAGCTGCTCGGTGGCCGGCCGGTCGACATCCACGTCGTCGACCCGTATCCGCCCGGCGGGGGCCGGATCTGGCGGCGCGCGCAGTCGCCGCTGCTGTGGATGAACTCCACCGCGGCCGACGTGACGATGTACCCGGACGCGTCCGTGCAGCTGGCCGGCCCACTCGTCACCGGACCCAGCCTGGCCGAGTGGGTCGGCGGGCCGGGGGCGGGCATCCTCACCGCCGAGGGCGTCGACCCGTCGGCGATCCCGCGCTCGCCCGCTGACTTCTCCTCCCGCGAGGTGCAGTCGGCGTACCTGTCCTGGGTGTTCGACCGGGCCGTCGCCGCGCTGCCCGCCACCGTCTCGGTGACCACGCACCGCGCGCGGGTGACCGCGGTCGACGAGCTCTCCGGCGACCGGCAGCGGGTGAGCCTGTCCGACGGCCTGGTCATCGCCGCCGACGTCGTGGTGCAGGCCCAGGGCTACCTCGACCGGACGCCGACCGACGAACAGGCCGACCTGCAGGCCGCCGCCGCGTCACGGGGCCTGCGCTACGTCCCGCCCGGTTACACCGCCGACCTCGACCTCGACGACGTGCGACCCGGGGAGGCGGTCGTCGTCCGCGGCTTCGGGCTGGCCTTCGTCGACCTGATGGTGCTGCTGGCCGAACACCGCGGGGGTCGCTTCGCCGACGGCGCGGACGGGTCGCTCACCTACCACCCGAGCGGCGCGGAACCGGTGCTGTACGTGGGTTCCCGCCGCGGCGTTCCCTACCACGCCAAGCTCGGCTACGTGGACCTCGGGGCGCCGCCCACCCCACCGCGCTACCTCACCCCGCGGGCGGTCGAGCAGATCTTCGCCGCGACCGGCGGGCTGGATTACGACCGCTACCTGTGGCCGCTGCTGGTGCGGGAGCTGCACCACGCCCACTACGCCCGGCTGTTCCGCGCCCACCCGGACCGGGTGACCGGCGACTGGGACGCCTGCGAACGGCTCCTCGCCGCCGCCGATCTCGGGTCGGCGGCATACGCGGCGGCGATCGGCGCACTGGTTCCGGATCCGGCCGACCGCTTCGACCTCCACGCCCTGGACCGGCCCCTGGCCGGCGAGACCTTCGACGGAGCGGAGGCGCTGGAACAGCGGCTGCGCCGCTACATCCGGGCCGATCTCGACCGCCGGGCCGATCCGCGGCACTCCGCCGACCTCGCGGTGTTCAACGCCCTCCTCAGCGTCTACGGCGTCATCGGCCGCGCGGTGGCCGGCGGGAGGATCGGTGCCGCTGACCGCATCCGGCGGATCGAGGGCGACCTGCACGGCCTGTTCTCGTTCATCGCCAGCGGTCCGCCGCCCCGGCGGCTGGCCGAGCTGCTGGCCCTCAACGCCGCCGGCCTGGTGCGCTTCCTCGGACCCGATCTGCAGGTCGAGCTGCTCGACGACCGTTTCGTCGCCCACAGTCCCGCGGTGCCCGGCGTCCGGGTTCCGGCCCGGGTGTTCATCGAGGGCCGGTTGCCCCGTCCGGATGTCGCGTCCGCGACCGATCCGCTGATCCGGTCGCTGCTGGCCGCCGGCCAGCTCGCCGTCGAGCCGGTAGCCGCGACCGGGGCCGCGACCCCGGTCGCGGGTGGGCAGTTGCTCGCCGACGGTCTCGGCCGGGCGAAACGCGCCGACGGCACCTTCCATCCGCGGCGGTTCCTGCTCGGCCCATCGGTCAGCGGTTCGCTGGGCTCCGCCGGTTTCAGCCGCCCGGGGTACAACTCGCCGTTCCTGCGGCAGAACGACGCCGTCGCCCGGCACCTGCTCGCACTGCTGCGCGCGGCCGCTGGCGCCACGGCCGCCACTCCCACCGCCGTCGCTGGCGGCGCCCCGACCGACCCGCCCGAGCGGGCGGCCGACATCCACCCGTTCCGGACCCGGCGACCGGCCGCGGCTCGCCCCCACGCCCACGACAGAATCGAGAACCGCCATGCCCGTTGACTTCCTCGGCATCGGAGCCACCCACGACGGCACCGAGATCTCGCCGCGCAGCGGCGCCGCCTTCGACCGCTCGTACACCGTCCGACTGGCCCGGGCGCACGAGGAGAACGGCTGGGATCGGCTGTTGTTCGCCTATTCGTCGAGTTCTCCGGACCCGTCGCAGGCGGCGGCGCTGGTCGCCGCCGACACCGACGCCATCCGCCTGGTCGTCGCGCACCGGCCCAACGTCTCGGCGCCCACCTACGCCGCCACGTCGCTGGCCACTCTCGACCAGGCCAGCGGTGGCCGGGTCCAGATCCACATCATCACCGGCGGTTCCACCGCCGACCAGGCCGCCGAGGGCGACCACCTGCCCAAGGACGAGCGCTACGACCGCACCCGCGAGTACATCCGGATCCTCAAGAAGGCCTGGACCTCGCCGACACCGTTCGACCATGTGGGTCGGCACTACCGGATCCAGAACTTCGTCTCCGACGTCCCGCCCGCCACCCAGCCGCGGCCGTTGATCTCCTTCGGCGGTTCGTCCGCCGCGGCCTACACGGTCGGCGGTGCGGAGGCCGACGTCTTCGCCCTGTGGGGTGAGCCGCTGGCCGGTACCCGTGAGCAGATCGCCTCGGTCGACGCCGCCGCGGCCGCCGCCGGCCGCGCCGATCGACCGGCCATTCAGGTCGCCTTCCGGCCGATCATCGCGCCGACCCGGGCGGCGGCCGAGGACAAGGCGCACCGCATTCTCGACCGGCTGCGCGACGCCCCCCGCGGCCGTCCGGGCGCTCCCGAGAACGCGGGATCGCAGCGGCTTCTCGTCCAGGCCGGCGCCGCGGACCGGCATGACCGCGCGCTGTGGACGTCGACCGCCGCCGCGACCGGCGGCGCGGGCAACTCGACCGCGCTGGTCGGCACCCCCGAGGTGGTGGCTGCGGCGCTGCTGGACTACTACGACCTGGGGGTGCGGCACTTCAGTGCCCGCGGCTACGACCTGCTCACCGACGCTGTCGAGTTCGGCCGCGAGGTGATCCCGCTGGTCAAGGCGGAGGTCGCCCGCCGGGAGGCCGACAATGCCCGTCAGGACCGGTTCGTCGCCGCCGCCAGCGCCTTCGCGCTGGCCTGACACGATCGACCACCGACCGATACGGAGAGACCACGATGACGAGCACCACGCCGACGGACCTGCAGACCGACTGGCAGCGGTGGCACACCGCCCGGGAGACCGATCTCGCCGCCCCCCACGGCTGGCTGTCGATCGTCGACCTGATCTGGCTCGCCGACACCCCGGCGACCACGTCCGCGGTTCCGGGCCGGTTCTCGCTGACGCCGGACGGGACCGCCCGCTACGAGCCCGACGGGACGACCGGGGTGACCCTCGGCGACACCGGCCGGACCGTGGACGCCGCCGTGACCGCTGACGGACCCGAGGGCGGCAGCGACATCTGGCTGCGGCACGGCGCGGTCGCCGTCGAGCTGATCCGCCGCAGCGAACGACTGGCGATCCGGGTCCGGGACAGCACCGCGCCCACGCTGACCCGGTTCCGCGGAGTGCCGGCCTACCCGGCGACACCGGGATGGGTGCTGACCGGGACGTTCCTGGCCGGGCAACCGCATCCGGTGGTGGTCGGGGCGGCGACGCCCGGCCTCACCCACGTGGTGACCGTGGTCGGCACGGTCGACGTCGAGATCGACGGGGTGCCCCAGCGGCTGCGGGCCGTGTCCGGTCCGGGCGGCCGGGCCCAGCTGGCGTTCCACGACCCGACCAACGGACTCGACACCGCGCCCTGGCGGACGCTGACCTTCGACGCGACCCCGGGGCCGGTCACCCTGGACTTCAACCGCACCGTCAACCTGCCGTTCGCGTTCTCCGCGTTCGGCACCTGCCCGCGGCCCGTCGAGGGCAACGTCGTCACCCGGCCGGTCACGGCGGGGGAGCGCACGCCGGACCCGGTCTGAGAACCCGCCGCCTGCACCGCTCCGTCAGAACGGATTCCCACCATGCGCACCGCCGTCGTCGCCGGCAACCTCAAGCCCGCCTCCCGCACCCTGGCCGCCGCCGAACTGCTCGCCGAGCGGTTGACCGGAACTCCCGCGGAGGTCGTGGTGGACGTCGTCACGCTCGGACCGGGCCTGCTCGCCTGGGGCGATCCGGGCGTGTCCGCGGCGATCGAGGCGGTGCGGGCGGCCGACGTGCTGATCGTGGCGTCGCCGACGTACAAGGCGACCTACACCGGCGTGTTGAAGCTGTTCCTGGACCTGTTCCCGACCGGCGGCCTGGACGGGGTCACGGCGTTCCCACTGATGCTCGGGGCGGGTCCCGGACATGCGTTGGCGCCGGAACTCTCGCTCAGGCCGGTGCTGGTGGAGCTGGGTGCGGTGTGCCCGAGCCCTGGTCTGTATCTGCTGGACTCGGCCTGGGCGGAGCCGGACGCCGGCGCGGCGTGGCTCGAGGTCGCCCGCCGGCGGCTGCCGACGGGCGACCCGGGCTGACCGTCAGGCCGCGGGCGAGGTCAGGATCGAGAAGTCCGTGTAGCGGCGCAGTCCGAATCCCAGCGAGCGGTACAGGCCGATCGCGCCGACGTTCGCGGCCGAGGCGTGCATCAGCGCCCGGTCGCCGCGCTCCCGGATCCCGGCGGTGACCGCGAGCACCAAACGGGTGCCCAGACCGCGTCCGCGGTAGGCGGGATCGGTGCAGACCGCGCTGATCTCGGTCCAGCCGTCGGGTTTGATCCGCTCGCCGGCCATCGCGGTGAGCTTCCCGTCGTGCCGGAACCCCAGGTAGCTGCCCAGCTCGACGGTGCGCGGCAGGAACGGCCCCGGCTTCGTCCGAGCCACGAGGTCGAGCATCTCCGGGACGTCGTCCGGGCCGAGCCGCAGCGCCTCGGGATCGGCCACCGCGGCGACGGTCCGGTCGACGAGCTGCACGCCGGGAACGGACTCGCCGACGGTCCACCCCGCGCCGGGCCGCGGCCCGGTGCCGGCCAGCAGCACCGTGGCGCCCGGTCCGACCAGTTCCGCGAGATCCACCCAGGCCTGCGGGTCGGCGCTGTCGGCGAGTGCCACGAACAACGCCACGTCCGAGCGGTAGCGGGCGGCCAGACCGTGCCGGACGGCGAGGTGGGCGTGCCGCCCGGTGAGCGCCGACCAGGCGGGGTTGTCCAGCACCGGATCACCCAGCCTCGCATCCGCGGGACCGTGGACCTGGGTGGTGGTGCGGGGGACGTCGGCGGTCTCGGTCGTCACGACGCGACCCTACGCTCGACGCGATCACCCCTGGCCGGGACGGCGAGCCCGAGGTTGTCGCGCAGCGTGCTGCCGGTGTACCCGGTGCGGTGGACGCCCCAGTCCTGCAGGATCGGCACCACCGTCTCGACGAACGGGTCCAGCCCGTCCGGGGTCACGTGCGGGACCAGGATGAACCCGTCGCTCGCGTCGGCCTGCACGTAGTCGTTGATCGTGCGCGCGACGGTCTCGGGGCTGCCGATGAAGTTCTGCCGCGCCGTCTGCCGGATGACGACGTCCCGCAGCGACAGGTGCTCGGTGGCGCCGAGCTCGCGCCACTGCCGGGCCGTGGCCAGCCGGTCGCCGAACATCCGCACGCTGGCCCGTCCCTTGGCGATGGTGTGCTCGCCCTCGACCGGGTCGAACTCCGGCACCGGCCCGTCCGGGTCGAGATCGGACAGGTCCCGGTTCCACACGTGCTCGGCGAAGCGCAGCGCGGTCTGCCCCGAGACCTGCAACCGACGCACCTCGGCGGCGAGATCCTCCGCCTCGCGGTCGGTGTCACCCAGGACGAAGGTCGCGGCCGGCAGCACCAGCAGCTCCTCGGGTCGCCGGCCGTAGCGGCCCAGGCGCCCCTTGACGTCGGCGTAGAACGCCCTGCCGGCGTCGAGGGTGCCGTGCCGGGTGAAGATCGCGTCGGCGGTGGAAGCGGCGAACTCGCGGCCGGCGTCGGAATCGCCGGCCTGGAAGACGACGGGCCGGCCCTGCGGGCTGCGCGGGACGGTGAAGCGGCCGTGGATGTCGAAGTGGTCGTCGCGGTGGGTGAAGTCGCCGACCTCGGCAGACCGGACGAAGGTGCCCGAGTCCCGGTCGGCGACGACCTCGTCGGCGGCCCAGGTGTCGAACAGCACGGTCGCGGCGTCCAGAAAGGCCTTGGCCCGGGCGTAGCGCTGATCCTCGGGGAGGAAGCCGCCGCGGCGGAAGTTCTCCCCGGTGAACGCGTCCCAGGAGGTCACGACGTTCCAGGCGCCGCGGCCGCCGGACAGCTGATCCAGGGTGGCGAACTGCCGGGCCACCTCGTACGGCTCGTTGAAGGTCGAGTTGATCGTGCCGGTCAGACCCAGGTGCTCGGTCACCGCGGCCAGCGCGCTGAGGACGGCGAAGGTGTCGGGCCGGCCGACGACGTCGAGGTCGTAGATCTCGCCGTTCTGCTCCCGCAGCCGCAGACCTTCGGCGAGGAAGAGGAAGTCGAAGAGCCCGCGTTCGGCGGCGGCGGCGAAGCGGACGAACGAATCGAACTCGATGTGGCTGCCGGCGGCCGGGTCGGACCAGACCGTCGTGTTGTTGACGCCGGGGAAATGGGCGGCGAGGTGCACCTGCTTGGTCATGCGGAGACTCCCTCGGGGGTGCGGGTGGCGGCGTAGCGGCTGACCGGGCGGTCGAGGCCGAGACGGCCCCGCAGGGTGCGGCCGTCGTAGGCGCGGCGGAAGACGCCCCGCTGCTGCAGCAGGGGCACCACGGCGCGGGTGATGGCCTGCAGGTCGTGCGGCAGCGTCGCCGGCCGCAGCCGGAAGCCGTCCAGGCCGGCGGCGGCCCAGTCCTGCAGCTGATCGGCCAGCTCGGCCGGGGTGCCGGTGACGATCGTCGCGTCGGAGGTCCACGGAGCGCCGTCCAGGTCGTCGAGCCGCTCCCGGCGGTCACGGGCGGCGCCGGGTTCGTCGTCGAGGAAGACGACGAGGTCGGCGAACACCCGCAGCGGTCCGGCGTCCGCGGCCAGGGTCGCCCGCAGACCCTGCACCGTGTCGACGATGTCGCGGGCGGCGTCCCGGCTGTCCGGGGTGACGAACACCAGATCCGCACCCCTGGCGGCGAAGCGGTAGGGCCGGTCGGTGTGCGCCAGCGCCGCGACGACGGGCTGCCCCTGCGGTGGACGGGGCACGATGGACGGGCCGCGGACGCTGAAGAACCGCCCGCTGAAGTCGATGTGGTGCAGCTTGTCCCGGTCGACGAACCGGCCGGTGGCCACGTCGCGGATCTCGGCGTCGTCCTCCCAGCTGTCCCAGAGACGGCGTACCACCTCGACGTGGTCGTCGGCCTCGGCGAACAGCTCGTCGACCGCTGCGGCGGCGGCGGGGGAGCCGTCGAACACCGGCGGTACCGTCCGGCGCCCGAAGTGCGCGGCGTCGGCCGGAGCGGCCGACACCTGCGGGCGCCAGCCCGCGCGGCCGCGGCTGACGAAGTCCAGGGTGGCGATGGCCTTCGAGACGTGGAACGGCTCGGTGTGGGTGACCTGTGCGGTCGGCACCAGTCCGATCGCCGAGGTCGTGGGGGCCACCCGGGACGCCACCAGGACCGCGTCGAGCCGTCCACGGACCTGGTCGGTGCGACGGTCCGGGCCGTCGCGCCGGGTGGACTGCAGCCCGAGCGAGTCCTCGAGGGTCACCAGGTCGAGGAGGCCGCGCTCGGCCTCCTGGACCAGGTCGGTCCAGTAACCGGCGGTGAACAGGTCGGCGGGCCGGGCGGCCGGTTCCCGCCAGGCGGCCGGGTGCCAGCCGGCGCCGTCGAGGGCGACGGCCAGGTGCAGGGGTGCGGGCACGGTGATGCTCCGTTCGAGGGGGGAGGGACAGCAGACGATGTCGGACCCGCGGACCACCGCGGCGTCACCGGCAGAGCGCGCTGCTCACCCGCTGCAGATCGACGTGCCGGCGGCTGACCCACCGTCGCCCGAAGGCCGTCGTCTCCGACATCGCCGCACCACCATCTCGACTCGGAACGGCGCACCGCCCACTGTGCTTGCCGGGTACCGACGGGACCCGGCCGGGTCGTCACCTGGAGCACCCCACCACCAGAGAGGGTTGCTGGTCGGCCAGCCAGGGCTTGTCGCCGACACTCATTACCTACTGCAAAGGTAGCACTTGGAACGGCCGTCGGCGACGGTCCCGACCGGTTCCCGGCCGGGACCGTCGCGTCAACGGCGCAGCGCGGTCCGGGCCAGCCGGTTACCGACGAACTGGGCGAGCTGCACGATGACGATGATGGTCAGCACCGCGACCCAGGTCACCTCCCAGTCGAACCGCTGGTAGCCGTAGCTGATCGCGAACTGGCCGAGGCCACCGCCGCCGAGACCACCGGCGACGGCGGTCATGTCGATGATCGCGACCAGCACGAAGGTGTAGCCGAGGATCAGCGGGCCCAGCGCCTCGGGGATCAGCAGGCCGACGATGATGCGGATCGGGGAGGCGCCCATCGAACGGGCCGCCTCGATCACCCCCGGGTCGACCGTCACCAGGTTCTGCTCGACGATCCGGGAGACGCCGAAGGACGCGGCGATGACGAGCGCGAAGGTGGCCGCTCCGGTGCCGATGGTGGTACCGATCACCGACAGCGTCAGCGGGCCGATCGCGGTGATGAAGATGATGAACGGGATCGGCCGGACGACGTTCACCAGCAGGTTGAGAACCGTGTACACGACGACGTTCTGCAGCAGACCCCCGCGCCGGGTGGTGAACAGCAGCACTCCGATCACCAGCCCGAAGAAGCCGCCCAGCACCAGCGTGGCCCCGGCCATCCAGAGGGTCTGCAGCACCGATTCGCCGTAGATCGGCCACAGCAGGTTCCAGTCGGTGTTCACCGGGTCACCTCCGTCACGGTGTTCATGCGGCGAGCTCCGTGACGGTGGTGACGTCGCGGAGGCGGTCGACGACGGCGGCCACCGCCGGATCACTGCCGGTCAGGGCGAGGGTGAGGGTGCCGAACGACCGGCCGTCCAGCGCGCCGATACCGCCGTGCACGATCTCGAAGCCGACGTCGCCCTCGCGGGCGGCGGCGCCGAGGACGGCGCCGATCCCGTTGCCGTCGGTGACCCCCACGCTGACCAGCCGGCCTTGGTGGGCCGCCTCCAGCCGGGCGACCTCGGCCGCGTCGGGCCGGTCCCGCAGGACGGTTCCGACGAAGGTCCGTGCGGTCGGTGTCCGCGGTGAGGCGAAGACGTCGAACGTGGAACCGATCTCGATCACCCGGCCCCGCTCCAGCACCGCGACGCGGTCGGCGATGGTGCGCACCACGTCCATCTCGTGGGTGATGACCACGATGGTCACGCCCAGTTCGGCGTTGACCCGCTTCAACAGCCGGAGCACGTCGTGGGTGGTCTCCGGGTCCAGTGCGCTGGTCGCCTCGTCGGCGAGCAGGATCGTCGGCTGGTTGGCCAGCGCCCGCGCGATCCCGACCCGCTGCTTCTGCCCGCCCGACAACTGGTCGGTGTACTCCCACGCCTTGTCGGTGATGCCGACGAAGTGCAACAACTCGGTCACCCGCGCCTCGACGGCCTCCTTCGACCAGCCCGCCACCTTCAACGGGTAGGCCACGTTGCCGTAGACGGTGCGCGAGCGGAACAGGTTGAACTGCTGGAACACGGTGCCGATGGTGGCGCGCACCGGGCGCACCTCCCGCTCGGACAGCGCCGACACCGCTCGCCCGTCGATGACCACCTCGCCGGAGGTCGGCCGCTCAAGCACGTTGACCAGCCGGGCCAGCGTGCTCTTGCCGGCGCCGGAATAGCCGATCACGGCGAAGATCTCGCCGCGCTCGATGCTCAACGAGACGCCGTCCACCGCGGTCACCGCGGAGCCCTTGCCTCGGTAGGTCTTGGTGACGTCCCGGAACTCGATGACCGGGGTCACCGCCGCAACCCTCGGCAGCGGAGGGGTTCCCGGTTCACGAGGCGTCCCGGACGACGGTCTCCAGGCCGGCCAGGATGGTGCCGAGGTCGGCGGCGGGACGGTCGACGATGACGGCAGTGTCCTTGGACGCCGCGACGACCGCCGCCGTCACCGACGGGTCGTGGTAGAGCTGGGCGATCCGCAGGAAGGTGGGGTTGTCCTTCTGGTCCGCGCGCGCGACGAAGGCGTTGATGTACGGCTCGGCCGCCGGCGCCGCCGGATCGTCGTTGTACAGCGCCTTCGACGGGTCGAGATCGGCGTCCAGGGCGAAGTTGTTGTTGATGACCGCGGCGTCGACCGAGGGCAGCGAGGCCACCGTCTGGGCGGCGTCCACCGGCGTCACGGTCACCTTCGAGGCGGCGGCGTCGATGTCGGCGGGGGTGCTCAGCGGGTCGCCACCACCGGTCAGGCTGATCAGGCCGGCCTGCTGCAGCACCAGCAGGGCGCGGGCCTGGTTGGTGGCGTCGTTCGGGATGGCGACCTGGCCGCCGGCCGGGATCTGCGCGAGATCGGTGTGCTTGCCGGAGTAGACGCCCAGCGGTACCACCACGGTCGCGCCGATCGGCGTCAGGGTGTCGGAGTTGGCGACGTTGTAGTTGGCCAGGAACAGCAGGTGCTGGAACAGGTTCAGGTCGATCTGACCCTGGGAGAGCGCCGGGTCGGCCTGGGTGTAGTCGGTGAAGTTGACCAGTTGGATGTCGATGTTCTCCCTGGCCGCGAGATCGACCAGGATGGGCCAGTAGTCGGCACTGGCCTCGGTGGTGCCGACCTTGACGGTGACCCGGTCGGCGGCGGCCGCGGGCTCGTCGCCGCCGCGCAGCGTCGCGAACAGGATGCCGGCGACGGCCACCACGGCCACCACGGCGAGCACGATCCAGCGGGTGGGGCCGCGGTCGCGGCCGGGGCGGGCGGGTAGAGCGGTGATACCGGACGGGGTGGGTGAGTCGGGGGTGGTGCTCATGGGTGTACCTCCAGGGGGACGGGACACCGGTCGCCGGGCGCGGCCGTGCACCACCGGGGAGGCGGTGCGGAGCGGCGACGGGACGCGGTGCGGGGGGTGCGGACCCGTCAGGCAGGTCCGCGGGACGTCAGGGCCGGCGACAGCCCCCGGACATGGCCCGGCCGGGCGACGGGCGCACGGACGGACGGGACGGGGACGTCAGGGCAGACGGGGACAACGCGGAACTCCTCGGCAACAGTGCGCTTGCGCCGGACCGGGACGGTCCGCCACCTGGTCGTCACCCGGAGCACCCCGCCGCACAGGAGGGTTGCCGGCCAGCTAGCCGGGGCTTGTTGCTGGCACTCGTGACCGTCGCCCACGGTAGGCAGCCGCGGCGGAGGCGTCAAACCGACGGGGTGTGATCTCGGGCCGCGGACGTGACTACCGTTGCGCAACCGGTGCTCTCGCGCGGTGTGGGCCGCGTCGTCAGGCCGGAGGAGGTGCGGCGGGTGCGGTGCCGATGCCGTGCAGCCGCCAGGCGATCGCCGCGGCGTGGGTGCGCCGGCTGACGCCGAGCTTGGCGAACAGGCCGGTGATGTAGTTCTTCACCGTCTTCTCGGCGATGCCCAGCCGTGCGGCGATCTCGCGGTTGGACAGGCCGTCGCCGATCAGCCGCAGGATGCGCAGTTCCTGCGGTGTGCAGTCGGTGGTCTCGTCTCGGAGGGCGCAGCCGCGCCGGCTCGGACAGCTGGACCGGGCGGTCGCGGTGAGGGCGGCCCGGATGGCCGGCGAGGCCGCGTTCTCGGGCAGCGGGGCGAAGCGGGCGCACGCCGGATCGGTGCGGCGGTCTCCGCCGAGGGCGACCAGGGCGACCCCGGGCGCGGCGTCGGCCAGTCGGCACCAGGTGGTGGCGTCGATGAGGTGGGCGGCGACCACGATCGTCCGGTAGCCGCCGGCGGGTGCGGCCGCCACGGCGGTCAGGGCGTCGGTGAGCGAGCCGACGGCGCGGACCTCGGCGCGGGAACCCTCCAGGATCGACATCAGACCGACCCGCACCAGCGGACGGTCGTCGACCAGCAGCACCCGCGTCGTCGGCTCGGCCACGGCCACGGCGGGACCCGGACGAACCGGGGCTGCCGTCGAGGTCATGCACCCAGTATGCTCTACACAAGGTAGAAGTTTCTACATGACGTAGAACAAGTTCTGGACGGTGCGGACGTGAAGACCCTCGGCGATCTCGAGCGGGCTGTGATGAACGTCCTCTGGGACGGCTCCGGTCCGTTGACCGTGGCGGAGCTCGCCACGCGGCTGCCCAATCCGGACCTCGCGGCCACCACGTTGCTCACCGTCCTGTCGCGGCTGGAGGGCAAGGGTTTCGTCGTCCGCCACAAGGTCGGCCGGGCGGCGTCGTTCGCTCCGACGGCCACCCGGGAGGAGCACGTCGCCGAGACCCTGCGGGCGGTGCTCGCCGACGCCGCGGATCCGTCGGCGGCGCTGGCACACTTCGTCGGCGGGGCCTCGGCCGAGGAGGCCGACGTGCTGCGCGGAGCGCTGCGCCGCCGCCGGCGCGACTGATCCCGTGCTGCTGACCGGGGGGTTGCTGGCGATCCTCGCCGTGCTGCTGGCCGACCCGGTCCCGCGGCTGCTGAGCCGCGCCCGGTGGGTGGAGCGCGAACCGGTCGCGGCGCTGGTGCTGTGGCAGGCGGTGGGTCTCGCCGCCGGGCTCTCCCTGCTCGGCGCCGGTCTCGAGCTCGCCTTCCACGATCACGGCACGAGCCTGCCGGGCGCGGTCGGGACGGTGCTGGGCAACATCGCCGACGGCCGTCCGCTGCGTGGCTGGGGGGCGGCGCGGCTGGTCGTGCTGGTGCTGACGGTGGCGCTGGGCCTGCGGTTGTTCTGGACGCTGGTGCGCAGCATCGCCCGGGCCGGCGCGGCCCGGCGGCAGCAGCACGACGCCCTCGACATCCTGGCCACCCCGTGGCCGGTCGAACCGGGTGTCCTCGTCCTCGATCACCCGACCGCGGTCGCGTACTGCCTGCCCGGTGCGGTGCCCCGGCTGGTGGTGTCGCGCGGCACGCTGGACGCGCTGACCGACACCGAGCTGCGGCTGGTGCTCGCGCACGAGCGCGCCCACCTGCGGTTGCGGCACGACGTGGTGGTGCTGCCGTTCGTCGCCTGGGGCGCGGCGTTGCCGTTCCTGAACAGCGTCCGCCGGGCGCAGCGCGCGGTGGCGGCGCTCGTCGAGATGATGGCCGACGATGCGGCGGCGGTCACCGTCGACGAGCGGGCCGCGCTGCGGACCGCCCTGTGCCGGCTCGGCGGACCGACCGCGAACCAGGCCGTCGCGCTGCGCTCGGCGCGGCTGGACCGGCCCGCCGAGACGCGTCCGGGGATCCGGCGCGCCGCTCACGCCGCCGCGGCCGGGCTGCTCCTGCTGCCCACGCTGCTGGTGCTGGTGCCGGCGTTCTGACCCGGGCCACGTCACCCCGGAGCGACCGGCGCACCTGGGCGCACCGGGTAGGCCGGTCGGGCCCGGGGGAGTCCGATCCTCAGCCGGCGGCCGCGTGCCGTCCGTAGCTCGCCCCGGCGGTCGCGGGGGTCTGCCCGGCCGTGTCCTGCGGAGCGGGCTCCGCCGGTGCACGGTGTCCGGTGGGCGCCGGCGTCCGGGTGAACATCAGGGCCGCGATCAGGCCGATGACCAGCACCGCGGCGGGCAGCAGCAGGGCCTGCCCCATGGCGTCGGCGAAACCCTCCCGGAGGGAGCCGGGCAGCGCACCCGCGGTCATCTCGGCGGCGGCCGGATCGACCCCGGCGCCGGTCGGGAGTTCGGCGACGAGCCGGCTCTGCATGAGCGTGCCGATGCCCGCACTGCCCAGGACGGCACCGATCTGCCGGGTCGTGTTGTAGACCCCGGAGCCGGCGCCGGCCAGCTGCCGCGGCAGGTTGCGGGTGGCGGTGGCCGACAACGGCGACCAGATGAACGCGTTGGCCACGCCCATCAGGGCCATCGGCAGCAGCAGCTTCCAGATCGCCACGTCCGGCGCGAGCATCAGGGCGAGCCACACCAGGGACACGATCAGCAGCGTCAGTCCGGTGCCGGCGATGTAGCGGGGGTGCGCGCGGTCGACGAGCTTGCCGACGCGCGGCGCGAGGGCGCCGGTGAGGACGGCCATCGGGATGAACAGCAGTGCCGCGCGGGTCGGGGTGAGGCCCGCGACCTTCTGCGCGTACAGCATCAGGGGCAGCGCCATACCGGTGACGGCGAAGCCCATCGAGCTGATGCCGATGTTGGCCAGCGAGAAGTTGCGGTCGCGGAACAGGCTCAGCGGCAGCAGCGGCTCGTGGCGGTTACGGCTCTGCCACCACAGGAACGCGCCGAGCACGACGAGGCCGACGGCGATCAGCGACCACACCGAGATCGGTCCGGCGATGGTGCCCCAGTCGTACTTCTGGCCCTCCTGGATGCCGAACACCAGCAGGAACAGACCCACGCCCGAGAGCACGATGCCGGGGATGTCGTAGCGGTGGGTGTTGGTCGGCAGCGCCGGAACCCAGCGCATGGCCAGCACGAAGGCGATGACGCCGATCGGGAGGTTGACGAAGAAGATCCACTCCCAGCCGAGCGAGTCGACCAGCACACCACCGGCGATCGGGCCGACCAGGGTGGCGACACCGGCGACGGCGCCCCAGAGACCCATGGCGGTACCGCGCTTGTCGGGGGCGAAGGTACGGGTGATGACCGACATCGTCTGCGGCGTCATCATCGCCGCACCCAGGCCCTGGAAGACCCGCGCCACGATGAGCATCCCGGCACTGCCGGACAGGCCGCACCACAGGCTGGACGCGGTGAACAGCGTCAGGCCCATGAGGTAGACGCGCTTCGGGCCGATCTGGTCGCCGAGGCGGCCGGTGAACAGCAGCGGTACGGCGTAGGCGAGCAGGTAGGCGCTGGTGACCCAGACCACCTCGTTGATGTCGGCGTTCAGGCCGGTCATGATGGCCGGCGTCGCGACGCTGACGATGGTCGAGTCGACCAGGATCATGAAGAACCCGATGACCAGCGCCCAGAGCGCCCGCCAGGGGTCGACTCCGGTCGCGGCGGGGGCGGGTGCGGCGTGGGTCATGCGGGGGATCCTGCGTTCTCGAGAGGGGTGTGCGCAGAGGTGGCGTCGGGGTACGGGCCCGCGGCGCCCGGTGGATGCCAGGGGATGGTGTCGTCGGTCAGCTCGGCGACGAAGCGCCGCAGCCAGTCGAGCTCGGTGTGGCGCATCGTGCGCTGGTAGTCCGCGTCGACGAGGTAGCGGCGGGGCACGCCGCGGGCGGCGGCGGCGGCGATGCCGCTGTCGTACCCGGCCAGTTCGGCGGCGAGACCGTCGATGCGCCGGTGGAGTGCGGCGACGACGTCCTCCCGGGGGAGGTTGTGCGCCTGGGCCAGGGCGAGCGGGAACATCGGGTAGTCCGGTTCGGGCCGGGCCAGCTGGTCGCGGACGGTGTCGTCCAGCACGGTGCGGCCGGCGGCGGTGATGGCGTAGGTGGTGCGTTCCGGGCGGTTGCCGCCGCGGTCGGTGCCGACGACCTCGGTCAGTCCGGTCTCGGTCAGCCGCGCGACCGCGTGGTAGAGCGTGCCGCGCCGCACCTTGACCAGTCGGTCCTCGGAGCGGTCGATGAGCAGCTGGAACATCTCGTAGGGGTGCATCGGCCGCTCGACCAGCACGCCGAGGGTGGCCAGCGCGAGGGGATTCAGCAGGGGCACGGCACATCCAGGCATCGACGACGTTCACGCGGAGGTAATGGTCCAGCTGGACTATTCCATCCGGAACTGTACGTCGCCGTCGGCCGGGGTGCAACGACGCACTGGGCACCCGGACGCGCACCGCTCAAGCGGTGCGAGCGGACGACGGCTCAGGCGGTGCGAGCGGGCGACGGTTCAGGCGCGGCGACCGGAGCCGGAGCCGGCACCGGCTTCCGGCGTCGAGAGGAGCCGAGCAGCACTCCGGCGATGATGGCCACCCCGGCGAGGAGCTCGGTGAGGTCGATGCCCTCGTCGAAGATCAGCCAGGAGGAGAACACCCCGACCACCGGCACCAGCATCGAGAACGGCGCCACCGTGCTCGAGGGGTAACGGCCCATCAGGGTGTTCCAGATGCCGTAGCCGAGCAGGGTCGCGATGACCACGACGTAGAGCAGGCCCAGCACGGCGGGTACGGCGTCGGCGGTCGCGACCGTCGACAGTGAGTCCCAGATGCGCTGCGGGCCTTCGACGAACAACGACAGCGCCAGCATCGGCAGCACCGGGACCGTCGACATCCACAGGGTGAGGTGGAAGGCGTCGGGCGCCTTCGCCTGCCGGCTGCACAGGTTGCCGAGGGCCCAGCCCAGCGCGCCGCACAGGGTGAGGGCGACCGGCAGCAGTGCCGCCACCTGGGCGCGGTGCGCCGCGATCACCGCGAGACCCGCGACCGCCACGACGATCCCGGCGACCTGCCGGCCGGACAGCTTCTCCCGCAGGAAGATCCCGGCCAGCACGACGGTGAACGGGGCCGAGGCCTGCAGGACCAGCGACGCCAGCCCACTGGGCATGCCGGCAGCCATCCCGAGGTAGAGGAAGGCGAACTGCAGGGTGCCGATGCCGAGTCCGACACCGATCAGCCAACGCACCGGCACCGCGGGCCGGGGCACGAAGACCAGGGTCGGCACCGCGATCAGCGCGAAGCGCACCGCCACCATCAGCAACGGCGGGAAATGCTCCAGGGCCAGCGCGGTCGCTGGGAAGTTGAGGCCCCAGCAGACGGCGACGAGCACGGCGAGGAGGCGGTCACGGGTGGTCACGGGGTCACGCTGCCAGGCGCCGACCATGAAGCACAAGCACCAGGACCTGAACACATCTTGTAGCGTTGCTTCAGTGAGAACCGATCACCTCGATCTGGACCAGCTGAACCTGCTGCGGGAGCTGGCCGACCGGGGCTCGGTCACCGCGGTGGCCGACGCCGTCGGACGCACCCCGTCGGCGGTCTCCCAGCAGCTCAAGGCGCTGCAGCGGCAGGTCGGGGTGCCACTGGTCGAACGCGTCGGGCGGGGGGTCCAGCTCACCGATGCGGGTCGGGCGCTCGTCGTCGGGGCGGTGACGGTGGCGACCGCACTCGCCGAGGCGCAGGCGGGCTGGCAGGCCTACCGGGGTGACGTCAGCGGCACCGTCCGGCTGGCGTCGTTCCACTCCGCCGCCGAACTGCTCATCCCCGGGCTGCTGCACCGGCTCGCGCGCTTCGGCCGGCTGCAGCTGGACACCTTCGACGAGGACGTGGCCCAGGACGACTTCGCCGGTCTCACCGCCGACTACGACATCGTCATCGCGCACCGGTCGGACGACGTCGCGGTGCCCGACCGGCCGCAGATCGTCGCCACGCTGTTGATGCGCGAACCGTTGGACGTCGGTCTGCCGCTGGACCATCCGCTGGCCGGACGGGACTTCGTGACCGCCGAGGACCTGGTGGGTGAGGCCTGGATCGTGCCGCCCCCGGAGTACCCGATCGACCGGGTGCTGACCGCGGTCGCCGCCCGCTCCGGGCTGCCGGTGCGGGTGGTGCGACGCAGCACCCACCTGCCCCTCATCGAGAAGTTGATCACCGCCGGTCACGGCATCGGTCTGCTACCCCGGCACACCAGCGCCGACCGGGCCGCCGGCCGCTTCGCGTTGGTGCCGCTGCGGCAGATCCGGGCCGGCCGGGTCGTCGAGGCGTTGTGCCGACCGGACCGGGCCGCCCGGCTCGCCGTCCGGACGGTGCTCGACGAACTGGTCGCCGAGGTCGCGCAGGTCACCGGCTGACGGGGACCGCCGTGGCGAGTGGCGCGGTGGGGACGGGCGCCTCGACCGGTCGCGCCGGGCTGCGCTGGGCGACGACGGCGCCGGCCAGCAGCAGTGCGCCGCCGGCCAGCTCCCAGGCCGACAGGTGCTCGCCGAGCAGCATCCAGGCGCTGATCGCGGCGACCACGACCTCCATCGTCGCGACCACCGCGGCGATCGGCGCGGGCAGTCGCCGCAACGCCGCGATGCCGGTGAGGTACGCGATCACGGTGCCGACCACGACGACCACGGCGAGCAGCAGCCAGACCGGGACCGCGGTGCCGCCGAGTTCCCCGCGCCGGCCGAGCAGGTGCCAGGGGAAGTCCGACCACGACTGGGTCAGGCCGAGCACGACCGCTCCCGCGGCCGCGCCGAAACCGGCCAGCTGCGGACCGGGGATCTGCCCCTTGAGGGCGTCGCCGACGAGGAAGTACGTCGCCGACGCCACTGCGGCCAGCAGGGCCGCGCCGACCCCGACGGTGTCCAGGGCGAAGCCCTGCCACGGGCGGGCGATGAGCACCAGCCCGACCATGGCGGCGCCGATCGCCAGCCACACCGCCCGGTGCTGCGGTCGCCGCTGCGCCAGCAGGGCCCACAGTGCGACCAGTGCGGGTGAGGTGTACTCGATGAGCAGCGCCACCCCGACGGGCATCCGGCTGATGGCGACGAAGTACAGGACCTGGATGGCGACGAAACCGATCACCCCGTAGGCGATCACGGCGGCGATCGCCCGCGGCGTCCACGCCACCCGCCGCACCGCCGGCCGCAGTCGGTGGCCGACGCCGACGATCAGCAGCAGCACGAGTGCGGCGCCGGTGATGCGGAACTGCGCCAGCCACATCGGGGTCAGCTCCGGTCCGGCGGCGGTCATCGCGGCCTTGGCGGCGACGCCGGCCGAGCCGAAGGCCAGCGCCGAGACGCCGGCGAACATCAGGCCGCTCCGCCGGTCACGCGCCCGGTCGGCACCGGTCCCGATGATCGTGCTCTCCTGGACGGACACGGCACCTCCCGTATGTCATGAGCTAAAGTGGCTATGACGCATGACAGTATTCCGCCGCGAGGTCAGGAGTCAACCCGATGTTCGCTCATGACACGGAGTGGGGCCTCACGGCCGCCGCCGCCCTGGTCAACACCGCCGTCCGCGACGAGGAGCGGTTGCCCGACATCGCCGCGCTCGACCGGTGGCTGGACGTCAACGACTACTCGGGCCGTCGCGACCTCGACGAGGCCGAACTGCGGCAGGTGCGCGCGTTGCGCCCCAGGCTGCGCGCGCTGTGGAGTGACGGCGACGTCGACCGGGTCGCCGGTGCGGTCAACGAACTGCTGGCGCAGGCCGAGGCCCGGCCGTTCCTCAGCCGGCACGGCGGCTGGCCGTGGCACCTGCACCTGACCCCGTCCGAGGCGCCGTTGGCCAGCCGGATCACCGCCGAGGCGGCGATGGCCTTCGCCGACCTGATCCGGGTCGACGCCCTGGACCGTCTCGGGCGCTGCGCGGCCGAGGACTGCGACGCCGTGCTGGTGGACCTCACCCGCAACCGGTCACGCCGCTTCTGCGACACCGGCAACTGCGGCAACCGGCAGCACGTCAAGGCCTACCGGGCCCGCCGGGCGGCGGGGTGAACCCGCGCGACGCCCCTCCGGCGGTGTTCGCCCGGCTCGGCGCACTGCTGGTCCTGGGGTGGCTGGCCCTCGGAGTGTGGGGCTACCGGCTCGCGCTCGACGGTGACGTCCGGGGCGTGATCGTGCCCGTGGTGCAGCTCGCGGCGGCCCTCACCGCGTACGGATGGCGCACCGAGCCGGTGTTCCGGCGGTGGCGGTCGCTGCTGACCGTCCAGGCGGCGGCGCTGGGCCTGGTGGGGGGACTCTCGGCGGTCAGCCTGCTGACGGTGGTGATCGCCGGCTGACCGCCGACGACGGCTCAGCGCTCGGCGATGTCGTCCTCGAGCATCTCCTGGTCGATGTCACCGGACACCACCAGGTCGTTGGGGTCGGTGCCGTCCTTGACGGCAGGCTCCGCGGCGGTGTCGGACTGCGTGTGCTCGTCGGTGAGCGGGTGCTCGGTGGCGTCGTCGTGGTGGCCCATGGCGGTCTCCCTCGGTTGCAGGTGACGGTCAGGTACCCGTTCCGCCGTCAGTCACCCCATGCGACAGCGTCGAATGCGGCCCGCAGGCGGGCACCCCGCGCGGGATGCAACGCCGCCACCCAGCTGATCCGGCCGAGCAGGTGCGCCCGGAAGTCGTCGTGCCCGTTCCGGTCGGCCGCCTCCGGCCCGTTGGTCACGCAGTCGTGCAGGACCGCGCGGAGCCGGTCGTACTCGGGCCGCGCGAGGGTGGTGTGCCGGTTGACGACGATGCCCGTCACCGACTGGCGTTCGTGGGACCGGCGGATCCGGGTCTTGGCCGGATTCAGCCGGTAGCCGGCTGCGCGCACGATGCCGTCCACGGCATGCAGCAGGGCCTCGGCCGCCCGGCTGAGCTCCGGTCCGCCGGAGAACGTCAGGTCGTCGGCGTAGCGGGTGTAGGTGACGCCCGCCGCGCGGGCGTAGGCGTCGAGCCGGCGGTCCAGCGAGAACGCCACGAGGTTCGCCAACTGCGGTGACGTCGGTGCGCCCTGCGGCAGGTGCGGGGTGGCCAGCCGGCGGCGCAGCCGGAAGTCACGTCCCCGGTCGGGTCCGGGCGGCATCGCGCTCAGCGTCGCGACCGGGCTGGCGTGGGTGGTCAGCGCGGTCAGCAGGTGCGCCACCGGCTCCGGGTAGCCGGCGGCGCGCAGCACGCCCCACACCCGGCCGGCGCGGACGGCGGCGAAGAAGTGCTCGAGATCGACCGTGACGACCACCGCCGCGCCGACGTGCGGTGCGGCGCCGGTGACCGCCGACCGGCCGGGGACGAAGCCGTGGGCGGCCGGGTGCACCGGGATCGGCGTCAGCAGGCCGTCGAGCACCTTCCGTTGCAGCGCCTTGAGTCTCGGCTTCGGAGCCTCGAGAAGCCGTGCCCCCGCCGGTTTGTCGAGCCAGTGGTAGCGGTAGTGGGCGATTCGCCGGGACGGCGCGCGGCGGGCCCGGCTCTGCGGGTCGGCGAGCAGGACCAGTTCGTCCGGGTCGACCGCGAGGAATTCCGCCAGCTGCGCGACGTGGTCGACCCGCGGCGTCGGGAACGGCCGGGACACCGTGGTGGTCGGGGTGGCGACCCGGACCAGGGCCTTCGGCGGTCGCCGCCGACCCAGGGCCCGCTGCACCGCGGGCGTGGTGCCGACGAACCCGGCCAGCTCGCGGGGCCGGTCCAGGGGTGGGTGCGGGTAGGCGGCCAGCACCTCGACGGCGAGCGGCCGCACCCATCGGACCCGTCGGCTGGTTCGGTTGAGCGTCGCACTCATGGCCCGGATCAGGCCGCGGCGGTGCCAGGTGCCGGCGAGCATCGCTTCTGCCAGCGCGGATGCGAGCGCGGTCTCAGCCGACACGGCGCAGGTCCGTGATGCGGCGGGGGTGGTCGACCTGTCCCTGCTGGGCGGGCACAACCTGGCGCGGAGCGCCACGACGTGCCTGCACGGTCGTGCTTGCTGCGGTGTTCCGGCCCCGGGGGTACCCCGGAGCGGCCGGGCCGTCGCCGGCCGGCGTTCTCGCCCACCCCCGCCGCATCGGCCCCACCCTACGCAGGGGGTCCTCGCGGCGCCGGGTCACTGCGGAACCGTCGCCGACCAGTCGTCGATCCGCAGGGTCAGCGGGGCGTCGGTGACGGTGGAGGACAGATAGGCGCGCAGGCCGGTGGAGCCGCCGACCTGCATGCCGGCCTGGCTGCCGGTGGCCGTGCGGGTCCACCCGGTCGGCTCGGCGGTACCGGCCTTCCACACCTTCAGCTGCAGTATGGTGGGTGACGCCCCGGTGACGAGCAGCCGGACGGCGAGCTTCTCGCCCGGTGCGAGGGACAGACCGGTGACCGTGCTCGGCGGCACCAACGACACCTCCGCACCCGACCCGGGTCGGAACGCCAGCCCCGCGGTCACCGCGCCGTTGGCCGACAGCTTGAGCAGCGCGCGGTAGTCGCCCACCGTCGTCGTCCCGCTGACGACGCGGCGGCCGATGGGGTTGAGCTGCAGACCACCGCCGGTGATCGGCCGGTCGGCCCACAGAGTGGTGCGCAGGTCCACCGCGGGAGCGCTGCCGCCGGGCAACAGGACCGTCTTGTCGTTGCCGCCGGCCAGGGTGATCGCCCCGGAGCCGTCGCGGACCGACGATCCGGACGGCGCCGACCACGGGCCGCCGACCGGTGCCGTGCCGAAGCCGGCGGCGACGGTGCGGTCGAATTCGTCGCGGGCGACGACGGCGGGTCCGGCGGGTGCGGTGACGGTGACGGAAGTCGTGACGGGTGCGGAGGTGGCGCCGGCGTCGTCGGTGACGGTCAGGGTGACCGGGTAGGCGCCGGCGGCGGCGTAGCTGCGGGTGGTGGTGGCGCCGGTGCCGGTGCTGGTGTCACCGAAGTCCCAGGTGTGGGTGGTGACGGTGCCGTCCGGGTCCGACGAGCCGGTGCCGTTGAACGTGCAGGTCAGGCCGGTGCAGGACGAGGTGAACGCGGCGGTCGGCGGTTGGTTCGGCGGCGGTGCGGTGACGGTGACGGAAGTCGTGACGGGTGCGGAGGTGGTGCCGGCGTTGTCGGTGACGGTCAGGGTGACCGGGTAGGTGCCGGCGGCGGCGTAGCTGCGGGTGGTGGTGGCGCCGGTGCCGGTGCCGGAGTCACCGAAGTCCCAGGTGTGGGTGGTGACGGTGCCGTCCGGGTCCGACGAGCCGGTGCCGATGAACGTGCAGGTCAGGCCGGTGCAGGACGAGGTGAACGCGGCGGTCGGCGGCTGGTTCGGCGGTGGTGGGCCGCCGGTGATCGAGAAGGCGTCGGTGAGGTTGCCGTCGGTGCGGACGAAGGTCGCGTCCAGCCGGGTCTCGGTCGCCGACACCTTGAGGTAGCCGTGGCTGGGATTCTGGTTCGACCCCGACGCGGTCACGAAGTACGGAAGCTCGGCGTCGGCGATGTTGACCTCGCGCAGGCCGACGCCGCCGGTGCCGACCGTCGCGGTCACCAGGCCGGCGCCTTTGACCAGCGCCGAGTCGCCGTCGGCGACGCAGGCGGCGTTGTAGGAGCCGGGTTGCACGGCGGGGCATCCGGCCGCGAGGGCCAGCTGCTTGCTGCGCTGGTACATGTGCTCGTGCCCGGACAGCACCAGGTCGACCTTCTTGTCCACCAGCAGATTGAACAGGTCGGCGCCGGGGTCGCAGGCGTACACCCCGACGGTCAGGCACGGCTTGTGCATCCCGACGACGACCCAGGGGATGCCCGCGGTGCGCGCGCCGTCGATGGCCCGCGCGGTCCAGGTGTAGCGGGCACCACCCGCCGGATAGGTGTAGGTGCCGTCCGGGAAACCCAGCGACGGCGAGATCTGGATGAACCGCACCAGCGGCTGCGACCGGGGCACGTCGACGTAGTACTGCTTGCCGTAGGTGCCGATGAGACCCGGCAGCTGGTTGGGCAGGCAGGCGCCGAAGTCGTTGATGTTGCCGTTCTGGCCGTTGCTCTCGTGGTTGCCGGCGAGCAGTTCGAACGCGTAGCCGGGCGGGAACTTCGCGGTCACGAAGTCGCACCACGCCTGCTCCTGGCCGGCGACCCCGTACGACAGGTCGCCGACGGTGAGCGTCAGATCGCTGCCCTGGGCTCCCATCGACGTCAGCACCGCCCCCGCGGCGGCGTTGGCCGAGAAGTCACCGGCGGCCAGGAACGTCACCGAGTCCTCGGCCGGGGCGCTGGTCGCGCCCACCGCCATCGCGGTCAGCGTCAGGGCCAGCACGATCCGCAGCGAGCGCCGGTGCTTCGTCATGCGACGCAGCGTAGGGAACCGGACGAACCGGGCACAGGGGGAATCACTCCCCGTGCCCGGCTGCTGACGTCAGGCGTCCGGGCGCGTCCGGAGAGGTCAGGCGTCCGGGATGCCGGCCCGGTTGATCGCCGACACCACGGCCTTGATCGACGCGGTGGTGATCGACGAGTCCACGCCCACGCCCCACACGACCTTGCCGTCGATGGCGCACTCCAGGTACGCCGCGGCCCGGGCGTCGCCGCCGGCCGACAGCGCGTGCTCGACGTAGTCGAGCACCCGGACGTCGATGCCGACGCTGCTCATCGCGTCGCAGAACGCGGCCACCGGGCCGTTGCCGACACCCCGGACGACCTGCTCCTCGCCCTCGACGACGATGCGGGCGGCCAGCCGGTCGCGGTCCTCGGTCTCGTCGGTCTCGGTGCGGGCCCGGATGAGCTCGACCGGGGAGGTGCGGGTCAGGTACTCGTCGGTGAAGTACGTCCACATCGCGGCCGGGCCGACCTCGCCGCCCTCGGCGTCGGTGACCTGCTGGACGACCCGGGAGAACTCGATCTGCAGCCGTCGCGGGAGGTCCAGGCCGTGCTCGGACTTCATGATGTAGGCGACGCCGCCCTTGCCGGACTGCGAGTTGACCCGGATGACCGCCTCGTACGAGCGGCCCACGTCGTGCGGGTCGATCGGCAGGTACGGGACCTCCCAGGTGAAGTCCTCGACCGCCACGCCCGCGGCGTCGGCGTCGCGCTTGAGGTGGTCGAAGCCCTTCTTGATCGCGTCCTGGTGCGAGCCGGAGAACGCGGTGAAGACCAGGTCGCCGCCGTACGGGTGGCGCTCCGGCACTTTCAGCTGGGTGGCGTACTCAGCGGTGCGGCGGATCTCGTCGATGTCGGAGAAGTCGATCTGCGGGTCCACGCCCTGGCTGAACATGTTGAGGCCCAGGGTGACCAGGCAGACGTTGCCGGTGCGCTCGCCGTTGCCGAACAGGCAGCCCTCGATGCGGTCGGCGCCCGCCATGAAGCCCAGCTCGGCGGCGGCGACGCCGGTGCCGCGGTCGTTGTGCGGGTGCAGGCTCAGCACGATCGCGCTGCGGCGCTCCAGGTTGCGGTGCATCCACTCGATGGAGTCGGCGTAGACGTTGGGGGTGGCCATCTCGACGGTCGCCGGCAGGTTGACGATCATCGGCCGGTCGCTGGTCGGCTGCCAGATCTTGGACACCGAGTTGACGACCTCCAGCGCGTACTCCAGCTCGGTGCCGGTGTAGGACTCGGGGGAGTACTCGAAGCGCCAGTCGGTGTCGGGGTACTTGTCCGCCCACCGCAGCACCTCCTCGGCGCCGTTCGTGGCGATGCTGGTGATGCCGCTCTTCGGCAGGCCGAAGACGACCCGGCGCTGCAGCGTCGACGTCGAGTTGTACAGGTGGACGACGGCGCTGTGCGCACCCTCGACGGCTTCGTAGGTGCGGGCGATCAGCTCGGGACGGGCCTGCGTCAGCACCTGGATGCGGACGTCGTCGGGAATGGCGTCCTGCTCGATGATCTCGCGGACGAAGTCGAAATCGGTCTGCGAGGCGGCCGGGAAGCCGACCTCGATCTCCTTGTAGCCCATCTGCACCAGCAGGTCGAACAGCCGCCGCTTGCGGGCCGGGGTCATCGGGTCGATCAGCGCCTGGTTGCCGTCACGCAGGTCGACCGCGCACCACAGCGGGGCCTTGTCGATGACCTTCGTCGGCCAGGTGCGGTCGGGCAGGTCGATGGGGGTGAAGGGCTGGTAGCGCTGCACCGGCATGGAGCTCGGGCGCTGGCGGTTCCAGGTCGGCTGGCCGGTGGGGATGTCGCCGGCCGGGATGCGGACACCGGTGGCGCGGGAGAACGTGGTCATGGGGTTCCTCGTCTTGCTGGGGGCTGGGACTGCTGTCGGCAGACCGGCACGACGGAGCCCCGCGACGAGGAGGCCGGTCTGTCAGGCCTCGTCGCGGCAGCTAAGGAGCAGTCCGGCGACGGTGAACGCGCCGGGCGCTGCGGTGTGCGCCACGATCGGAAACCCTACCCCCGGGTGTGTGGTGGGGCGCAACCCGCTCGGTGGGGTGGGGGCGGTTCGTGCGGTGGGCGCGTCTCGGTGGCGGGGTGGTCCGCGGGGCCTGCTTCGCGTCACCTGCGCAGCGACACGGTCCCGGTTCGCGACAGGTTCGGCGTCTTCGCGACAGCTGCGGGTGTTCGAAGGTGTCGCGGAGTGGGTGGAGCTGTCGCTGGGCGGCTGGGCCGTGGGTCGTGGACGTGGTGTGGGGTCGAGGTCGGGGTGTGCGCGGCCGGTGTCGTCGTGCCAACCGTCGTTGGCGCGCTCGGGTCGGTGGCCCGTCCCGGTTCGCGACAGGTTCGGCGTCTTCGCGACAGCTGCGGGTGTTCGAAGGTGTCGCGGAGTGGGTGGAGCTGTCGCTAGGTGACGGCTGGGCCGAGTCGGAGGGGCGCCGCCGGCCGATACGAGCCCAGCGCGACCATGCCTCGGGCATGCATGTCGCGACCACGACGGACAGCGTCGGCGATGCGCCGTCGGAGTGCAGCCGGGTCGGTCAGGTCTGCCCAGACGACTCGTGTCACCAGGTAGCCGAGCCCGCGGATCACGTCCTCGCGCCGCTTCTCGGCGAGCACGGCGTCCTCGACGCTCTGACCCGGGGAGCGCAGGGCCAGGTACTTCTGGCGGCCGTCGAATTCGAGGACGAGCAGCGCATCGCGGACCGCGAGGTCGACCCGCGCGCCGAAACGGCCGGCAGCGTCGCGCAGTTCGACCTGCGCGTCCATCGGCGCGATTCCCTGCAGGACGAACCGCGTCAGCGACTCCCCGGGACTTTCGCTGCGGCCGTCTGCCGCGAGCAGGGCCCGGCGGCCGGTCCCGATCCCCGGGATCCCGGCCGAACGGTCCAGCACGTCTCGCACAGCGCTCGGTGTCGTCGTGCCCTCATGGAAGGCGTGGTCGGCGGCCACGACCGCAGCTTCCGGTGATTCTGTTCTGGCCAGGTCGACCAGGGTTCTGGCCGGTGTGGTCACGGCGATCCCGTCCTGCTCGGTGACGTCACCCGGCAGGAGGGCACCCCCGTGGTCCACACGCCCGGCACTCCGTCGCCCGCCGACAGCTCCGGGGCGGGTGAAGTGCACGCGGTCGAGGTCGACGCCGTGCAGGGGGAGACCCCAGACGACAGCCGCCGACGCGTGGCTGATCACGCACGGCGTCGGAGCCCGGGTGGCGGCCGCGATCGCGACGCGATGGCGTTGATGGGTGTCCAGGCCGGCGAGGGCGTCGGGGTCGGCGTAGCTGCCGCGGCGTATCCGGCTGAGCTCGCCGTGGCGTTCCGCACGACGCAGATCGTGGTCCGACCAGCCGTCGGCGAGGACGGCCGAGCGGTGGGTGAGGGAGATCCGGCGCGCATCCATCGGGTCAGCCTCGCGGTCGGCGGCGCTGCGGGCACGACGCGGTCCCTGCGGTGTGGACACCTGCCAGGGTGTGCACAAACCGCGACGCCGGTACCGCTCCCGCGCGCCGGCCCTGCGCTGCCTCGAACTCACCGGCGGGCCGTGGTCGCCCGTTCCGCTCCGTTCTCGCGACGGCGCGGACGGGGCGGGCTTCGTTCTTCGCGACAGTTCCGCCAGCTCAGCGACGACTTCGCTCAAGTGAAGCGGTCGCGAAGCTGATGAAACTGTCGCGAAGCCGGCCTGGTGCGGCGACACACGACGACAGGCGTGACCGGCCCGCCGCGACACCGTACGGCCCGCGAGACCGGCCCGACACGGACCCTGGCCCGACACGGCCGTCCCGGCCCGGCCACGCGTCGGCCCGCGTGTCGGGCCCGACGCGACACCGGGCCCGACGCGCAGCCGGCCCCGATGCGACGACCGGCCGGACCGGCGAGCGAGGCGCGCCGTCAGGCCCGGGTGACCCAGATGGCCCGGGTGGCGAGGTCACCCATGTCGACGGTGACCTCGGAGGGGCCGTGGAGGGCGATCGCGGTGCCGGCGCCGAACGGCAGCCGTCTGAGCACGGTGACCGGGCGGTCCAGGGCGACGGCGAGCTCGTCGAAATAGCGGAGCATCTCGGGGTCCTCGTCGGAGATCCGGGCGATGATGCCGCTCTCGCCGGGTTCCAGCAGCGACAGGCGCCGCGCGTCCGGGCGCTGGACGACGCCGTCGGCGTCCGGGATGGGATCGCCGTGCGGATCCCGCGTCGGATGCCCGAGCTTCGCGTCGATGCGCGACAGCATCAGGTCGGAGATGGCGTGCTCGAGCACCTCGGCTTCGTCGTGCACCTCGTCCCAGGTGTAGCCGAGCTCGGCCACCAGGTAGGTCTCGACGAGCCGGTGCCGGCGCATCATCCGCAGCGCCACCGAGCGGCCGGCGTCGGTCAGCGCGACGGCCCCGTACGGACGGTGCGTCACCATGCCGACGGCGGCGAGTTTGCGGATCATCTCCGACGAGGTCGACGGGGAGACCCCGACCAGGGAGGCGAGCAGCGACGTGGTGATCTGCACGTCGTCCCACTCACCGGCGGTGCAGATCTGCTTGAGGTAGTCCTGCATCACCGGGCTGAGTTCCGCAGCCTCCGGCCCGGCGGGGGGTCGGGGTACGTCCGGATCGGCCACCCGACCAGCCTAAGGCCCGCGATCTCGCCGGACGGCCCGACGTGATGCAGCCCGACGTGACGCCGGACGGTCTAACGGGACGCCGAAAAGGCCCGACGTGATGCGTCCTGACGTGACGCCGGACGGTCTGACGGGACGCCGGACGGCCCGATGTGATGCGTCCTGACGTGACGCCGGACTGTCTGACGGGACGCCGGACGGCCCGATGTGATGCAGCCCGACGGGACGCCGGACGTCCTGACGGGACGCCGAACGGCCTGCCGGGACGCCGGACGGCCTGACGGGACGCCGAACGGCCCGATGTGACGCCGAACAGGCTCGATGGGATCAGTGGCCGAAGACCTCGAGCGCGGCTAGTGCGCACACGAGGGCGGTGAGCAGCAGCACGGCACCCTCCCACGCGGCCCGGCGCGGTGACGACGGGTGCGGCGGTCGCTGGTAGACCGGTCGCGCAGTGGAATTCGGCATACCGAAACTCTACCCAGGGGGCGGCCGGAACATCCGGTGTCGAGGCATCCATCGGTCACTGGACCGATCCAGCCCCGCGACGACGACGAGCGTCTGGCCGCCGGGCCTCCAGCAGGGCGGCACACCCACCCGCGACCCCGTGGTCAGCACGGACGCCCCGGCGCGACCCGGCGCCCTTCGTGGCAGCGGTCGGCCGGGGGTCAAGGGAGCGCGCGGAACGCCGGTATCCTCGATGCGGCTGCGCGCGCCCGCCGACGACCGGCGGCAGCTGCATCGTGGCGCTGTGATGGGAAGTGCCCTCCGGCACGCGATGCGAAAGGTGCCCTCCGGTGAGCCTGGTGGTCCAGAAGTACGGTGGCTCGTCCGTGGCCACCGCCGAGCGGATCAAGCGGGTCGCCGAACGCATCGTGGAGACGGCTGCGGCCGGCAACGAAGTGGTCGTCGTCGTGAGCGCCATGGGCGACACCACCGACGAACTCCTCGATCTCGCCCAGCAGGTGTCGCCGCTGCCGCCGGGCCGCGAGCTCGACATGCTGCTCACCTCCGGTGAGCGCATCTCCAACGCCCTGGTCGCGATGGCCATCGACGCGCTCGGCGCGGAGGCCCGCTCGTTCACCGGTTCGCAGGCCGGCGTCATCACCACCTCGGTGCACGGCAAGGCCCGCATCATCGACGTCACCCCCGGCCGCATCCGGTCGGCACTCGACCAGGGGGCGATCGCGCTGGTCGCCGGCTTCCAGGGCGTCTCGCAGGACACCAAGGACATCACCACCCTCGGCCGCGGCGGCTCCGACACCACCGCCGTCGCGCTCGCCGCGGCGTTGAACGCCGACGTCTGCGAGATCTACACCGACGTCGACGGTGTCTACTCCGCCGACCCCCGCATCGTCCCCGACGCCAAGAAGCTCGACACCGTCACCTACGAGGAGATGCTCGAGCTCGCCGCGTCCGGCGCGAAGGTGCTGATGCTGCGCTGCGTCGAGTACGCCCGCCGCTACAACGTTCCCGTTCACGTCCGCTCGTCCTACTCGGACCGCAGCGGCACCCTGGTCACCGGCAGCATGGAGGATCTCCCGATGGAGGCAGCGCTCATCACCGGCGTCGCGCACGACCGCAGCGAGGCCAAGGTGACCGTCGTCGCCGTACCCGACCACCCGGGGGTCGCGGCGAAGATCTTCCGCACCATCGCCACCGCCGAGATCGACATCGACATGGTGGTGCAGAACGTGTCCCGAGGTGCGGAGGGCCGCACCGACATCACGTTCACGCTGCCCAAGGCGGACGGCGAGCGCGCCGTGGCGGCGCTGAACGCCAACCGCGACGAGCTCGGGTTCTCGTCGATCATCTACAACGACCTCGTCGGCAAGGTGTCGCTGATCGGCGCCGGGATGCGTTCGCACCCGGGCGTCATCGCGACGTTCTGCGAAGCACTGGCCGAGGCGAAGGTCAACATCGACATCATCTCGACGTCGGAGATCCGGATCTCGGTGCTGGTCAAGGACTCCGAGCTGGACGTCGCGGTGAAGTCGCTGCACGCGGCGTTCGAGCTGAGCGGCGACGAAGAAGCGATCGTGTACGGCGGCACCGGGCGCTGACCCGCACCGCACCACCAGCCCGACGCGCGGGCGAGAGACAGAGAGCGAACCAGATGAGCACAGACGTCGCAGTCCAGGATCCGCAGCAGCCGGCCGGGGACGCGCCGACGCTGACCGTCGCCGTCGTCGGCGCGACCGGACAGGTGGGTGCCGCGATGCGGCAGATCCTGGCCGACCGCGATTTCCCGCTGACGAAGATCCGCTTCTTCGCCTCCGCCCGTTCCGCCGGCAAGACCCTGGAGTACCGGGGCGAGCAGATCGTCGTCGAGGACGCCGACACCGCCGACCTGTCCGGCATCGACATCGCGCTGTTCTCCGCCGGTGCCACCACCTCCCGCGCCCAGGCGCCGCGCTTCGCCGAGGCGGGCGCGCTGGTCATCGACAACTCCAGCGCCTGGCGGATGAACCCGGACGTGCCGCTGGTGGTGTCGGAGGTCAACCCGCACGCGATCGCCGAGGCGAAGCTGGGCATCATCGCCAACCCGAACTGCACCACCATGGCGGCGATGCCGGTGCTCCGCCCGCTGCACGACGAGGCGGGTCTCGAGCGGCTCATCGTGTCGACGTACCAGGCGGTCTCGGGCTCGGGACTCGCGGGTGTGCAGGAGCTGGCCACCCAGGTCCGCGCGGTGGCCGAGGGCGCGGAGGCACTGGCCTACGACGGGTCGGCCGCCGAGTTCCCCGAACCGGTGAAGTACGTCCGGAACATCGGCTTCAACGTGGTGCCGCTGGCCGGCGCGATCGTCGACGACGGGTCGCTGGAGACCGACGAGGAACAGAAGCTCCGCAACGAGTCCCGCAAGATCCTGGGCATCCCGGACCTGCGTGTCGCCGGGACCTGCGTGCGGGTGCCGGTGTTCACCGGCCACTCGCTCTCGATCAACGCCGAGTTCGCCCGGCCGCTGTCGGTCGAGCGGGCCACCGAGCTGCTGGCCGACGCCCCGGGGGTCGAGCTGTCCGAGGTGCCGAACCCGTTGCAGGCGGCCGGGTCCGACCCGAGCTTCGTCGGCCGCATCCGGCAGGACCGGAGCGCCCCCGAGGGTCGCGGTCTGGTGCTGTTCATCTCCAACGACAACCTGCGCAAGGGTGCGGCCCTCAACGCCGTGCAGATCGCCGAGCTGGTCGCCGCCAAGCGCTCCTGACCGCTCGGTTTCGGCGTGGGAATCACCGGGATCCGGTGATTCCCACGCCGAAAGTGGCAGTTGACGGAGGCCGGGGTACAGCAGCACCCATGAGCGAAACCCCCGATCCCGACCACGTCCGCCCGGCCGGCGTCAGCGACGCCACCGTCGACGCGCTCGGCAAATTGAGTGCCGCACTCGAGGTCATCGAGAACGCCCGCGGCCAGTTGTACGGCTTCCACCGAATGACCGGTGAGGCCGACCTCGCGCTCGGTGAGGCCGTGCACGCGCTGCGGGAGTCCGGCGCGACCGCGCTGGCCGACGACCTGGAGGCCGAGCTGGTCGGCCGCAACGTCATCGAGGGTCGGTGGACGTTCCAGATCGTCGAGGACTACGACGACGGCTACTACGCGACGTTCAAGGCGTTGGAGAAGCGTGCCCGCGACGAGCTCGCCGACGGCAGGCGGCACCTCTTCGAGTCGGAGATGAAGGAGGACCGCCGTACCCACGGGCGGCGGCACCACGAGTCCCGCCCCGACTGACACCGCTCAGCCCAGGGCCAGGTTGACCAGCAGGAACACGTTGAGCCCGACGATGAGGGCGGCGACGACGGACGCGACGAGGGTGGTCGCCCGGCGGTTGACCCAGGCGCCCATCAGGTCACGGCGCGACGTCAGCCAGACCAGCGGGATCAGTGCGAACGGGATGCCGAAGCTGAGCACGACCTGCGACCAGACCAGCGCCTGGGTGGGGTCGGCGCCGCTGAGCAGGATGAGCAGGGCCGGCACCACGGTGATCAGCCGTCGCAGCAGCAGCGGGATCCGTCGCTTCAGGAAGCCGGCCATGATGACCTGTCCCGCGTAGGTGCCGACGGCGGAGGCGGCCAGCCCGGACGCCAGCAGCGCCACGCCGAAGGCGATGGCCGAGCCGCTGCCCAGTTGAGCGCCCAGCCCGGCGTGCACCTCCTCCAGGGACGCCACCTCGGTGGCATCGCCGAAGAACAGCTGCGCGGCGATCACCAGCATGACCGCGTTGACGACGCCGGCCAGGCCCATCGCGATGACGACGTCGGTGCGCTGGGTGCGCAGCAGTTGGCGCCGGCGCGGCGCGGGCAGGTCGTGGCGGCTGACGTCGGCGGGCAGCGGATAGCGGTCCGGCACCAGGGCCGAGTGCACGTAGATGACGTGCGGCATCACCGTGGCGCCGAGGATGCCGGTGGCCAGCAGTACGCTGTCGACCCCTTCGAACCTCGGCACCAGGCCCTCCGCCATCCCCGACGGGCTCGCCCCCGAGCGGATGAGGGTGTACCCGAAGCCGAGCGCGATGACGGCCAGCAGTCCGCCGATGACCAGCTCGAACGGTCGGTGCCCGCGGTTCTGCGCGGCCAGCAGGCCGAACGCGACGATCGCGGCGATGACGCCGCCGACGGGCAGCGGGATCCCGAACAGCAGGTTGAGCGCGACCGCCCCGCCGACGATCTCGGCGATGTCGGTGGCGATGGCGACCGCTTCGGCCTGCAGCCACAGCCCCCAGGTGACCGGACGCGGGAACCGCTCCCGGCACAGCGACGCCAGATCCCGGCCGGTGGCCAGGCCGAGCTTGGCGGTGAGGGTCTGGATCAGCATCGCCATCAGGTTCGCCGTGACGATGACCCACAGCAGGAGGTAGCCGAAGCTCGCGCCGCCGGAGAAGTTGGTGGCGAAATTACCGGGATCGACGTAGGCGACCGCGGCCACGAAGGCGGGGCCGAGCAACGCCAGCGACGTCCGGAGTCGCCGTCGCCACGGCGGCCGCCGGTCCGGGAAGCGTGAATCGGTCGCGTCGATCACCGTCGCCACCGAGGCCGGTTCGGTCACTCGCCCACCCTTCGTCGCTGCGGAACGCAACGTATTCGGAACGCCGAAGCCCGGAGTTTGGTCCACCATAGTTCGGCTGCCCGAAATCGCGCATCAGGTGCGCCGCACATCACCGGCAGGCCACGCTGCCGATCGCGGGGCCGCTCATCGGCGACTTCTCCGACACCACCACGTAGCCGCAGCCGCCGGCCGCCCGGTAGGTCACGCCCTCGGTCTGCCACTGGGTGGGGACCGGCACCGTGCGGTGCTCCCAGGTCGCGAAGTCCGCCGGGTCGGCGTCCGGAGCCGGTGCCCGGAACTCCACCGCCTGGTCGTAGGTCACCAGCAGGACGGTGCCCGGCCCGCGGGCGGCGTCGGTGACGACGTTGCCGACCACCAGCGACCGGGACGGCGAGGGCGGCCGCGGCGGGTCGAACGTGGCCCACAGGACCAGGTCGCCGCCGCCGGCGGCGCCGGTGTACACCCGGTGCGGGGTCTTCCCGCCGGCCGGTTTGGTGATCACCACGATCCCGCCGTCGTCGGTGACCAGCATCGCCTCGGCGTCGAAGGCGCCGTCGGGGTAGGCGTAGTCCCAGCGCTCCGACGCCACCGATGACGGCAGCGGCACCGTCGGCTCGGCCGCCCGGTACACCGACACCGAGTCCCGGCCGCCGTTGCCGCCGATGTCCCCGACGAAGAGGCAGGTCCCGGTCGGGCACGGTCCGGCCGCGAGGGCCTCCGCGTTGTCGGCGTCCATCCCGTCGACGGCGACGGTCCCGACCGCGGCGCCGTCGGCGTGGACCGCGGTGACCGCGCCGGCGCCCGTGCCGTCGTCGACCACGAAGTACAGGTCCGGATCGGTGCTCGAGGCGGCGACCCCGCTGGCCTCCCGGACGGAGTCGGGCAGCGTCCCGTCGTCGACCGCGTCGGCGTAGCAGGGCTGCCATTCGCATGTCGGGGCCGTCGACGCGGACGGGGAGGGCGGCGCGGTGCCCGTCGGTGTGCCGAAGGGGGTGATGCCGGGCGGGGCGGGGGTGGTCGGCAGCGCGCCGGACGGTGGAGCGGTGGGGGTCGACGGGGGCCGCGGCGCGGGAGGTGCCGGCTGGGGAGCCGTGCCGCAGCCGGCGACCAGCACCGCGACGAGCACCCAGCGGGCAGCTCTCACGCGCGGTCGGCCAGCACCCGCCGGACGAAGTCGAGCTCCACCGCCACCTGTCGCATCCGTTCGGCGACGACCATCGAGCCGTGCCCGGCGTCGTAGCGGTAGACCTCGTAGCGGTGACCGCCGGCGGCCAGCCCGTCGAGGTAGTTCTCCACCTGCCGGATCGGGGTCCGGGGATCGTTCTCGCCGGCCGAGACGAGCACCGGGGTGCGCACGGACGGCAGCCAGGTCAGCGGCGACGAGTCCCGGTACTTCTCCGGCACCTCCGCGGGCGACCCGCCGAAGAGCGCCCGGTCGTAGGCGCGCAGCGGCTCCATCTCGTCCTCGTACGCGGCCAGGTAATCGGCCACCGGGGCGCCCGCGACGGCCGCCGCCCAGCGGCCGGGGTGGGTGCCGACGCCCAGCAGCGTCAGGAAGCCGCCCCAGGAGTAGCCGAGCAGCACGCTGCGGGCCGGGTCGGTGAGCCCGTCGGCGACGACCCGGTCGTGGACGGCGGTGATGTCGGCGAGCTCGGTGTGGCCGATCCGTTCGGTGAGGGCGTCGCGCCAGGCCGAGCCGTAGCCGGTGGAGCCGCGGTAGTTGACCTGGACGACGGCGAACCCGGCGTCGAGCCAGGTCGCGCGGGTCGCGTCGAAGGAGTCGTCGTCGGCCGCGGCCGGGCCGCCGTGCACGTAGAACAGGGTCGGCAGCGGCCCGGTGCTGCCGGCCGGGCGGGCGGTGAACGCGTGGATGCGGCCACCGGGGCCGTCGACCCACAGGTCGGTCAACGGCTCGGATCCGGGTGCGGCGCCGCCGGGCGGGGTCAGCAGCACGGCGTCCGCGCCGTCGGCGAGCACCCGGACCGAAGCCGCCGCGGCCGCCGAGGAGTGCCGGTACCAGACGGCGCCGTCGGGCCGGGCCACCGCGCCACCGACCGTGCCGGGGGCCGCCGGGAGGCCGGTCAGCTCGCCCGACGCGAGGTCGTAGCGGTGCAGGGTGGTGCGTCCGGTGTGGGTGTGCGACAGCAGCAGCGCCGTCGCGTCGGGGTAGAAGTCGGCGTCCACGTCGCCCGGCAGGTCGAGCTCGAGCTCGGTCACCCCACCGGTGACGGTGTCCCAGATCAGCAGCTCGTCGCGGCCCCGCCGCTCGTGGCCGACGAGCAGCCGCTGGTCACCGGCGACCGGTGAGAACGCCTGCGGGTTCAGCCCCTTCCCGGGTCCGTCGGACAGCTCGGCGAGCACCGCACCGTCGGCCACCGCGTACACCCGCAGCTCCGGGTAGCGGGAGTCGCCCGCCTCGGAATGCGCCAGCACCCACCGCGTCTCGTCCCGTGACAGGGCGCCGACGGAGGCGTCCTCGGCGTGGGTGTAGACCGCCCGGGTGCCCGCGCCGTCGGTGAGGTGGACCCGGGAACCGTCGTCGTCGGCGAAACCGGCCACCACCACGGCATCCCCGAGTTCGAGCCCGGCGGGGTAGCCCGGCGGCACCCCGGGCAACGCGTCCTCGGCCGGACCTGCGGTGCCGAACGGCTGCCGCCGCCACGACCCGAACTCGTCGCCGTCGGCGTCGTCGAACCACCAGAGCCGCGTGCCGTCGGGGGTGAGCACACCGGAAGTGGTGCCGTCGGGCCGGCTGGTGGCCTGCACCCGCTCGCCGGAGTCGACGTCCCAGGTGTGCAGCTCGTAGATACCGGACTCGTTGCTCACCAGCACCGTGCGGTCAGGGGCGTCACGCGCCGGGTCCGGGAGGCCGATGCGGACGGCGTCGAACCGGGCCCGCCACCGCGCCTCCGCCGCGGGGTCGTCGAAGAGGACGGCGGGGACGTCGGCGAGCGGATGGGTGGTCGTGTCGGGCATCGGGCCAGCCTAGGCGGCGGCTCCCGGGCCGACGGCGGTCGTCCGATCCCGCGCCCCCGGACCGGTGCCATGCGGCAAGATCGGGAGGCGTCCGTGTCCGCACGGCGCACCGGACAGCACCCGGACGGCAGCGGGACGGCAGTGGGAGGACAGCGATGACGCACGGCGACGACCCCCGGCCGGATCCGTGGCGCAAGGAGACCGACGCGCCCACCGCGGCGACGCCGTCGGCACCGGGTCCGTGGCCCGCTCCGCCGTACCCGTCGACACCGCCCGGACCGCCGCCGGCCTGGTCGGGCCCACCGCCGGTGGACCCGGACGCGCCGGCCTGGGCGCGGCAGGCCCACGCCCAGGGCGCCTACGACGCGCCGCCCGCCGGCCACGTGCAGCCGATGTTCCCGCCGACCGCCCAGCAGCATCCGTACCAGCAGCCGGGATACCTGCCGCCCGGATACCGGCCCGCACCGCCGCCCGGTGCGTACGGCCCCCCGCCCGGCGGCTACCCGCCCGGCGCCTACCCGCCCGGCGCGTACCCGCCGGGCGCCGTACCCGCCGGCTACCCGGGGTACCCGCCACCCCGCGGACCGGTGAAGCCCGGGGTGGTCACCGGCGCCGCCGTGCTCGCCTTCGTCCAGGCCGGCCTGCTCGTCATCGCGGGCATCATCACCCTCGCCGGGGCGTCGGTGCTGTCCGACCTCGATCTGCGGGTGGAGCGCGGTGCGACCGGGACACTGACGGCGATGGGGGTGCTCACCCTGATCGCGGCCGGGCTGCTGATCGCCGGTGGCGTCACCATCCACAACCACCGGCCGCAGCTGCTGTACGTGGGCTGCGGGCTGTCGCTGGTGCTCTCGGTCTGGTGGGCGGTGAGCTTCGGCGTCCTCACCTTCGACGCGACCTGGCCGTTGATCCTGGCGGCGCTGCCGATCATCGCGCTGGCCCTGGCGCTGGCCCCGACCGCACGGGCCTGGGCCCGCGCGGGGGCGGGGGCGGGGGCGGGTCCACGCTGACCGCTGGGTAGCAGGACAGGAGTGACCTCCGACCCGCGGCAACCGGTCCGGCGCGACCGCCTCGAACAGGCCGTCGCCCGGGACGGGAACCGGTGCTTCTGGTGCCGCCGGCCGTTCGGGAGGCTCGTGACACCGACGACGGACCACCTGATCCCCAAGCTGCGCGGTGGTCCGAGCTGGCTGACCAACGAGGTCGCCGCCTGCCGGCGCTGCAACGCCGACCGTGGCCATCAGGCGCCGTCGGACTGGCTGGCCGAGTGCGAGGGCCGCGGCTGGGAGCCCGACCGGTCCGCCACCCGGGCCCTGCTCGTCGCCCTCGACGCCGAGCTGCGGGTCCGCGGCGGACACCGCGCCGCCCGGACCGCCGTCGACGCGCAGCTGCGGCGACTTCCGCCGGGGTGACGGCGGTGTGCCCCGTGACCCCGTCGCACTCGGGTGGCCCGGCTGCGCCCGGACACCGCGCCGCCCGGACCGCCGTGGACGCGCAGCTGCGGCGGTTACCGCCGGGGTGACGGCGGTGCGCCCCGTGACCCCGTCACACTCGGGTGGCCCGGCTGCGCCCCGGACACCGCGCCGCCCGGACCGCCGTCGACGCGCAGCTGCGGCGACTACCGCCGGGTTGACGGCGGTGCGCCCCGTCACGCCGTGCCCCGTGGGACGCGGGTGGCCCGCAGGATCCGCGGCGGATGGCGAGCGGAGACCCACCATGTGTGGTGAGCTGTGCGACTGGCGGTGGATCGTGCTGAGGTCCCGGGGGACGGCGGAAGTGGGTCGATGGTGTTGCGAGCGGGGTCGGACGGGGCGGAGGGCTTCCCGACGACCCCGGAGCGCGGGCACCTGAACCGTTCCGTCACCGGTGCCGACGGTGTCACCGACGGTGCGGCCGCCCTCCCGGACCCGCGCACCACCGGTCCCACGGCCGCTGATGACGGCAGGCCGGCCGTGGACGACGCCGAGGCGGCCCGACTGGCCGTGCTCGCACGGTACGAGCCCGCCACCATCGCCGCGGCGCCCGCGTTCGAGGGCCTGGTGCGGCTCGCCGCCGACCTCTGCAACACCCCGATGGCCCTGATCAGCGTGGTCGACGCCGACACCCAGCGGTACCTGTCGGTGTTCGGTGTCGACCCGCCGCCGCTGCGGCGCTCGGAGAGCTTCTGCGGCCACGAGCTCGCCGCGGGTGAGACCCTCGTGGTGCCCGACGCCCGCCGCGACCCGCGGTTCGCCGCGCACCGCGTCGTCGTCGGCCCGCCCGCCGTCCGGTTCTACGCGGGCGTACCGCTGGTCGCCCCCGAGGGGTACGTGCTCGGCCGCCTCAGCGTGCTGTCCACCGAGCCGGGCACGCTCACCGCGCGGCAGGAACAGCAGCTCGTGACGCTCGCCGCCGAGGTGATGGCCCAGCTGACCCTGCACCGCCGGACGGCCGAGCTCGCCGCCGAGGTGACCGCGCGGCGCGCGTCCGAGGCCGCGCTGGCCGCTCAGGAGCAGCTGCTGCAGGGCGTGCTCGCCAACCCCGACGTCGTCACCTACGCCCGCGACCTCCACGGCCGGTTCCTGATGGCCAACGACGCGATGCACGAACTGCTCGCCGCCGACTCCGGGAGCCTGCGCGGCCGGCACTACTTCGACGTGCTGCCGGACTCGTTGGTCGGGGAGTACCGGGACGGCCGGCGGACCTTCGACGTCGAGGAGCAGCCCTCCGTGATGCACCTGCCGGTGCTGCATCCCGACGGCCGGTCGCTGGTGTTCCGGGTCGCGAAGTTCCCGCTCCGCGACGCCGCCGGCGACGTCTACGGGATGGTGCTCAACGGTGTGGACGTCACCGAGCAGCTCGCCGCGGTGGAGGCCGTGCGGGAGTCGGAGCGCCGCTGGCACGCGCTGTTCGCCGGGTCGCCGGTGGGTATCGGGGTGCTCGACGGGGACGGCGTGCTGCAGGCCGTCAACGACGCGCTGTGCCGGCTGTTCGACCGGCCGGAGACCGAACTGCTCGGCCGCCGACCGCAGGATTTCACCGACCGCCCCACGGACACCGACCCTGCCGAGGGCTCCGCCGGGACCGCATTCCCGGCCGGGGGCTCGACCACCGCGGAACGGCGCCTGGTGCTGCCGGACGGACGGATCCGGTGGGCGTGGGTGTCCACCGCGCCGACGCCCGGTCCGGCGGACGAGGTCTGGACGCTGGCCCACATGCAGGACATCACGGCGCAGGTCGCCACCCAGCAGGCCGTACGCGACTCCGAGGCGAACCTCACCGCGGTGGCCGAGGTGATGCAGATGATCCAGACCGGTGGCGACGCCCGGCAGACGATCGTCGAGTCCGGCCGGGACCTGGCCCACGCGGCCGGCGCCGGCCTGCTGGAGCCGGCGGCCGACGGTTCCGCGCTGGTCATGAGCGCGTCGACCCGCCCGGACCTCGTCGGGACCGAGATCGCCCTCGCCGGGGCCTCCGCGTCGGCGCAGGCGTTCCTCAGCGGGCTGCCCGTGCTGCGCGAGGCCGAGCACCGCCAGGACACGCTGACCCCGACGCTGCAGCGACTGCTGCGGCCGGGCTCGCTGTGCGCCCTCCCGGTGCGGTCCGGCGACCGGGTGACCGCGGTCCTCACGGTGAACTGGGACGACCGGGTGGACGGACTGGGGGACCGACGGATCCGGGCGATCGCGTTGCTCGCCGACCAGGCCGGTGTGGCCCTGCGGCAGGTGGCCCTGCTCGGCGAGCTCGAGCAGCTGGCACTGACCGACACGCTGACCGGGCTGCCCAACCGGCGCAGCTGGGACCAGACCCTGGACGCGCTGCTGCACGGAATGGCCGCCGACGGCCGTCCACTGAGCGTCGCCCTCGTGGACCTGGATCACTTCAAGCGGTACAACGACACCTTCGGGCACGCCGCCGGCGACGCCTTCCTCCGCGTGTTCGCCGCGCACGCCGACGGAGTGTTGCGGTCGGCGGACACGGTCGCCCGCTGGGGTGGCGAGGAGTTCGCGGTGGCGCTGCCGGACTGCCGGGGCCGCGCGGCGGCGGAGGTGCTGGAGCGGATCCGTCAGGGCGTTCCCGACGGGCAGACGTGCAGCGTCGGCTACGCGACCTGGGACGGCACCGAGACGGCCGCGGAGCTGATGGCCCGGGTGGACGGCGCGCTGTACGCGGCCAAGGGCGCCGGTCGGGACCGCATCGAGCCGGCCGCACCCCGGACACCACCGGAGCCGGCGGAGTCCTGAACGGGACCGGCCACGGGTCCCGGGGGCGGGACCCGCGGCCGGTGGCCATCGGGATGCTCAGTGCTTGACGACGGCCAGCATGTCCCCGACGCCGGCGGTCGGCAGGTACGCCCGGGTGATGGCGATACCGATGCGGGGCAGGTCGGCGTCGTCGCGGTAGGCCATGTAGATCGGCGACAGCCGCGGCTGGAACTTTGCCTTGAACTGGTGCAGTGAGCGGAAGCCGTACACCGGCTCGAGTTGCGCGCCGAGACTGTCCATCAGCTTCTCGATGGCCGTGTCGGGCGCCGCGTCGTTGTCCGAGCGCGCCAGCGGTGCGCCGGACAGCGACACGAACTCCGCACCCTCGGCCTTGAAGAACAGGCAGGACGAGGCGATGAGGAACTCCATGGCGGCCCGGTAGCTGCCCTCGGGGCCGCGGCGCATCAGGTCCAGCGTCCAGCCGCGCACGACGCCGCCCTCGCCGTACACCGGCATCCACGAGGTGACCCCGTGCACGGTGCCCGCGGCGTCCACCGCGAGCCCGACCCGCACCTCCGGGTCCAGCGCCTCGGTGAGACCGCCCAGGGTGAAACCCATCTCCGGCAGCTTCTTCTCGCCCAGCCACTCGGCCGAGATGTTCTCCACCTTGTTGACCATCGACCACGGCTCGTCGGCCAGCGTCACCATCCGGAACGAGATGCCCTCCTTGGGCGCCTTGTTCAGCGCGGTGCGGATGTCCTGCCACTTCTTGCCCTTGAACTCCAGGGTCGGCAGGTCGATGAGGTTGTCCTCGGCGACCTGGACGCTGTGCCAGCCGAGGGCGTCGGTGACCGCGGTGGTCCGCTCGGTGCAGGAGAACATGTACGGGATGATCCCGGCTTTGTCGCAGGCGGCGATGAACGCCTTCAGGGTGTCCGCGGTCGCCTCCCGCGGGCCGACCGGATCGCCCAGGGCCACCGCGACGCCGGCGTGGCGGCGGTAGGCGACGTAGCTCTCGCCGTCGGCGGTGACCAGCTGGCGGTTCTCCGGCCAGGTCGTCATCCACGAGATGGTGTCGCCGCCCCAGCGCCGCAGCAGCTCCTTGGCCTTCTCCGGCTGGTTGCTGGCGGTGGCCAGCCGGCGCCTGCTGCGGCGCGGGACCCGGAACGAGTCGCGGAACACGATGAGCAGCACCAGCAGCAGCAACGAGAACACCATGTTCGCGACGAACTGGCCCGGGTCGTCGACCTGCAGGGTGATGTCGGAGGCGAACCAGGAGATGACGGCGAAGACCCCGACCACGACGCCGAACAGGACGGTGACGCCCTGCAGCAGGACCTGCAGCCACCACGCCCAGCGGTAGCCGCGGCGGATGCCGTTGGCGACGAGCAGCGTGATCACCAGCAGGATGACCAGCACCCACCAGGCGTCGGACTCGTCGTCGGTGGGACCGAACGGGGTGAGCCGGTCGGGCAGCACGGTGCTCAGCAGCTGGGACACCGCCGACACCGCGACCAGCGCGAACGCCAGCTGGCGGACCTCGAAGCGGGTCGGCAGCGCGCGGGCCCGCAGTCCGTGCCGCCCGGCGAGGCGGGTGGAGAACGGCATCGACAGCAGCACCGCGATGCTGTGCTCGGCGTCGGCCATCTGCCCGATGAACAGCACGGAGTACAGCACGTAGACCCAGATCAGCAGTCGCAGCCGCAGCCGCCACGGGGGCCGCACGGTGGCGCTGGCGACCGAGATCGCGGCCATCATGCCGGCGGAGAACCCGACGTCGGTCTCGGTGGAGCGCTGGGCCGCCCAGTCCCACCCGGAGTCGCGGAAGACCCGGAACAGCAGGGCGGTGAGCAGCACCGCGACGATCTGACCGCCGACGGTGATGACGACGGTGCGCACGGTGCCCAGCCGCGTCTCGGCGAAGCCCGTGATCACGGCGAACGCGCCCGCCACGAAGATGTAGTAGACGGGGATCAGCGCGAAGAAGTTGCCGGTGATCAGGGTGTACCAGCGGCCCTCCTGGAACGCCGGCAGGCCGTAGCCGACGACGTCGAACCAGGACTTCTGCTCGACGGACTCCCACAGGGTGCCCAGGACGACCGACAGCACCAGCGTGACGAGGACGTAGGCGGTGGTGAACGGCGCCTTGGCGGCCATCCGGAGGAGCCAGGGACGCTGCTTCGGCTCGACGGGGGCGACGGTGCCGGTCGCGGCGCTGCTGCCCGCGGCGGGTGTCGCCGGAGCCCCGGCGGCGGAGGCCGGCGGGCCGGCTGCGGGCTGGGGCTTCGCGACCGCACGGGCGGGCGCGGGTGTCGACCCCGCGGGGGCGGGAGGCGCGGTCTCCGGGGTGGCGTTCGGCATCTGTGTGGATGCCGGTGCCGGTGCCTCCGAGGTGGTGGCAGTCGCCGTGTCCCTCGTCGCCGCGGGTGCCGGCGCTCCGGACCGGCCCGGGGCGCCGGCACCCGAGTGCGCGGTGGTCGCACCACCCCCGGGCGCCGACGTCGTGGCCGGTGAGGCGTACGCCTCCGGCGGCGAGGTGCCCCCCGGCGGCGCTACCAGCGGATCGTTCTCCGTCATCGTGCTGTTCCCACCCTCGTCGGTTCAAGATGGCACCGAGCCCGCGCACCTGAAGCGAAGTGTAGGGTGGCGCGCCGCCGTGTCCAGGGACCTGTGTCGCCCCGTGAAACATCGTTGCGTATCCGTCAGCTCACCGTCAGTGATTCGCCATCGGTCAGGGTGGCGCAGGGCGCGAACAGTCGACGGGGCTGCGGCGGACCGGTGGGTCGGCGCGGTGCGGCGGTCGCGGGTTCGGTGCGATCGGGGCCCTCCCTGTGTGCCCCGGTGTCGGCAGACGGTGTGGACACGTCCTGCCCGGCCCACGCGTCCGGGTCTACATTGACCGCGTGATCGACATGCCGTGGGCGGGTGACGCGCGCGTCCACGGCCTGTTCACCGGCCTGGGCATCGCCGCCGCGCTCGCCTGGTTCGCCGTGGAGCTCCGGCGCCGCCGCCTGGACGATCCGCGGCTGTGGACACTGGCGGGTTTCGCGGTGACCTTCGGCGCCATCGGGTCCCGAGTGCTGACGTGGGACGTCAGCGCCCGGGTCTCCCTGCTCGACTGGTGGGTCGAGGGCAACCGCAGCATCCTCGCCGGCCTCGTCGGTGCCTACGCCGGTGTCCTGCTGGGGAAGCGGCTCACCGGATACCGCCCGTCCACCGGCGATCTGTTCGCGCCGGCCGTCGCGCTCGCGCTGGCCATCGGACGCATCGGCTGCCTGCTCACCGAGAATCCCGGCACCCCGACCGGCGGCGGCTGGGGCATCGTCCTCACCCCGGACCAGGCGGCACTGCTCGGCGCCACTCCCGGGGTCGCGCTGCACCCGTCGTTCGCCTACGAGATCGTCTTCCACGTCGCCGCTCTCGCCCTGCTGTGGCACTTCCGGGACCGTGGGCCGCGACCGGGCGACCTCTTCGTCTGCTGGGTCGCCGCGTACGCACTGTTCCGCTTCGGGGTCGAGTTCGTCCGCGGCAACGACCTGCGGTGGCTCGGTCTGAGCGGTCCCCAGTGGTTCCTGTTGATCATGCTGCCCCTGCTGGCGCGCAAGGTCTGGCGCGTCGCCGCCGCCCGCGTCCCGGCCGAACCGGAAGGACGGACCGCATGACCGACCCGCCACCGATGGGTCCGGTGGACCCACCGCCTCCACCGGAGCTCCGCGGCTCGCGCCGTCTGGGGATCATCCTCGGCGTCGTCTACGTCGCGGTCGTGGTGTCGGTCAACCTGTTCACCCCGGTGCTGCAGACGACCGGCGGCATGCTGCTGCTCGTCCCGCTGGTGGTGCTGGTGGTCGCCGCGGTCGTGCTGGTGGCCATCCCACGGACGGCGGGTCTCGGGTCCGGTCTGCTGCTGGGGTTCGGCATCGCGCTGCTGGTCGGTGCGGGGGTCTGCGTCGCCCTGGTCGCCGGGTTGAACCGGTGAGGGCACCGCGGCCGGCGCCCGGATCCGCGTCGATCGGCCCCGGCCAGCCGCTGCGCGGCGACCGCCTGCACCGCTACGTCACCGCCTTCTGCCCGCTCTGCCACGAGACCGACCCGCCGCTCGCGCAGGTCCGGCGACTGTCGGGCGTGCTCACGGTGCGCGACGACCGGGTGTGGCTGGAACGCGGCTGCCCCGACCACGGCCTGGTGCGCACGCTGTACGACGAGTCGCCCGAGATCCTGCGCTACCTGGAGAAGTGGCAGGCCCCCACCAAGCAGCACGTCCCCGACGAGGCCGGCAACTTCCGTCCGGTGCCGGAGGCCTAGGCCCACGGGCTGCCCGCGATGCAGACCCAGCACACGTGCATCCTGCTCGAGGACGTGATCGAGCACTGCAACCTGCGCTGCCCGACGTGCTTCACCTCGTCCGGTCCGCAGCTGCAGGGCGTCGCGCCGCCGGCGGAGATCCTGGCCAACGTGGACGCCCGGCTCGCCCGGGAGAACGGGCGCCTGGACGTACTGATGCTGTCGGGTGGGGAGCCCACGCTGTACCCCGACCTCGCCGGCCTCCTCGACGAGCTCGTGGCCCGGCCGATCGTGCGGATCATGGTCAACACCAACGGGCTCCGGATCGCCGCCGACGACGCGCTGCTCGCCCTGCTGGCGAAGCACCGCTCCCGGGTCGAGGTGTACCTGCAGTACGACGGGCCGTCGCCGCGCGCCTCCGTGCACCACCGCGGCGCCGACCTGACCCGGTTCAAAGACGCGGCGATCGCCCGGCTCTCGGACGCGGGCGTGTTCACCACGTTGACGATGACCGCGACGCTCGGGGTCAACGACGGTGAGATCGGCGCCGTGGTGATGCGCGCCCTGGAGACGCCCTACGTCGGTGGGGTCGCCCTCCAGCCGGTGTTCGCGTCCGGACGTGGGCACGGCATCGACCCGCTGGACCGGCTGACCCACGGCGGGGTGCTGTCGCGGCTGGCGGAGCAGACCGGCGGGGTGGTGGCGTGGCACGACCTCACGGCGCTGCCGTGCTCGCACCCGCACTGCGCGTCGGTGGGGTACATGCTCAGGGACGACGCCGGGACCTGGCGGTCGCTGACCGCGCTGGTCGGCCACGACCGGCTGCTGTCGTGGCTGGAGATCGACCCCGATGCGCTGGCCAACCGGATCGTCGATCCCGGGCTCAGCGCCGACCTGCGGTCGGTGGTGAAGTCGTCGCTGCTGGATCTGCTGAGCGAGCAGTCGTCGCTGTCGCACCCGCGGACCGCCGACCTGTGGAAGACCATCTGCAGCGCCTGTGATCTCGGGATCGGCACCCTCACGACGCTCGCGACGGGTGCGCTGCCGGGTCAGCAGCACCGGCTGCGGCGGCTGCTCGCCGAGCGGGTCACCCGGATCACCGTCAAACCGTTCATGGACATCTCGACGATGATCGAGGAGCGGCTGACCCAGTGCTGCGTGCACGTCGGGACCAGGAGCGACGAGGGGCGGCAGCAGTGCGCGCCGTTCTGTGCGGTGCAGGCGTGGCCCGCGCTCGGCCGGCAGCGGTTGAGCGCGGCGACGGGACAGGCGTTGCCGCCGACGGGGCGACGGCGGCTGCCGCTGACGTCGGCGGGTGAGGTGTCGTGACCGCCGAGTCGGACGCCCGGCGGATCGCGGCCGGGGCGCCGCCGTCGGCGTCGGTGCCCCGGGCTCTGTCGGCTTCCGGGGACCGCCCGGCCGGGTCGGAGCCGGGGCTCCTCCCGGCTCCGGGGGAGGTCCCGGCCGGGTCGGCGCCGTACGACCCGCTGCGGCTGTGCGTCTACGCGACGATCGCGCTGATCGGCTGGCTGACCGGGCCGGTCGCGCTGGTCGTGTTCGCGGTGCTCGGCCTCGTCGGCTACGGCAGGGCCTGGCGGGCGGGGCTGCGGCGGTCCCGGTGCGTGCTCCGCGACACCCGGCTGGTGCTGGCGTATCTCGGCGTACTCGTCGCCGCGGGGGTGTGGGGGATCTGGGCCTGGCTGACCTGATCGTGGTGCTGGTCAGGCGCGGCGGACCTGTGGCGGCGGGGCCAGCCGGGGCCACGGTCGGGCGCGCTCCAGCTGCGCCGCGAGTGCGAGGAGCAGGCTCTCCGCACCCGGACGCCCGACGAGCTGCACGGCCAGCGGCATCCCGGTGTCGTCCGGTCCCGCCGGCACCGTCACCGCCGGCCATCCGGCCAGGTTCCACGGTGCGGCGAACGGGGCGTAGGTCGCGTTGCTCCAGACGTTGGCGAACCATCCACGGTGCCGCCAGTCGACGGCGTCGATCGGTGTCCGGGCCAGCGCGGGCGTCACCAGGACGTCCACGGTGTCGAAGAGCCGGTGCGCGCGCGCCTGCCACCGTTGCCGGCCGCGGGGACGGGGCAGCCCGGCGGCGAGGGCGACCCTGCCGAGGCGGGCGTGGCGCCGTACCGGGGCGTCGAGCCGGGACCGGTCGGCAAGCAACCGGGCGTCGAGCTCGGTGGCGGCGGTCCACCGGACGATCCCGCGGAGGCCGAGGGCCTGTCCGTAGGACGGATCCGCGGTGGTGACCCGGTGTCCCAGTCGGCGCAGGATCGCCCCGGTGTCGGTCGCTGCGGCGGCCCACCGCGGGTCGACGCGGACGGTGGCGAGGGGTGGCCGGGTCGACACCGCGATGCGGACGCTGCCGGGGTCGTCGACGACGGCCAGGTCGGGGCGGTCGGCCAGCACGGACAGCATCAGCGCGGTGTCGACGACGGTGGTGGCGAGGACGCCGTTCTCGGCCATGTCGAACCAGGAGTTGGCGCCGATGTCGGCGGGCACCACGCCCAGGCCCGGCTTGAACCCGACCAGACCGCAGCAGGCGGCGGGGATGCGGATCGAGCCCATCCCGTCGTTGCCGTGGGCGACGGTGACCATGCCGGACGCCACCGCGGCGGCCGAGCCGCCCGAGGAGCCGCCCGGGGTGAGTCGCGGGTTCCAGGGATTGCGGGTGAGGCCGAACGCCGAGTCGGTGGTGCCGAAGACGCACAGCTCAGGACAGCGGGTGAGCCCGACGACGACGGCGCCCGCATTTCTCAGCCGTTGCACGACCACGTGATCGGTGGTCTGCGGCGACGGGTCGGAGCCGAGGGTGCCGTCGCGCATCGGTTCTCCGGCGACCGGGATGTTGTCCTTGACGGCGATGGGTACGCCCGCCAGCGGTAGCCGGCTGCGGTCCGGGTGCGCATCCACCAGATCCGCTTCGGCCAGTGCCGTCTCCCGCCGCACGACCTGGAACGCGCCGATCGTGGCGTCGGTCGCCTCGATGGTGGCGAGCGCCCGCTCTGCCATGAGTCGAGCCGTCGCGGTTCCGTCCTGGACCTCGCGGACGATGTCCACGGCGGTGGCGTCGGCTCGGAGCTGAGGTGTCTGCAGAAGGCGGTCGGGGTCGCGGTCGCTCGGATGCACGGGATCGCTCCCTTCACGTCCGCAGCCACCCACGGACACGTCGACGTTGACAGTTGCACCCTAGGAGCCGGAACGACCGTGCGCTGGTCTCGTCTCGCGAAGCGAGCTCGGAACCGATGGTCCGATCCCTCGCCTTCGACAGATCCTGGTACTACTATCTGCCCATGTCAGCCGCGGTGCCGCAGCCTGACGACCCGCCGGTGTCGGTCGTCCCGGTCAACACGGGCGAGCCCATGGAGAAGTGCGGCAGATCCACGTTCGGCGTCATCACCTTCGCCCTCGCTGTGCTCGTGTTCCTCGTCGAACCCGCCCTAGCGGGCTTGGTCAACACCGAGCGGTTCCTCGGTCAGGCGTCCACGATCTCGGGCACGGTGATGGGCATCCAGTTGCCCGCCGTCCTCGTGGTGCTGGCGCTCGCGATCACCGCGGCGGTGCGACGGAGGGGCACCAGCTGGGCGGTGGCGGCCATCGCCGTCTCCCTGGTCGGCAACAGCCTGTTCCTCGCGGGTGTCCGCTATCTTTTCCAGCTCGTGTTCACGGGGATCTACGGCACGCCGACAGTCGGCTACTGAGCCACGCTCGCAGCAGGTCGCCGCCGGGTTCCGAGCCATGATGTCATCGGCCTGTCGGCGTCTCACGAGGAGTGAGAACCACGCTGATGCCCTCTGTTCTTACTGTCTCGTCGGAGATCCATCCGAAGACGCGGCACAGCTGCTTCCAGTCGTAGGAATTGCAGAAGAACGGCGGGAACGTTTCGGCCGTGCTCGCCACCACCACTCCGAGGCGGTTCCGGGCAGTGACCGCAAGGTGCCGGAAACCGTCGGGGTCGATGTCCAGGGTGAGTTGCGCGGTGTGCTGTCGATCCGGGCTCTGCCGACGGGGTGATGCGAAATGGGCGACGACGTCGCGGTCCAGGCAGTATTGGTGAGCGTCATGAAGGGGCCGCTCGTCCCAACCGCGAACCCGGGCCAGACCGAGCATGTTCCGATGGAGCCAGTCCAGGTACGCCGGCCCTCGTCGATCAGGGGCGAGTAGGACCAGTTCGGCGTCGATCTGCGCCTTTCCGCCGTCACTGAAGCCGAAATTATCCATTGGCTCTTCGGGATCGATGAGGAAGGAGTCGGCGACGACGACGTCGTCCGGTGAGTGGATCGCGTGCGGGATCGGCCGTTCAGCGGTCAGGAAGATCCGGGTCCACGATGAGGTGGCTGCGATCCTCGTCTCGGAGGCATGCAACGCATGCGTTTACAGGGTGAAGACCGGCGAGCACTGTTGCGCGAAGAGCCGCGTGAGTGGAGGTTCCGCGTCGTTCCACGATCTGGCGTCCACGAAGACCATCCGCCGGCATCGCACTCTGCTCACCGCGAGGACGCTATCGCTCGCGGCGTCGGGACGTGGACCCTTCTCGGCAAAACAGCACAAAGGCCCTGCTCCGTCTCCTCGCGGAGAGAACCAGGGCCTTGTGTGGTCGGGGTGACAGGATTTGAACCTGCGACCTCTTCGTCCCGAACGACAATAAGGGGCGTTCTCGACCGGCGGGAACGACCTCGTAAAGGCCCTTGAACTGCGCATATGATCACAACGCATCGTTGGGCCTCAGGTACCCTGGACACGTTTTGTGACCAAATTGTGTCCAGAAGCCATATACGCGCATACATCTAGCAGACATTTTCGGACTCTCTTCTGGCGGTCGAGCCGGGCGCGGTTCCGGCGTCGTATCTGAGACCGGCACCGAGTGGATGGGCCCGTCATGCCCGTCTGGCGAGACCCTTTTAGCGGCCATCTGAAGCTTTCGGCGTCACCGTGTCCCCTTCGCTGTCGGTACGAACCGTTGGGTTCATACCGAGCGCTCATCGATCCGCGTGATTAGTGGGCCCTGACACCGACAGAAGGACACCCGATGACCAACCCCTTGCTCACCCCGGCGGAGGCCGGCGCCCAGGTCGGACTCAGCGCCGGTGCTCTCGCGCAGCTGCGCTACACCGGAGGCGGCCCCCGGTTCATCAAGCTGACCGCGAAGGCGGTGCGCTACCGCCAGGACGATCTCGACGCCTGGATTGCGGACAAGATGCGCGTCGACACCCGGGACCGCGTGACCGCGTCTTCCGCATGAAGATCCGGACGGACTCCAGTCGGCGGCCGGAGTCAGCCCCATGATCGAGAACGGAACGGCCGTCGCGCCGATGGTCGCCGATGCTTCGGACCGTGTGTTCCTCGTTCCCGACACCGGGGGAGCGGAACGCGGAGCCGGTTTCGACGCCCGGGTGCGCCGGGGTAGCCGCCGCTACGTCGACGTCGCGGCCATGCTGGCCGGTGGTCTGCCGGAGCCGCCGGCACCGTTGCTGCTGGCCAGGTCGGACGGGCACTGCCTGTTCTACGAGGGCCAGGTCAACGTCCTGTTCGGCGACCCGGAGTCGGGCAAGACCCTGATCGCCTTGGCGGCACTGTCAGAGCTCGCACTCGGCCGCCGGCGGTCGGTGTTCGTCGACATCGACCACAACGGCCCGGAGGCCATCGTCGGGCGGCTGCTGGCCCTCGGCGTCGACCCGGCCTACCTCGGTGATCCTGGCCTATTCCGGTACATGGAGCCTGAGGGCCGCAACGACCTGCTGGACATCGTCGCGTTCCTGCGGACGTGGGAGCCGGCGGCCGCGGTCGTCGACTCGCTCGGGGAGCTGCTGCCGCTGCTCGGACGGAAGTCCAACGACCCCGACGACTTCACCACCGCCCACTCCGACGTCCTCAAGCCCATCGCAGTGGCCGGTGCTGCGGTGATCGGCATCGACCACCTGGCCAAGAACACCGACAGCCGTGCCGCCGGCCCCACCGGCACCGCCGCCAAGCGGCGCACCGTGTCGGGCGCGTCGATCCGGGTCACGGTCAAGGAGCAGTTCGTACCCGGCCGCGGCGGCTCCGCGGTACTGACGGTGAACAAGGACCGCCACGGCGGACTGCGCCGACACTGCCCTCTCGGCTCGAAAGAACCACCCGCCGGCACCTTCTCGGTCATCCCGCTCCCGGACGGCGCCCTGGGCTGGGACATCGCCCCACCGCATCACCTCGACGCCGAGCACCTCTCCGGCGTCGCCCAGCCCGACCTGGCCGCCCTCGACCGCCTCGACCCGCCGCCCCGCTCGGTCCGCGATGCAGCCGAACGACTCCGGTGGGGCAACGACCGCACCACCGCCGCACTCCGGGAATGGCGACGTTCCCGGAACACTCCCAGGAACGAGGAACAACCATGACCACACCTAAGTCTTCGACTGCCTGCTCATGCGTCAGGACGGCCAGACGAGTTCCGGGAACGCTCCCGGAACAGTTCTCTGCGGTCGCACGAAGCGCACAAGCCGCGCCCTGCGCCGGCAGCCCGCGGGAGCGGTTAGATTTTCCTTCTCCAGGATTTTCGGGAACCGACCAGCAGCGCCGCGCGACCTGTGACCCACGGGTGACCACTGCGGAGCAAGCTATAGCCTGGGGATATCCCAGGCCCGCAGGTCGCGGCTTCGCCGCGCCCCGCGGCCACACCTTGAGTGTGGCCACGGCCCCGTCACCGGGTCGCTGCGCTAGGCAGAACAGCATCACCGAGAAGGAAAAGCAGACGGCCGATCGCTCCGACTCAGGAGCGGAACAGTGACGGACAGCAACGAGTCAGGCCCCGCCGTGCCAGCGCGCCGCGACAGATCTGCAGCCGGCCGCAGGCCGGCCGGCGTGCTCATCAGACTCACCGACCAGGAACGCAGCGCCCTAGCTCTCCGTGCGGCCACACAGGGCATCAGCGTCCAGCGGTACTTGCTGGAGTGCGCCGCTGCAGTCGAGGCAGGCGGTGGCGGCCTTGAACAAGAACTGAGCGCAACGAGTTCCTCAAATGCTTGCTCTTCGCCGCCTAGTAGCGAACGTTGCAAACAACGTTAACCAAATTGCCAGGGTAGCTAATAATTCCGGCCTAGACGAGGTGCGGCTTGAGTTGCAAGTGACCCTCGAAGCCGCCCGCAGAGCCTCCGATAATATTTTTGACTTCGTCGACCTGATGCTACCAAAGCGCGGGAGTTGATTACCGGCGGCAGTGTTTAGACGACTTCCGAAAATAGCAGACAGAGGCCACAATTTTTTCGAACGTGAGGCTTTGTTCCGAAGGTAATAACTATAGACAGACCCTAAGCTTCTTGGCTCTGGCAGGTGCCTGTATCCTAGACCAGCACCCACAAATTATACTTACCATTGGAGGTTCGATGCCGCATCTCGTTGGAATCGAAGTACATGGCCTGTTGTGGTCGCATCATCACTATATTCAATTTCCGGCAACTGACGAGTTTGTGATCATTCATGGGCCCAATGGAGTGGGCAAGACTAGGTTGCTTGAGCTCATAAAGGCGATTGCGGACCAAGACTGGGCGAAAGTCGCATCTACACCCTTCGTTGCTGCTCAGATCGAGTTCGACGATGGAACCTATATCGATATTGATAGGTCGGATGCTGTCGACAACGCGGATTTAGAAAGGACCGGCTCTAGTCGCAGCTTGGGGCTTCCGCTCGCCATTACGTTAATTCAGCCGGACAGCGAAGCATTACACTGGCGCCCCCGGGTGCCAGGTTTCGAAGACCTAGCGCGGTTCCTTGAGAACGAGATCCCGCAACTTGTTCGCACGGGGGTAAATGAGTGGCGAGATATTCACAGCAGCACGGATGGCGGGCTCACCCTAAATGACGTTCTCAACGCCTACCCCGACGAGATCGCGTCTAGTCGGCGCCTGCGTGAACTCATCGGTCGCACCCAGGCCCCAACTAGAATCAGCGAATTCCTAGCTTCATTTGACGTTCGCCTTATCGAGACGCAACGGCTCTTGCAGCTTGACAGGCACGATCGCACCGATCCGCGCGCCCGGGCAGACTACCGTTCCCCACGTGAGGTCAAACCCGCGGTGACGGTCGAGAACTTTGCCGAACAGTTGAGCATTGCGCTAAAGGCAGCGCAGGCTGAGAACTCGCGAACAACGCAGGCGCTAGATCGTACCTTCCCGGGTCGACTGTTGATGGAAGGTGGTGAGGCCTTCACACCTCACGACGACGATCAAATTCGCGCACGTTATGCAGAGCAAACCGAGCTTAGAAGGCGGCTATCGCGGATTGACGTGCTTGAAGCTGTCACATTTGATGTAACTCTGCCAGATCGGGAGCTAGCAGTCTGGGAACGGCGCGTTCTCTGGCTTTACCTCGACGATGCCGCCCAAAAATTGGCAACATTCGATGAGATTTCGCAGCGTGTGGAACTATTCCGCGATCTGATTAACGCGCGCTTCCTAGGTAAGGAGCTCGTTATCGATCGAGGACGCGGGTTTCGAGTTGCGACAAGTGATGGCCGTAGTATCGCACTCGCAAGCCTATCCTCAGGTGAGCAGCACGAGATGGTGATTTTCTTCGGACTGATCTTTAACGTGCAGCCCGGCGCGCTCGTCCTAATAGACGAGCCGGAAATTTCCCTACATATAAGCTGGCAGCAAAAGTTCATGGATGATTTATTGCAGATTGCACGAGTAACCTCGGCTCGGTTCATCGTGGCGACGCACTCGCCACAGATTATGAATAAGTGGTGGAGAAAATCTGTCAGTCTTAGTGGTCTAGCTGGTACGAACTTGGAGACCAAGTGACAGTCTCACTGAGCCCGGACGAGCATTTAGCTGAGGTCCTGATGATGCGAACTGCGGACGATCGGACAATTTTGTTCGTAGAGGGTGAGTCAGATTGTCAGGCGCTCGATTCGCATATCGACAGCGAGTGCACCTATTCTCTCCCGGCTGGCGGAAAGCAGACTGTCCTTAAGGTTAGGGATCTAATTCGATCATGTCAGATTGAGCGAGTGGTATTTCTCGTAGATCGCGACCTTGGTGCGCCAGCGTCTGAGGGTGGTGACGACTTGTTTGTTACGGATTTCTACGATCTGGACGCGACTCTATTTTTTTCGGCGGATATCCTCGGTCGGGTTGTTCACTCTCATCTACCAAGGGGACTCGTGCATCAGTTGGCACCAGCTGGCGTAGTCGCGCTCCCCGTCGTTATGGGAGAACGGCTGCAGCCCCTATCGGCATTGCGGATCGTATCATTGACTACCGCGTTGCATCTCAATCTTGGCGGTTTCCCGATGGATGCCGTCCTAACCTCAGACTTCCAAATTGACACGGAGAAGCTCTGTTCAGTTGCAATATCAAGAACGGAGCCGAGACCGTCGCGAACTGTAGAAGAGCTTCGTGACGCGATTTGGCTTGAAATTAGGTCGAATTCGGATATTGCACTTGCTCATTGCGGCCATGATCTGTACTCAATACTAGCTGCTTCGGCCCGAAAGCTGAGAGCCACTGCGGGCAAAGATGCGCTTGAGAAGGCAGCGCGCGCAGCGCTCAATTGTGCCGAGCTCCACAAATTTCTTTTTGTTGCTGCAATGCAGCGCTGGGCTGACGATCACGGAACAAGGATCTGGAACTGTTGGGCGTGACTAGGCCCGGTGACCTGAGCGTCGCCCTCAGGTGTTCCCTGCTCCTAGGTCCCTGTGTCGGGAACGGGGAACGGATTGCCGCCTGGGTGCGAATCGACCTTGGTGACAGGGTTGTGACCTTGCTGTCTGGTCGGTCTCCGCTTCACCTGAGTTGCTGACCATCCCCCTGGATTAAGGAGGCACGAGTTGGCCACCATCGAGCCGTATACCGCCGCTGACGGGGAGCAAGCGGTACCGCGTGCGTCTGCGTGTCGACGGCAAGACCACCTCAAAGCGGGGCTTCATGACCGTCCGCGACGCCAAGCGATTCGCGGCCCAGGTCGAGGTGGCGAGAACCGGGGTGAGTACGTCGCGCCGTCCGCCGGCCGCATCACCGTCGGTGACTTGGCTGCCCGCTGGCTCGCGGACTCTGTCCGCATCAAGTCGACGACTCGAGCTGCCCGGGAGAGCGCCTGGGCGCACCGTGTAGGCCCTCGGTGGGCTCATGTGACCGCCGCCGACGTTCGACCGAACGCAGTGCGCTCCTGGGTGGCCGGCATGGTCGCCGAGGGCGTCGGTGCCGCGTCGATCGAGGCGGCCCTCCTGGTGTTGCGGAACACCTTGGAAACCGCGGTGGAGGACCGGGCGCTCGCCATCAACCCGGCGGCCGGGATCAAGGCTCCACGGCGGCAGCAGGAGCGTCGGGGCTATCTCACCGTCGGCCAGGTGCAGCGACTCTCCGACGAGGTCGGCGCACACCGGGACAACGACCGGGCCGCCGTCCGGTTACTGGCCCTGACCGGCCTGCGGTGGGGCGAGCTGGCTGCCCTGCGGGTGGGTTCGTCCGACATGCTGCGCCGGCGGGTGACCATCACCGAGGCCATGGCGGAGGTCAAAGGAAAGTCGGTCGTCTCGAGTCCGAAGACCCACGAGAAGCGCACGGTGCCGTTCCCGTCAGCGCTGGCGGGCGAGCTCGCCGCCCTGATGGTCGGCAAGGGACGGGACGACCTGGTGTTCACCAGCCCCGAGGGTGACTGGTTCCGGGTGTCGACCTTCCGCACCCGGGTCTTCGCGCGAGCTGTCGCCCGATGCCAGGTCGACGACCCGGACTTCCCGACGGTTACACCGCACGATCTACGGCACACAGCGGCTTCGCTGGCCATCTCGGCCGGCGCCAACGTGAAGAGCGTCCAGACGATGCTCGGCCACGCCTCGGCGGCGATGACGCTGGACACCTACGCAGATCTGTTCCCCGACGATTTAGACGCTGTCGCTGAGAGGTTGGACGTCGTCTGGCGAGCAGAGTGTGTCCAGATTGTGTCCACGGGGGTCGAGACTCCCACCGCGTGAGGTCAGAGCATGTGCTCTAACCTGGGAAAACATGGTCGGGGTGACAGGATTTGAACCTGCGACCTCTTCGTCCCGAACGAAGCGCGCTACCAAGCTGCGCCACACCCCGTGATGCCTGAACCAGACTAGCCGATCCGGGCCGGTGCTCCTGACCAGTTTCCGGTCCTGAGCTCAGTTGTCCCCGGGCGGCACCAGGGTCAGCAGCGTTGCCTCCGGCCGGCAGCAGAACCGCGCGGGCAGGAAGGGGTTGCCGCCGATCCCCGCGGAGACGTGCAGCCGGCTCGACGCACCCCACCGCGACAGTCCGCGGGCGCGGCTCCGGTCGAGCCCGCTGTTGGTGGTCAGCGCCCCCACGATCGGCAGTCGCACCTGACCGCCGTGGGTGTGCCCCGCCAGCAGCAGGTCGTAGCCGTCGCCGGCGAAGCGGTCCAGCACCCGCGGCTCGGGGGAGTGCAGCACCCCGATCCGGACCACCGCGTCGGTGTCGGCGGGCCCGGCGATCTGGTCGTAGTCGTCGCGCTCGGTGTGCGGATCGTCGACCCCGGCGAAGGCGATCCGCTGCCCGCGCACGGTCACTGTGCCCTGCCGGTTCGTCAGGTCCAGCCAGCCGCGCTCGGCCTGCGCCGCCCGCAGATCCCGCCACGGCAGCGGAACCCCCGGGATCCGCGGGCCCTTCTTCACGAAGTAGCGGTGCGGGCTCTTGCGCACCGGCTCGACGAAGTCGTTGTTGCCGAATACGAACGCCCCCGGCAGCTCCAGCAGGTTGCCCAGTGCGGCCACCGCGGTCGGCACCGAGCGCTTGTTCGACAACGTGTCGCCGGTGTTGACCACGACGTCCGGGTGCAGCGCGGTCAACCCGCTCACCCACGCCACCTTGCGGTCGTCGTCGGGCATCAGGTGCAGGTCCGACAGGTGCAGCAGCCGGATGGGCAGCGAGCCCGGACGCAGCACCGGCACCTCGATGCGCCGCAGCGCGAACCACCGCGGCTCGACGAGCAGCGCGTACGACGCCACAGCGGCCCCGGTACCGGCCAGACCGCCCGCGACGGTGGCGGCGCGGGCTCTCAGGGAGCGGGTCATCCGGCGGGACCGGACGAGACGACGAGGCTGACCGCAGCCCCGGGGATGGCCGCCGAGGTCGGTGACTGACGGAGCACGGTGCCCGCGGCGGCCGAATTCTGCTCCTCGGTCACGTAGTCGTCGGGCACGGTGTAGCCGGCCGCCGTCAACGCCGACCGTGCGTCTTCCAACTGCTGACCGACGACCTTGGTCACCGACGCGCTGCCGGTGCCCTTCTGGTACTGCAGCGTCGCCGGCGGGAAGTCCAGCGGCTCCTTGCCCTCGTGCAGCTTGACCATGGTGTCGGCCCAGGTCTTCGCGGGGACCGAGCCACCACCCATCCCGGCGCCGCCCTGGGCCTCCTCGGCGGTGCACGTGCGCACGGTGGGCGTCCGGCAGATGGGCTGCGGGCCGTTGTCGAAGTCGAAGACCAACGTCGCGCCGGCGTAGTACGGAGTGAACCCGAGGAACGCCGACGACTTGTAGTCCTGGGTGGTGCCGGTCTTGCCGGCCGCCGGGCGGTTGCCCCAGCCCGCCGCCTCGAGCGAGCCGTGTGCGGTGCCGTAGTCGGCCAGGATGTCGGGCTCCATCGCCTGCGCCAGCGTCGACGCGAGCTTGGCGTCGACCGCCTGGTCGCAGGGGATCTGGTTCCACTGCACCGGGTCGCCGTTGCGGTCGGTGATGGCGGCCACCGGCGTCGGCGGGCACCACATGCCGTTGGAGGCGATCGTGGCGCCGGTGTTGGCCAGCTCCAGCGGGCTCACCGGAGTCACCCCGAGGGTGAAGGAGGTGATCTTCTGCTGCACGACCTGGTCGGCGTAGCTGCCGGCGAGGCTGGCGAAGCCGCGTTCCACCTCACCGGCGGGCAGGTTGTAGCCGCGCAGCCCCAGCTTGACCGCCATCTGCGCCACCTCGGTCAACCCGACCTGGTCCTCCAACGCGACGAACGCGGTGTTCGGTGAGGTGGCCAGGGCCCGCTCCAGCGTCATCGTGGTGGGGTAGTTCTCGTTGGCGTTCTCGACGACCGACGTGGGCGTCAGCGGCGAGCTGTACCGGGCGGGCGAGTCGATCACCGAGTCGGTGCCGAGGCTCTTCTCCATCGCCGCCGCCGCGGTGAACATCTTGAACGTCGACCCGGCGCCGAGCGGCGCGAAGGTGGTCGCCAGTCGCAGTGTCGTCTGACCCTGATCGGTCAACAGGCCGTAGGGCCGGTTCACCGCCAGCGCCAGCACGGGCCGGCCGGTCGCGTTCGGGTTGGTCGACGGCTCGACGACGGCCATCACGTCCGCGATCCGCGCCGACTCCTGCGGTGCCGGGTCGACGTTGGACCTCACCGACTCGACCGCACGCTGCATGACCGTCGGGTCCAGCGTGGTGCGGATCGTGTACCCACCGGCCGACAGCTGCTCGTAGCTGAAGCCGCCGCCGTCGGGCAGGTTCTCCAGGTAGTCCAGCACGTACTGGCAGAAGTAGCCGTTCGTGTCGGAGTTGGCCGCCTGGATGCAGCCGTTGGTCTTGACGTTGCGGGTCGCGGTCAGCGGCAGCGCCTTGGTCTCGGTGGCCACGTCCTGCGAGATGTAGCCGTCGCGGGCCATCGCGTTGAGCACCAGGTCGCGGCGCTCGAGCACGCGGGGCGGGCCGGCCTCGGTGAACGGGTTGAACTTGTTCGGGTTGTTGACCATGCCGGCGAGCACGGTCGCCTCGTTGAGGTCGAGGTCGGCGGCGTTCTTGCTGAAGAAATACTGTGCGGCGGCCTGCGCCCCGTAGACCGACGGCGCGAACGCCACCGTGTTCAGGTACGCCTCGAGGATCTCGTTCTTGCTGCGGGTCTGCTCGAGGTTCAGCGCCATCCGCGCCTCGCGGAGCTTGCGGATCGGGGTCACCTCGATCGCCGCGGCCTTCTCGGCGTCGGTCTTGGCCACCACCAGGAACAGGTAGTTCTTCACGTACTGCTGGGTGATCGTCGACCCGCCGCCGGTGCCCTCCGACCCCTGGATGACGCCGAGGGCGGCCCGGGCGGTGCCGCGCCAGTCGACGCCGCGGTGCTGGTAGAACCGGCGGTCCTCGATCGCGACCACCCCGTTGGTCAGGTACTTCGACATCTGCGACAGCGGCACCCAGGTGCGGTTCTGCGCGTACAGATAGGCGATCGGGGTGCCCGCGTTGTCGGTCACCGTCGTCGTCTGGTCCGCGGGCAGGTTGAGGTCGACGTCGTCGGACTGCTTGACCGCCGACGCCACCTCGGTGCCGCCGTAACCGATGGCGGCCGCGAACGGCAGCATCAGGACGGCGACGAGAAAGCCGGCGATGAAGGTTCCGGCGGCCATCCGGCCGAGATTGTCTTTGACACGCACGGTCATCAGGGTACGGGGCCGACCTGCTCCGATGCCGGGACCGACGACCGAGGTGGCGCCGCCCACAGGCACCTCCCATGCACGCTCGCCCCGCTCCCGGACGGTCACGGAGGGTGTCCCGACCACTGTTACCGAACTGTGACAAAGAAACTCGGAAAAACCGCGGAACCCCTGACGGGGAGGCGACGTCTCACTCGCGTCGGGCTCAGAACGGGCCTGGTGATGCCCGATCGGGCGAGCCGGTCAACCGGACGCGTCGGGGCATCGCACACGAAGATGACGATGCGGTAGCTGGAGGGGGACACCATGACGGTGACAATGCTGCAGACGGGGGCCATGCGTGAGCGGGCACTGGTCAACACCGAGATCCGCGACTCCGAGGAGTCGCGCGAGTGGGCGACGATGGGTCGCTGTGTGGGGCGCGACCCCGACGAACTGTTCGTGACCGGCGCCGCGCAGCGCGTCGCGGCGAAGGTCTGCAACGGCTGCCCGGTCCGCCTCCAGTGCCTGTCCGACGCGCTGGACAACCGCGTCGAGTTCGGCGTGTGGGGCGGCCTGACCGAGCGCCAGCGCCGGATGCTGCTGCGCAACCGCCCCGACGTCACCAACTGGCGCGAGCTGCTCGAGAACTCCCGCCCCGGCGCGGTCGAGGCCGCCGCCAGCTGACCCCGGCGGCCGCCGCCGGCTGAGGGGGTTTCAGCCGGCGGCGAGCCGATCGCCGATCGCCCGCAGCGCGTCCAGGTCGTGGACGTCGGTGGCCGTCGCGGGCACCGACACGCTCGGGAGCCCCGGATGCGCCCGCACGAAACGCGCCGTCATCCGGGTCTCGTTGCCGTGCACGGTCATCCGCTCGGCGTGCAGCCGCAGCACCGCCGAGGTCAGCGGGGCGACGCCGTCGAGCTTCTCCGCGGCGGCCTCGGCCTGCTGCCCCGACAGTTCCGCGAACGGCGGGTGCGTGCGGTTGAGCACGATGCCGGCCAACGGCATGTCTTCGGCGCCCAGCCGATCGGCGAAGTAAGACGCTTCACGCAACGCGTCCGACTCCGGGGTGGCCACCACGAGGAACGTGGTCCCCTCGTCCCGGAGCAGCTCGTACGTCGATTCGGCACGGGCCCGGAAGCCGCCGAACATGTCCTCGAACAACGCCACGAACTTCGCGGCGTCGGTGAGCATCTGTCCGCCGATGACCGTGCTCACGGCCTTGGCGAACAGGTTGAACCCGACGCCCACGACCTTGATGACGCCGCGCCCGGGACTGGTCAGCAGCTTGATGGTGCGCCCGTCCAGGAACGACGAGAGCCGCTGCGGCGCGTCCAGGAAGTCCAGTGCCGACCGGCTCGGCGGGGTGTCCACCACGATCAGATCCCACTGCCCGGTGGCGGCCAGTCGGCCCAGCTTCTCCATCGCCATGTACTCCTGCGTCCCGCTGAAGGAGCTGGAGATGGTCTGGTAGAAGGGATTGGCGAAGATCTGCTCCGCCCGCTGCGGCGTCGAGTGCGCCGACACCATGTCGTCGAAGGTCCGCCGGGTGTCGAGCATCATCGCCCAGAGCTCGCCCGCACTGCCCGTCTCCACCCGCCGTGGGGTGTTGTCGAGCTCGTCCAGGCCCAGCGACTGGGCCAGCCGCTTCGCCGGGTCGATGGTCAGCACCGCGGTGGTCCGCCCCCGGTCGGCGGCGCGCAGGGCGATCGACGCGGCGGTCGTGGTCTTGCCCACCCCACCCGAGCCGCAGGTCACGATGATCCTGGTCGCCGGGTCCCCGATCAGCTCGTCGAGATCCAACCGGGTCATCGGACGCCCTGCGCGTGCAGGTGGTCGGCCAGCTCGTACAGCCCGCCCAGGTCGGCACCGTCGGCCAGGAACGGCAGCGTGATCACCGGCAGCCCCTGGGCGGCGACGGTCTCGGCGCACTCGCGTTCGGCGACGACCTTGGTGGCGTGCAGGGTGGCCTCCTCGATCAGCCCGTCGACGAGGGCGGGGGTGGCGGTGATGCCGCCGCTGTGCAGCCCGGCGGCGAGCCGCTCGGGGTCGAGCCGGCCCTCCGCCGCGGGCAGCAGCGCCGCGTCGGCCAGGTGCGCGCCGGTCGCGGCGTTCACGATCAGCGTGCCGACCTGCAGCCCGACCTCCCCGAGGCCCGCGACGGCCTCGATCGTCTCGGTGACCGGCATGTCCTGCAGCAACGTCACCAGGTGGACCATCGTGTCGGGGGAGTGCAGCAGCTCCACGACCCCGTCGGCCTGGTTGCGGATCGGGCCCTTGCGGGCGAGGTCGGCCATCGCGACCGTGACGTTGAGGAACGACACCACCCGGCCCGTCGGCGGGGCATCCATCACCACGGCGTCGTAGACGCAGGAGCCGTCGCGCTCGGTGCGGGTGACGCACTCCTTGGTCTTGCCGGTCAGCAGCACGTCCCGCAGCCCCGGGGCGAGGGTGGTCGCGAACTCGACGGCACCCATCTTCTTCAGCGACCGGCCGGCGAAGCCGAGGTTGTAGAACATCGCGAAGTACTCCATCAACGCGGCCTCCACGTCGATGGCCAGCGCACGGACCTCGCCGCCCTCGGCGGCCACCGCGATCTTGCGCTCCTCGTAGGGCAGCGGCGGCAGGTCGAACAACCGGGCGATGGCCTGGCGTTCCTCGACCTCCACCAGCAGCACCCGCTTGCCGCCCGCGGCGAGCGCGATGGCCAGCGCGGCGGCGACGGTGGTCTTCCCGGTGCCGCCCTTGCCGGAGACGATGTGCAGACGGGCTCGACGGGCCGCGTCCGGCCAGAGCTCAGCGGTCGCGGCCATGCCGGTCAGCGTAGTGGGCGCACCCGCCGGGCGGCGGAGCGCGCGGTTCAGTCGACGGCGGCCATGGCCAGCAGCGTGACGGCCGGCAGCGCGACGACGACCGCGGCCAGCCACCAGGGACCGACGAAGGCGGCCAGCACCACCACCGGCACCAGCAGCAGCCACGGCGCCAGCCGGCGGGCGGCGGTGCCGGCACTGCCGCCGCGGCGGTCCTTGAGCGTGTCGAACCGCAGGGCCAGCAGCAGCAGGATCAACACCGTCGCCCCGGCCGCCGCCGCCCATCGCCACCACTCCATGACCGGTGATTGTGCCGGTCCCGGGGCGGTGCGCGCCCGCCGACGGTGTCCCGGCCGTCCGCGCACCGGGCCGATAGGGTCAGGGCATGACACAGCCCACCCCCGCCCGTCGTAGCTGGGAATACGCCACCATCCCGCTGATCAGTCACGTCACCAAGCAGATCCTGGACACCTGGGGGGAGGACGGCTGGGAGCTCGTCTCGGTCATCCCCGGCCCGAACCCGGAGCAGCTGGTCGCCTACCTGAAGCGCGAGAAGCTGTGACCGCGTCGGCGAAGTTGGCCGAGCTGGGTATCGTGCTGCCCGCGCTGCCCGCGGCCGCCGGCTCGTACCTGCCCTGGTCGCGTACCGGCAACCTGGTCTACACCGCGGGTCAACTGCCGTTCGTGGACGGTGCGCTGCCGGCCACCGGCAAGGTCGGCGCCGAGGTCGACCCGGCCGACGCCAACCGGCTGGCCCGGCAGTGCGCGCTCAACGTGCTGGCCGCCGCGCACGACGCGGTCGGCATCGACAACGTCGTCCGGATCATCAAGGTCGTCGGCTTCGTGGCGTCGGCCCCGGGCTTCAACGGTCAACCGGGTGTCATCAACGGCGCGTCGGACCTGTTCGCCGAGGTGCTCGGCGAGGACGGCCGGCACGCCCGCTCCGCCGTCGGTGTGTCCGAGCTGCCGCTGAACTCGCCCGTCGAGGTGGAGGCGGTCATCGAGGTCCGCTGACCTCGGCAAGGTCGCGTCGCCACCGGGCGACGACGTCGGTCCCCGGGTGTCCGTGCCCGGGGATCACGAGTGCCGCCCGCTCGGCGTAGGGGCGCAGCGTCTCCAAACCCTCGACGTACTCGGACGGTCCGGTCTCCTCCGGTAGCGGCGGCTCGACGTCGCTGAGCATGTCGCCGGCGATGAGCACCCGCGGTCCGGGCAGCCAGAGCGCGGTGTGGCCGGGGGTGTGCGCGTCGTGCACCACCGGTTCGACCGGCTCCGGCCAGGGCAGACCCTCGGCGGCGGTGAGCCGCCCGACCAGCGGTGTGAGGTCGGCGGGCCAGTCGCCCAGCGCACTGACCAGATGCTGTCGGCTCTCGGCGGCGCGCCGGGCGGTCACCGCCGACGCCCACCGGGGAGCGTGCCCGAACCGGGGATGCCAGAGCACATGGTCGTGGTGGGCGTGGGTGGCGAACCCGCCGACCACCGTCAGACCGCGGTGATCCAGCCAGTCGGCCAGCCCGGCCAGCTCGTCCGGCGTCCACGACGGGTCGACGAGCAGCGCCTCGTCCCCGTGCACCAGCACCGTGCTGGTGGTCATGTCCAGCACCGAGGTGGCGACGTGGACACCGTCGGCGACCTCGACGGGTGTGCGCATCCCCGCAGTCTGCCCCGCCGGCCGGGGCTTACGGTGGTCGGCGTGAACGACGCCTCCGGGGTGCGGCCCCGTACCGCGCTGACCGGCTCCCGGTTGGCTCCCAACGCCGGTCCCATGACCCTGGACGGCACCAACTCCTACGTGCTGTCCGGCCCCGGATCCGCGTCCGTGATCGTCGTCGACCCGGGTCCGCTGGACGAGACACACCTCGCCGACCTCGCCGCCCGGCCCGTCGAGCTCGTGCTCATCACCCACCACCACCTCGACCACACCGCGGCGAGCGAGCGGTTCGCCGCCCTCACCGGGGCGCCGGTGCGGGCGCTGGACCCCGCCTTCTGCGTCGGTGGTGCGTCGCTGACCGACGGCGAGGTCATCGAGGCGGCCGGCGTGCACGTGCAGGTGCTGGCCACCCCCGGCCACACCGCCGACTCGGTCTGTTTCCTGCTCCGTGACGACGTCGCGCCCGACGGCCGGCCCACCGGGTCGGTGCTCACCGGCGACACCATCCTGGGCCGCGGGACGACGATCCTCGCCCATCCGGACGGTCGGCTCGGCGACTACCTGGCGTCGTTGGAGCGGCTCGCCGCGTTGGGGCCGGCGACGGTGCTACCCGCACACGGCCCGGTGCTGCCCGACCTCGCAGCCGTCGTGGGGCGGTACCGCGAACACCGGCTGGCCCGGTTGGCCGCGGTCGAGGCGGCGGTGGCCGCGGTCGGCGACGACGTGGTCGCGGTGACCGACGCGGTCTACACCGACATCGACGACAGCGTCCGGCCAGCCGCCGAGAGGTCGGTCGCCGCGCAGCTGGAGTACCTGCGGTCCCGGTGATCGACCCCGTCCTGCCCGCTCTGGCCTGCCCGCACTGCGACGGCCCGCTGACCCGCACCGACGGCACTCTCGGCTGCCCGCAGGGTCACCGCTTCGACCTCGCCCGGCAGGGCTACGTGTCGCTGCTCGGCCGTCGGTCGCGCACCGACACCGGCGACAGCGCCGAGATGGTCACCGCCCGGGACGCGTTCCTCGCCGCCGGGCACTACCGGCCGACCGCCGACGCGGTGACCGCGCTCTGCCCGGCGGACGCACAGGTGCTGCTGGAGGTCGGGGCGGGCACCGGCTGGTACCTCGCCGCGGTGCTCGCGGCGCGGCCGGGAGCCGTCGGGATCGCCCTGGACGCCTCGGTGCGCGCGGCACGGCGGGCGGCGTCGGCGTCACCGGCGATCGGGTCCGTCGTCGCCGACGCCTGGTCGCGGCTGCCGGTCGCCGACGGGGCCGTCGACGTCGCCCTCAGCATCTTCGCGCCGCGGGACGCCGCCGAGCTGTCCCGGGTGCTGCGGCCGGACGGGCGGCTGATCGTGGTAACCCCAGCGCCCGCGCACCTGGCCGAGCTGATCGGTCCGCTCGGGATGCTCACGGTGGACGCCGGCAAGGACGCGAAACTCGCCGCGTCGCTGGCCGGGGAGTTCGTCGCCGACGGGAGCACCGACGTCCGGTCGCCGCTACGGCTGGACCGGGACGATCTGCGGCGGCTGGTGCTGATGGGGCCGTCGGCGCGACACGTCGACCGGGAGTCGCTGGACCGGACACTGGCCGCCGGACCCGACGTCACCGTCGCGACGCTGGCGGTGACGGTCAGCCGCTGGCGCCGTCGCTGACCCCGGACACACGACACCGCCCCCGGCGGACCGGAGGCGGTGTGGTGGTGCGTTCAGCGGTGTGCGGTGCGTTCAGCGGGAGCGACGGGCCAGCCGGTCGGCGTCCAGGATGATCACGCTCTTGCCCTCGAGGCGCAGCCAGCCACGCTGACCGAAGTCGGCGAGTGCCTTGTTGACCGTCTCGCGGGAGGCTCCGACCAACTGGGCGAGCTCCTCCTGCGTCAGGTCGTGCGTGACGCGGGTGGTGTTGCCCTCCTGCGACCCGAACTGGCGGGCCAGCTGCAGCAGCGCCTTGGCCACCCGGCCGGGGACGTCGGTGAAGATCAGGTCGGCGAGCGAGTTGTTCGTCCGGCGCAGCCTGCGGGCGAGCACCCGCAGCAACTGCTCGGCGATCTCGGGGCGCAGCCGGATCCACTGCAGCATGGAGTTGCGCTCCATCGTCGCCAGCGTCACGTCGGTGACCGCGGTGGCCGACGAGGTGCGCGGGCCCGGGTCGAAGACGCTCAGCTCGCCGAACATGTCCGACGGGCCCATCACGGCCAGCAGGTTCTCGCGTCCGTCGGCGGAGTGCCGACCGAGCTTCACCTTCCCGGACAGGATGACGTAGAGGCGGTCCCCGAGTTCGCCCTCGGAGAAGATCGCGCTACCCCTGGGGTACTCGACCGTCTCCAGTTGGGAACCCAACGCCATCGCGGCGTCCGGGTCCACACCCTGAAAAATCCCGGCCTTCGCCAGCGTGTCTTCCACCAGTCCTCCTGCCCTGCCCTATGACCTGAATCACCTCAGCAGAAGGCAGTCTAGGGGTCATCACCGGGCTTGGTGCTACCAGGACCCGTTCGCCGGGGGCGCGGCGGTCAGCCGCGGGGTGCGTCGCCGCTCTTCGCGCGGCGCGACCGGCGGGGCCGGCGACGTAGCCGGAACAGGTACAACGCCCGTCCGATGCCCTCGCGGATGAAGGTGTTCACCTCGTCCGGACGCGCCTGATCGAGGAACTCCTCGACCTCGTTCTCGGTCACCGACACGTGCTTCAACCGGGCCTCGACGCGCTCCATGAGCACGGCGAAGACCAGCAGCAGCAGCGGGAAGAGCAACACCAGGAAGACGGCCATAGTGCCTCCCATCTTCCCCCGGACCGCGGCCGATCGCACCGCCGCCACCCCGGTCGATCGGCCACCGCTCGCCCCGGCCGGCTGTCGGTGCCGTGTGACACAGTGTTGAGGTGTCCGTTCCCGCACCCGCCCCGGCCGTCCGGGTCCGGGCCCCGAAGCCGCCGGCCACCCCGCTCGCGCGCACCCGCCGGGCCCGTCGGCTCAACGCCGAGCTGACCGTCGGCTACCCCGGGGCCCACTGTGAACTCGACTTCACCACCCCGTTGGAACTCGCCGTGGCGACGATCCTGAGCGCCCAGTGCACCGATGCGCGGGTCAACCAGGTGACGCCCGCGGTGTTCGCGCGGTATCCCGACGCCGCGGCCTACGCCGCCGCCGACCGCGCCGAGCTCGAGGCGCTGATCATGCCGACGGGGTTCTTCCGCAACAAGGCGGCGTCGCTGATCGGACTCGGGCAGGCGGTGCTCGAGCGGTTCGACGGCGAGCTGCCCGGCACCCTGGCGGAGCTGGTCACGCTGCCCGGTTTCGGCCGCAAGACCGCCAACGTCGTCCTCGGCAACGCCTTCGGCGTTCCCGGCATCACCGTGGACACCCATTTCGGCCGGCTCGTCCGGCGGTGGGGACTGACCACGGAGGAGGATCCGGTCAAGGTCGAGCACGCCGTCGGCGCGATGATCCCGCCCGCCGAGTGGACGATGTTCTCGCACCGGGTGATCTTCCACGGACGTCGGGTGTGCGCGGCCAAGAAGCCGGCCTGCGGAGCGTGCTTCCTGGCTCCGCTGTGCCCGTCGTACGGCACCGGGCCGACCGACCCGGAGGTCGCCGCGAAGCTCGTCGTGGGTCCCGAACGCGAGCACCTGCTGGCCCTCGCCGGACTTGGCGGGGAACCCACTCCGGCGCCCGCGGCGGCGCGGGCGTGACCACGGCCCGATGACGGCGGCCTCGGTGGCGGGGGCTCGGCCGATGGCGCCGGCCCTCATGACGGCGGCCCGGATGGCGGCGGCTCGGCCAGCGGCGGCACGGATGGTGGCGGACCGGATGGCGCCGGCTCGGGCGATGGTGGCCCTCATGACGGCGGCCCGGCCGGCGGGGGCCTCGATGGCTGCGGCTCGGCCAGCAACGGCTCGTCCGACGGTCGCCTCGAGGGCTGCGGCTCGGCCGGCGGCGGCCGGAGCGGCGGTGAATCGATGACGGTGCCCGCCGGGGATCCGCTGGTCCCGGGTGTTGCCGCGGCGCAGCCGCGGGAGGCGGGCCCGACTGCCGGCTCCGGCGCGGCAACAGATGCCGGTACGGCTGCGGCGCAGGCACCGGTCGCGTCCCCCGAGCCCGAGGTGGCGGTGGAGCCGCCGGACGCCCTCCTCGACCCGGCCGCCGTCCCGCTGGTGGGCGACGACGAGGTGCCGCACTGGCTGCGGCCGATGATCCGCCGCAGCCTCGGCGGCCAGCTGCCCGGCATGCTGGACCGCGGCGCCCGGCACCAGCAGGGCGGCAACCGTCAGTCCGCGGTCCTGATGCTGCTGTCCGAAGGCACCACCGGGAGTTCGGGTCCGGACATCCTCCTCACCCAGCGCGCGGCGACCCTGCGCACCCACGCGGGGCAGCCCGCGTTCCCGGGCGGCGCCATCGACGTCGGCGAGGACGCGGTCGCGGCCGCCCTGCGCGAGGGGCACGAGGAGACCGGCCTGGACCCGGCGTCGGTCACCCCGTTGGTGCTGATGCCGAGGTTGTACCTGCCGCGTTCGGAGTTCATCGTCCATCCGGTGCTGGCCTACTGGCACACCCCCGGGCCGGTCGCGCCGGTCGATCCGGCCGAAACGGCGCTGGTGGCCCGGGTGCCGATCGCCGAACTCGCCGACCCGGCGAACCGGGTCCGGGGCTCCTGGGGCACCTTCGTCGGCCCGGCCTTCGACGTCGCCGGGATGCTGGTCTGGGGATTCACCGCCGCCATCGTCGACGCCCTGCTGGACCTGGGCGGCTGGACGGTGCCGTGGGAGTTCCCTCACACCCGGACCATCGACCTGAGCCGTCGATGACCTTCTTCGACGTCATCCTCGTCCTGATCGTCGTCGCCGGCGGGGTCGCGGGCTTCCGTCAGGGCCTGCTGGCCGCCGCCTACTCGCTGCTGGGCGCGGTGGCCTGCGCACTCGGTGCCCTGGCGTTGGCGCCGGTGGTCGTGCGCGACCTCGACTCCGGGCTGGCCCGGACGGCCGCGTCGATGGCCATCCTCGTCGTCGGGGTGCTGATCGGGGAGTTCATCGGCGGCTGGGCCGGCCGCACGTTGTCGGAGCAGATCACCTGGACCCCGGCGAAGGCCGTCGACCGCACCCTCGGGATGGCCGGCCAGGCCGTCGCCGTGCTCGCGCTGGCTTGGATCGTGGCGCTGCCGCTGGCGTCCGCACCGGTGCCGTGGCTCAGCTCGGCGATCCGCAACTCCACCGTGCTGGGCGCCGTCGACCGGGTCGCCCCCGACGGATCCCAGGGCATCACCGATCAGCTGCGGGCACTGCTCAATTCCACGGGATTCCCGGACATCCTGGGTCCACTGGGGGCGACACCCATCGTGGACGTGCCCGCTCCCGACGACGCGCTGGTCGCCGACCCGGTGGTCGCGGCGGCCGCTCCATCGGTGCTGAAGGTGCGGGCCGTGTCCCAGTCGTGCGGCCAGGGATCCAGCGGCACCGGATTCGTCATCGGGCCCGATCACGTCCTCACCAACGCGCACGTGGTCGGAGGTGCCTCGACGGTCGGGGTGGAGGTCGGCGGGACGCTGGAGCCGGCCACCGTGGTGGCCTACGACTCCGAGCAGGACACCGCGGTGCTGTACGTGCCGGGGCTGAACCTCCCGGCGCTGGTCTTCGACGCCCGGGCGGCGGCGCCCCAGTCGGACGCGATCGTGCTCGGGTACCCGCTCGGTGGGCCGTTCACGGTCAGCGCCGGCCGGGTCCGGTCGGTCACCGAGCTGACCGGACCGGACATCTACCAGAGCACTACGGTGCGTCGCGAGGTGTACCTGCTGCGCGCGCTCGTGCAGCCCGGCAACTCCGGCGGCCCGGTCCTCGATGCCGACGGGGAGGTCATCGGGGTCGTCTTCGGCGCCGCGATCGACGACGCCGAGACCGGGTTCGCGCTCACCGCGGCCGAGGTGGCGGACACCGTCGCCGCCGGACTGACCGACACGACGGAAGCCGCGACAGGCGCCTGCGCACTGGACTGACGGCGTGCTGGGACGGGCCGGCTGCGGCGGGTCGTGGGAGCGAGCTGTCGGTGCCGCGTCCGCCAGGGGACGGTGGGGCTCGCGGGCCGCCGGGTCAGTGCTGGTCGAGGCCCTGCAGGAAGTCGGCCACCAGCTCGGTCACCCGGGCCGGGGACTCCTCGGCGGCGTAGTGCCCGACACCGCTGATGACGTGCCGCAGGTACCCACCCGAGCAGTACTGCGCCGCTTCCGACAGCATGGCCAGCGGGATCACCCGATCGCCCTCACCGCCGATGTGCAGCACCGGGGCGGTGACCGGGTGCCGCAGGAGGGCCTCCCGGTGGCGCAGGCCGTCGGAACGCCACGGTGACCGGGCGATCCATCGGAGGTGTTCGAGGGCGGCATGGCTGACCCCGGGGATGGTGATCGCGTCGCGCATCCGGCCGATGGTGTCGTCGTAGTCGGCCGAGGCGAGCCACGCCCGGCCCGCCCCCTGCCGCACGACCCGTTCGAGGCCGGCGCCGTTCCCGGCGGCCAGCCGGCGCTCCGGCCACCACGGCCAGCGCGCCCGGGCCAGCAGGCGGCGGTAGCCGCCGGCGCGGCGCGACCGGCGCATCCGGGCCAGCGACATCGGATGGGCGGCATTGACCGCCACGACGGCCCGGACCTGCTGCGGGCGGACCGCGGCGGTGTTGAAGGCGGTGAGACCACCCAACCCGGTGCCGACGACGACGGCACTGGGTTCACCGAGGGCACGGATCAGGCCGGAGGTGTCGCCGGCCAGCGTGAAGGCGTCGTAGCCGCGGGGCGGCTTGTCCGAGTCGCCGTATCCCCGCACGTCGACCGCGACCGCGCGGTAGCCCAGCTGGGGGAGGTGCTCCAACTGGTGCCGCCACGACCACCAGAACTGCCCGAAGCCGTGCAGGAAAACGACGAGCGGGCCCGAGCCGGCCTCGGCCGCGTGGAATCGGACCCCGTTGGCACTGACGTCGATGTGCCGCCAGGGTCCGGGGTAGCGGACGGCGGACGGGTCGGGCGCGGCGACGGAGCGCTGAGGTGCGCTCACCGCGGACCGGGAGCGGGCACCGCCGGTGTCACGCCTTGGTGGGGACGTCCGGGTGGGACGCGGCCCTCTTCAGCGTGGTCGCGGTGTCCTGCAGCGACTGGATGGTCTTTTCGGGCTTGCGGATCTTCTTGACCTTGCGCAATCCGATCAGCACGAACAGGCCGGCCAGGATCACCATCACGATGAAGACGATCGCGAACGACAGCGACCGCGGCAGCCACAGGTCGAGGATCTCGCCGACCATGAACCAGAAGAAGAACAGCGAGAACAGCCCGATGACGCCGGCGACGACGAAGAACACGGCCCCGACGGCGCCCTGCTTCGCCGACGACACGATCTCCAGCTTGGCCAGCTCGATCTCGGCGCGGACGAGGGTCGACACCTGTGCGGTGGCGTCCTTGACCAGCGTGCCGATGGACTCCGAGCGGTCCACGTCCTGCTCCGGGGTGAGCGGGATCGACGGCCGGACGTAGCCGGTGCCGCGGGCTTGGCCGGGGTTGCTCCCTGGGTAGGTCACGGCGATCTCCTGACGTCGAAGCCCGGGGGCTTGCGGACTGCTGTGCGGCTGCATGAGGTGGTGCGGTGGTGCGGGCGCTGCGTCGGCGCGGGGTCGTCCGAAACTCGAACCGGCCTCGCGGCCCGCTCATCGTGCCACGTCCACCCGGTGGGCTTCGCGTGGTGGGCCGGTCGACCGGCCGTTCCCTGCGTCACCCGGGCGGATGGCGGCGGCACGTCCGTGGTGTCGAACCCGCCCGACGACGGTGGTCCGCCGTCGTCGACGGAGGCAACCCGCGGTCGCGCTCAGGTATACCCACGTTCACCCATCCGCGACGCGAGCGGTGTGACCGTCCGCGACGCGAACGGTGTGTAGGTCCCCCCCGCCGCCCGGTGTGACTGTCCCCCCGCGCGGCGCGGCGCGACGGACCGCCCGCGTGCGGCGTGACCGTCCGCGCGCGGCGCGACCGCCTGCCGCCGCACCCCGTCCCGGATCAGGACGACGGCTTGGCCAGCCCGCTGTTGATCAGGCCCATGATGGCGGAGTCCTGCAGCGTGGTGACGTCCCCGAGTTCGCGGCCCTCGGCCACGTCGCGGAGCAATCGCCGCATGATCTTGCCGGAGCGGGTCTTGGGCAGCTCCGGCACCAGCAGGATCTGCCGGGGTTTGGCGATCGGCCCGATCTGGGTCGCGACGTGGTTGCGCAGCGCGGTGATCAGCGACTTCTCCTCGTCGGACTCCCGCTCGGGTACCGGTATGCCGCGGAGGATGACGAAGGCCACGATGCCCTGACCCGTCATGGCGTCGGTCGCGCCGACCACCGCGGATTCGGCCACCGACGGATGCGACACCAGCGCGGACTCGACCTCGGTGGTCGAGATGCGGTGCCCGGACACGTTCATCACGTCGTCCACGCGACCCAGCACCCAGAGCGCGCCGTCGTCGTCGTACTTGGCGCCGTCGCCGGCGAAGTAGTAGCCCTGCGCGGCGAACCGCGACCAGTACGTGTCCTTGAACCGCTGGTCGTCGCCCCAGATGGTGCGCAGCATCGATGGCCACGGGCGGTCCACGACGAGGTAGCCGCCCTCGCCGTTGCCGACGGGGACGCCTTCGTCGTTCACGACCTTGGCGCTGATCCCGGGCAGCGGGCCCATCGCCGAGCCCGGCTTCGCGGCGGTCACCCCGGGTAGCGGCGAGATCATGATCGCGCCGGTCTCGGTCTGCCACCAGGTGTCGACGATCGGGGTGCGGTCGTGCCCGACGTTCAGCCGGTACCACATCCACGCCTCGGGGTTGATGGGTTCGCCGACCGACCCCAGTACCCGCAACGACTCGAGCGAGTACCGCGCCGGGATGTCGGCACCCCAGCGCATGAAGGTGCGGATCAGTGTGGGGGCCGTGTAGTAGATGGTCACGCCGTACTTGTCGACGATCTCCCAGTGCCGGCCCTCGTGCGGGGTGTTCGGGGTGCCTTCGTAGATGACCTGGGTGGCGCCGTTGGCCAGCGGCCCGTAGACGATGTAGGAGTGCCCGGTCACCCAGCCGATGTCGGCGGTGCACCAGTAGACGTCGGTCTCGGGCTTGAGGTCGAACACCGCATGATGGGTGTAGGCCGCCATCGTCAGGTAGCCGCCGGAGGTGTGCAGGATGCCCTTGGGCTTACCCGTGGTGCCGGAGGTGTAGAGCAGGAAGAGCGTCTGCTCGGCCGGGAACGGCTGGGCTTCGTGGGTGTCGGCCTGGGTGTCGACCACCTCGTGCCACCACAGGTCCTTGTCGGTCCAGGTGATGTCGATCCCGGTGCGGCGGACCACCAGCACGTTTTGGACGGGCGAGTCGTCCGTGCCGACGGCGTTGTCGACAGCCTCTTTCAGAGACACCGGCGTGCCGCGGCGGTACTGGCCGTCGGCGGTGATGACCAGCTTCGCCTCGCTGTCGGCTACGCGGGAGCGGATCGCCTCGGCCGAGAACCCGCCGAAGATGACCGTGTGGGTCAGGCCCAGGCGTGCGCAGGCGAGCATGGAGAACACGGCCTCGGGGATCATCGGCAGGTAGATCGCGACGCGGTCCCCGGTGGTGAGGCCCATCCCGGCCAGCGCGTTGGCCGTCTTGCTGACCTCGCGCTGCAGGTCGGCGTAGGTGATGGTGCGGGTGTCGCCGGGCTCGCCCTCCCAGTGGATGGCGACCCGGTCGCCGTTGCCGGCCTCGACGTGCCGGTCCACGCAGTTGTAGGCGACGTTGAGCTGCCCGTCGGCGAACCACCTGGCGTGCGGGGCGTCGGACCAGTCCAGCACCTCGGTGAAGGGGGTGGACCAGGTCAACCGCCGGGCCTGCTCCGTCCAGAACGCGTCGGGGTCGGCGGCCGCTCGCGCGTAGGCCTCCTCGCCCAGGTTCGCCTGTGCGGCGAACTCGGCGCTGGGCGGGAACGTCCGGTCCTCCGCCAGCAGGTTGTCCAGGGTGTGGGTCTGGGTGGGAACCTCGGACTTCGGTGCCTCGGACACGGGAACAGCCTCTCGACGACGGTGTCAGCGGGTACAGGTGGTGCGGTGTCGCCGAGCCCGTGGGGGCGTCGCTCGGCCGGTGCGCTGTCAACCTAACCGGGGCCACCGACGGACCGCCACGCGGTCCGTCGATGGACGGGTGGACCCGCCCGCACTCCCGCGTTCGGAGGGTGCCGGTCGGAACCGGTTCGTGGCGAGCCGGTGAAGGCCGAGCCTGGGCGCGCGGCGGTCGCGTCCCGCCGGGGTGCGCCGGTCGGGGGGTGCCCGGCGTGCCGCCGGCGTCGGAACGGGCCAGTACGGTCGTCCGGTGACCTCCCTCTGGCCCGATCTCACCGCCGGACCGGGTGTCGCCGCCGCCGTCGAAGAGGCCCGCGACGCGCTCTCGGCCCTGGCACTGCACCCCACCAACCGCCGGGGATGGCCGACCTCGGCCGCGGCGGCGGGCATCCGGGCGGCGCGCGCGTCGGCGGCCATGGACGGCGGTGACCCCGCGCTGGACTCCGAGGGGACGGCCGTCGCCGACCCGGTGCTGGCCGGGGCCATCCGCTGCTCGGCGGCGGTCGGGGCGCTCGCCCCGGTGTTCGGGCGGGCCCCGTTGCAGGCGCTGGCCCGGCTGCACACCCTGGCCGCCGCCGACCTCGCCGACCCCGCGGCGCTCGGCCGGCCGGTGTCCGATCCGGAGGTCGCGGCGCGGCTGGCCGGGGTGGCGGCAATGGTGGCGGGCTCCGGCTGGCCGGCGCCGGTCCTGGTGTCCGTGGTGCATGCCGAGATCGCCGCGATCCGCCCGTTCGGCGAGGCCAACGGCGTGGTCGCCCGGGCGGCCGCCCGACTGGCCATGGTGCACAGCTGGCTGGATCCGCACGCCCTCGGCGTGCCGGAGGTGGCCTACCTGCGCAGCGGTGCCCGCTACGAGGAACTGCTCGACGGCTACCGTCACCGGGCCCCCGGAGCCTTGGACGCCTGGCTCGTCTTCACCTGCGAGGCGTTGGTGGCCGGCGCACGGGAGGGGCGGTCGATCGCCGAGACCCAGCGGGGCTGAGGAGTTCGTCGTGCGGTGACGTCGAGTCGGGGCCGGACACGGTGACGGCGCCCTCGCCGAAGTGAGGGCGCCGTCGGACGCAGGCTGCCTGGTTACCAGTGCTCACCACTGTTCGTCGGAAAATGGGGACCGCGAGTGTCGCGGTGCGCCCGCACGACGTACCTCCGCGGTTGGTGCGGTGAGTGGGTGCCGGGGGTCTGCGTGCGAAGCCGGAGCCGGGGAGTCGCCGGTTTCTCTTCCACCGACGACCGAGCCGACCACGAGTTCGTGAGTCAGTAGTACGCCCGATGTGCAGCGTGGGCAAGAAGGTCATCCGAGTGGGTGAGTCGTTTACTTCGTACTGTTACGGCCGCCCCGATCGCTGGGCCGAAAGCGGTATTAGAGTGACATACGGACGAGAGGCGTGACGCGCTGAAGATGACGCGCTAGGCTCGCACCTGTCGGTTTTCACCCCCCCGAAACCGACCACCCGGTCTGGCTCACCCCCCTGAGTCGGACCCCGCGCCCCCCGCCTACCCCCCCTGGCGGGGGGCGCCCTTGACTTCCGGCCCTTTCGGTCCACGATCGCATCCCCGTCCATGGGATGTCGTGCGCTTGCTTTCGGCTTCCCTTCCTTTCGAAGCGGTGTCGCCGTTGCTCCTGCGCGACTTGCACTGTGCCCTACCGCAGCCGAGCCGCCGCACGGTTGTCCACAGACCTGGCCGGTGGCCGCCTGTGAGGCGACCCGCCGACCGTCGGGGCGCTTCCTCGCGCAGGCGTCCACAGCACCGGTCGCGAGACCGGTTGTCCACGCCGGTCGCCTTCCGCGGTGGACCGCCCGGCCGTGCCTCCGCTGTGCTGCTCCGACCGGTCGTCACCAGGTCGACCGGGTGGAGGGACACAGATGGAAGCGCGGCCGTTGGTCGTCACCGACGACGAGGACCTGTTGGACGACCTGCTGCGGATCGCCGCGGCTGCCGGCGTGGACATCACCCACGCCCGGACGGCGGAGTCCCGGGCCTTCTGGCGCTCGGCACCGCTGGTGCTGCTGGACGCGCGGCAGGTGCGGGGCGCAGTCCTCGCCCAGTTGCCCCGGCGGTCCGGGGTCATCGTCGTGTCGGCCACCGAACCGGACGGCAACGTGTGGGAGCACTGTGTGCTCCTCGGCGTGGAGCGCACCGTGCTGCTGCCCCAGGCGGAGGACCTGTTGGTGGCGGTCCTGGCCGACACCCTGCACCGGGGGCCGGGTGGCGGCCGCGTGGTGTCGGTCATCGGCGCCCGGGGCGGGGCGGGGGCGTCCGTTCTCGCCAGTGCGGTGGCGGTCGCCGGCGTCCGGGCCGGCGTCGGCGTCGTGCTGGCCGACTGCGACCCGTGGGGCGCCGGGTTGGACGTCCTGCTGGGGCTGGAGACCGACCCGGGTCTGCGGTGGCCCGACCTCGCGACCCCGGTCGGTCGGGTGCCCGCGGAGGCCCTCCACGAATCGCTGCCCTCCGTCACCGGGCCACGCATTGGCCGACCCTCGCGCACCCGCCGTTCCGACGCACATCACGGGCGGCTCTCGGTGCTGTCGTTCGGCAGCGACGACCACGGTGGGGCACCGCCCACTCCGGAGACTCTGACCGTGGTCCTCGACGCCTGCCGACGGGCCGGCGAGGTGGCTGTTCTGGACGTCCCGCGCGTCCCCGACCCGTTGGGTGACGTCGCCCTGGAGAACTCCGACCTGGTGGTCGTGGTGGCGACCGCCGACGTCCTCGCCTGTTACGCCGCGCGCCGGGTGGTCGACCGGATCGATGCGGCCGGTGCCCGGGCCGGTCTCGTCGTCCGGGGTCCGTCGGTGGGCGGGATCGGTGCCGACGATCTCGCGCGGTCGCTGGAGCTGCCGTTGATCGCCCAGATGCGCCCGCAGCCGCATCTGTCCCGTGACGTCGAGCTGGGTCACGCCCCGGGGGAGGATCCGCGTACCCCGTTGGGCCGGGCGGCACTGGCGGTGCTGTCGGCCGTCGCCGGTTCGGAGCTGCGTCCGTGAGCCCCTTCGCGGCCACGGCGCCGCCGGCGCGGCCGGTGCCCGCCGGGACGGGACGCACCGACCGGCCGGTCCCCGCGGTGTCGGCCGACCTGGTCGCGCGGGTGCAGCAGCGACTCACCGACCACGACGGTGGCGGAACCCAACCGTCGGCCGCGGCGGTGGCGGCGGCTGTGCGGGCCGAGGCCGGCGTCCTCGTCAGCGACGCCCAGATGCTGCGGCTCATCCGGGCCCTGCAGGCCGAACTGGTCGGAGTCGGTCCGCTCGCCGGTCTGCTCGCCGACCCGGCGACGACCGATGTCGTGGTCAACGGTCCGGACGACGTCCGCGTCGACCGCGGTCACGGTTGGGAGCCGACCGGCGTCCGCTTCACCGACGACGAGGCGGTGCAGCGGCTCGCCCGCCGGTTGGCCGCAGCCGCCGGGCGGCGACTCGACGACGCGCGTCCCTTCGTCGACGCGCAGCTGGTGGACGGCACCCGACTGCACGCGGTGCTGCCACCGATCGCCGCCGACGGGACGTCGCTGTCTCTGCGGGTTCTGCGACCGGCCGAGTTCGACCTGGCCGAGCTCGGGCGCCGCGGGGCGTTCCCGCCGGTCGTCGGCGACCTGCTACGACGGGTGGTCGCCGCCCGCCTGGCCGTCCTCATTTCCGGTGGCACGGGCACCGGGAAGACGACGTTGCTGGCGGCGCTGCTCGGCGAGGTCGGTGCCGACGAACGACTCATCACGGTGGAGGACGCGGGTGAGCTGCGGCCGCGGCATCCGCACGTCGTGCGGTTGATCGCCCGCACCAGCAACGTCGAAGGGGCCGGCGAGATCGAGCTGCGCAACCTGGTCCGGCAGGGTCTGCGGATGCGGCCCGACCGGCTGATCGTCGGCGAGGTCCGTGGCGCCGAGGTCGTCGACCTGCTCATCGCCCTCAACACGGGTCACCGCGGCGGTGCGGGGACCGTGCACGCCAACACCGCGGCCGACGTGCCGGCTCGGCTGTCCGCGCTGGCGGCACTCGGCGGGATGAGCGACACCGCGCTCCACGCCCAGCTGGCCGGCGCGGTCCAGGTTGTCATCCAGCTCGAGCGGCTCTCCGCCGGCGGGCGCGTGGTGCGCCGCATCGCCGAGCTGGGGGTCCTGCGGACCGGCGCCGAGGGGCGGGTGCACGTGGTGCCGGCTCACGGGCCCGACGGTGCCCGCGGTCCGGGTGCCGCGGTTCTCGATGAGCTGTTGCGATCGGCGCCGTGACGATACGGCGCTTCGCCGGCCGGTTGCGGGCGGCTACCGCTCCGGCACGGCGACCGCGAGGTGCCGGTCCGTCGGGTATCCCCGACGTCCGTCGAGGGTGCGCCCGCGGTGCAGGGCGCGAACGGTGCCGCCGGTTGCCGGTGGGCGTGGTCATGACGGTGACACCGTGACCGTCCTGCTGCTGGCCGCCTGCCTGTGGGTGTGGCCGACCGCCCCGGCGACCCCGTACGTGGACCCGGTGGGAGCCCGGGTGAGTCGACTCCGGTTGCCGGCCCGGTCCGTTCCGGTCCTGCTTCTCCTGCTGCCCGTGGTGCCGGCGGTCATGCTCGGCGGCTCCGCGGCGGTGATCCTCTCGGCAGCCGTCGGTGGCGGCACGGCGGGCCTGCTGGTGCGCTCGGCGTCGGTACGACGTCGGCAGGCTCGCGAGCAGGCCGAGGTCCTCGACGCGGTGCGGGCGCTGCGTCGCGAGGTCGCCGCCGGAGCCGATCTCGGCACGGCCGTCGCGGCGGTGCGCCGCGCCCGCGGTCCTGCTGTGACGGATCTGCTCGGTCGGGTGGGGTCGCCCACCGGCGACGGTGGACCGGGTCCGCCGCAGTTCGCCGGAGCCGAGTTCGCGCTGACCTCCGCCGTGCGGCTGGCGCGGCGGTTCGGAGCTCCCCTCACGGTGCTGCTCGACGGGGTCGCGGCCGGACTCGCCGACGGGCGGCGGGCCGCCGATCAGCGCGCCGCAGCGGTGGCCGGTGCCCGGCTGTCCGGCTGGGTGCTCGCCGCCCTGCCTCTGATGGGCGTCCTGCTGGGGGCGGGGATGGGAGCGGATCCGGTCCCGGTGCTCTTCGGCGGTGGCCTCGGTTCGGTCCTGCTGCTGGTCGGGACGGTGTTGCTGTGCGCCGGTCTGCTGTGGTCCGCCCGGATCGCGCGGTGACCGTCGTGCTCACCCTCCTGTGCGTCGCGGGCGCCGTGCTGTGCTGGGTCGACGGACCGACGCGGCTGCCCCGGCGGTCGTCGCCGCCCGCCGTTCCCGGGATGCCCGGGGCGGCGCGGTCGGTGTCGCTCGGCGTTCTGTGCGCGGCGGCGGTGGTCGTCATCTGGCCGACGGCCTGGCCGCCAGCGCTGGTCGTGGGTGCGGTGGTCGCTGCCGGGACGTGGTGGGACGCCCGGCGGCGGGGCGTCGCCGCCGATGCGGTGCGCGGTGAGGTGGCCGTGCTCTGCGACCTGTGGGCGGCGTGCCTGGAGGTGGGGATGCCGACCGGTGGTGCGCTGGCCGCCGCGCTCGAGGTGCTGGGTGAGCGGAACGGGGGCACGTCGGTCCGCCGGCTCACGCAGGTCGCCGGACTGCTGCAGGTCGGGGCCGACGTCCAACGGGCGTGGCGCCCCGCGGAGGACGATCCGTGGCTGGCTCCGATCGCCACCGCGGCCTGCCGATCGCAGCAGGCCGGTGCCGACCTCGCCGCCACCGTGCGCGAGCAGGGCGCGGCTGTTCGCCGCGCCGAGGCCGGGATCGACGAACGGCGTGCCCAACGGGCCGGCGTCCTGATGACCGCCCCGCTGACCCTCTGCTTCCTGCCCGCCTTCATCTGTCTCGGGCTCGCCCCTGTCGTGATCGCCCTGGTCGGCACGCTCGATCTCGGTCGCTGAACCCACCGACCATCGACCGTCATCGGGGCCGCCCGGTGCTCGGTCGAACCCGAGGTGGGAGTCCCGGCACGTCGGCGGGTCCACGGGTTCACGTCCGGTGACACAACACCGCCGGGGACGCGCGGCGCCTTCGGGTCGGCGGGGAGCCGGTCTCCTCACCGATGGGAATGCTCCCGAACTCTGCCTTCGTGCGCACGCCGCGTGCAGCGGCCGACAGGTCGAGCCGTTCGTTGATCCATCCACAGGTCGTGTGACGTGCGGAGCTGTCCACAACGGCCGATTCCCGCTCACCGAACCGGTGTCCGGAACCACGAAAGTCACTCCATCAACTCTCGAGAGGACAGCTCATGACCCACCCGCTCACCGTCCAGGACACTCTCGCAGCCGGTCCCGCTGCGCTCGCGACGGAAGCGGGGCATACCCCCGTCGCGGTCAACGCCGGGTCCGAGCACCCTGAACCCGACGCCGGAATGTCCACCGTCGAGTACGCGGTCGGCACCGTCGTCGCGGCGGCGTTCGCCGCGGTGCTGTACCGCATCGTCACCGGCGACTCGATCGTCGCGGGGCTGACGTCACTCGTGCAGTCCGCACTGAACACCGGCTTCTGACCGTGCGACGCCGTCTCTCGATCCTCCGGCCCAGGGAGGGGGCCGACCGCGGGTCGGTGACGGTGGAGGCGGCGCTGGTCATTCCGGTGCTGGTGCTCGTCCTGGGAGCCTGTCTCGCCGGCATCTCGTGTGTGGCACTCCAGGTCCGCTGTATCGATGCCGCGCGGGAAGCGGCGCGGCTGGCCGGCCGGGGTGATCTCGACGGCGCGCGCGCGGCGGCCGTCCAGCTGGCCGGGGCGGCTGCCGTCGACATCGCCGTCGGCACCCGCCAGGTCCGCGTAAGAGTGTCCGCCGAGCCGCTGGGTGGGCTCCTGCCCGGACTGACGATCGACGCGGTGTCGGTCGCCGCCGTCGAGGGTTCGGGGTGACGGTGCGTGGTGGTCGGTTCGGTGTCGTCGGTCTGGGTTCGTCGGTGCGCGGGCGGTGGCGGCGAACCGAGCGGCGAGGTGTGGCCTCGATTCCTGGTGACCGTGGCCGTGGACCGTTCCGGGTGACGGTGCGTCGTGGTTCGTTTCGCGTCGTCGGTCCGGGTTCGTCGGTGCGCGGGCGGTGGCGGCGAACCGAGCGGCGAGGTGTGGCCTCGATTCCTGGTGACCGTCGCCGTGGACGGCTCCGGGTGACGGTGCGTCGTGGTTCGTTCGGTGTCGTCGGTCCGGGTTCGTCGGTGCGCGGGCGGTGGCGGCGAACCGAGCGGCGAGGTGTGGCCTCGATTTCAGGTGACTGTCGC